>NZ_CP048272.1:0-319100 GCF_019469425.1 Bifidobacterium asteroides | reverse complement strand
CGGACTGGCGGACGGTGGTCAGCACGTCCGGCTTGGCATAGAAGTTCATGAGCAGGAAGTAGTGGCCCGGCTGCACGTTGGTCCGGTAGACCTGCTCATACTCGGGCTTGACCTTGGCCTCGAACCCCTGGACCGTGATGGCATCCCCGTTGTCGGCCGAACGCTGCAAGGCCCAGTGGCTATCCATGAAGGTCAGGAACTTCTGGGCAGCCTTGAGCTTGTCGCCCTTGAGGCGGGAGTATATGGCGTAGGCGGGCGATGGCGACCCCTGTGCGTAGTTGACCGTGTTCCTCTCCATAAGCGGCATGGGGGCCATGCCATACTTGAGCCCAGCCTGGCCTATGGATGGCAGGTCCCAGGGGCCGGTGCAGATCATGGCCACCTGGCCGTTGATGAACTGGGTCTTCATATCGTCGCCGCTGATGCCGACCGTGTCACGGGTGACCAGGCCCTGGTCGTAGAGCTTCATCCAGGCCGCAACCGCCTCACGTTGGTCGCCGCCGGGCTTTTGAGGGCGGCGGTCGATCAGGCTGGTCACATCAACCTTGTCCCTGTCGAACTGCGAGCCCATGAAGGCATCGGGAATCCTGCTGGGGCCATCGGCGATGGTCTCCAGGAAGGGCGTGACTCCGGCGGCCTTGAGCTTCTTGCACAGCTGCAGGAACCCGTCCCAGGTCTCTGGGACCTCCTTGGCGCCCGCCTTGGCCAGAAGGTCCTTGTTGTAGACGATGCCGGAGGCCCAGGAGGACACGGACATGCCGTAGACCTTGCCCTGATGGCTGACGAAGTCCTTGTTGGCCTGGGAGATGTTGTGCATGAAGGGCTCGTTGGTCAGGTCGCGCACGTAGCCGTTCTTGATCAGGTCAGCCTTATTCTCGGAGGTGATGATGAACACATCCGGGGCCTGGTTACCGACCAGTCGGGTCTGCAGGGTCTGGATGTACTCAGGGGTAGGCGGCGAATAGCTGAAGTCCACCTTGATCCCTGGGTTCTGCTGCTCGAATTGGTCGATGTATGGCCTCATCACCTGTTCGTTGTTCCATGACAGGAAGGTCAGCGCAGTCTTGGACCCGTCAGCGCCGCCAGCCCCGCAGGCACCCATGGCCGACACCAACATGCCGACACCCAGCGCCGCAGCTATGCCCCTCCATGCTCGCTTCAGCTTCATGACTCCTCCTTGCAATCAATCCTCTGAACATCTCTCCGGGCTGTTCAACGTCGAGACCCGGGAATTGACACGATTCAACTCCTGTCATAACATGGTATATCACGTTGATTGAATCGTGTCAACTATATTCTGATAAGGCCACCCACGTGCCTAGGATAATGGCTGAACCCCGGGAAAGGTGCGAGATGGTGACGATGAGCGATGTAGCCAAGGAGGCGCAGGTCTCTCGGGCCACTGCCTCCTATGCCCTTCGAGGCGATAAACGCATAGCGGATGACACCAGGCGCAGGGTCCTGCTTGCCGCCCACAAGCTCCGCTACTCGGCCAATCTGTCGGCCAGGAGCCTGCGCTCAGGTAAGAGCGGCATCATCGGCGTGGCCATCTTCGAGCTGGACAAGCCTTATCCCGCGCAGATGAGTGCGGCCATCTCCCGGCAGATCAACGCCCACGGTATGCAGGCCATCATTCAGCAGACCTCCAACTCCAAACAGGACGAGGTCTCCATTCTCCGGCATGTGACCAGCCAGCTCTGCGACGGCACCATCTTCAGTCCGGGCAGCATCACCAATGAGGAGATGCAGGAGCTGGCCGATGGCAAGCCTCTGGTGCTGCTGGACGACCCCTCAGCCGAGCCGGTCTTCGATTCGGTCATGACGGCCGGGTTCGAGGGAGCCGCCATGGCTGTGCAGCACCTGCTGGACTGCGGATGCCGACGAATAGGCGTGGTGGGTGCCGACATGACGGCCAGCACCGATCCGGTCCAACAGCACTCGGTCCACGGCCGCAGGGTGGCCGGCTGTCTGAAGGCTATGAAAGCCGCCGGCATCAAGGCTGGGCGCGAAGATTTCCTGCCCTTGGACCGCTGGGAAGGAGAAATGGCCCGCGACTTGGGCCATCATCTGGCGGACGCGTCCGACCCGCCCTTTGACGGCATCTTCTGCATGACTGACTCCCTGGCCCTTGGCCTGATCCGAGGACTGCACGAATGCGGCGTGGAGGTCCCCCGGGACTTGGCCGTCGTGGGATTTGACGGCATACAGGAGGGAGGGTCCTATATACCCTCGCTCACCACCATCAGCACCGACAAGGAAGATCTGGCCCGCAAGGCGGTTGATGCCCTCCTGGCCCGTCTGCAGGGCGACGACGATAATTGTCCTCCCACCCGGACGACTGCCACCTGCCGGCTGGTGGTCCGGGAATCCACAGCCAAAATCCGCTGACAAGATGACAAAAGGTCCGCACTGCCGTCTCAGCGGCTGTGCGGACCTTTACGATTCTGGCGAGAAACTCAGTCCTGTTTGATCTCGGACTTGTCCTCGGCCCAGAGGGTGTGGAAGACACCCGGCTGGTCCACGCGTCCATAGGTGTGGGCGCCGAAGAGGTCACGCTGGCCTTGGATCAGGGCGGCGGGGAGCCGGTCGGAACGCAGTCCGTCGTAGTAGGACAGGGAGCTGGCGAAGACGGGGATGGGGATTCCGGCCTGGGTGGCGCTGGCCACAACACGCCGCCAGGAATCCTGAGCCTGCTCGACCGCCTGCTTGAAGAAGGGGTCGAAGAGTAGGGAGCCCGGCTCACGGCCAGAGGCATAGGCATCCGAGATCCGGTTCAGGAACTTGGCTCGGATGATGCAGCCGCCACGCCAGATGCGTGCGATGGCGCCCATGTCCAGCTTCCAGCCATAGACCCGGGCTCCCTCCTGCATCTCGTTGAATCCCTGGGCGTAGGCCACGATCTTGGAAGCATAGAGGGCCTGGCGAATGTCCTCGATGAAGGACTTGCGGGCCTCGAGATCAGCGGCCAGATCAGCCATGGCAGCCTTGGGCTGCGGACCCTCCAGCCCCTCCTGAGCCGCCTGGCTGCGCAGCTCTGGCGAAGAAGAAAGTCCCCGGGCGAAGACGGCCTCGCCTATTCCGGTCACCGGCACGGCAAGGTCCAATGCGGTCTGCACGGTCCAGGTGCCGGTACCCTTCATGCCGGCCTGATCGGTGACGATGTCGATGAAGGGCTTGCCGGTGACGGCATCAGTGTGGTGGAGCACCTCGGCGGTAATCTGCACCAGGTAGGAGTTCAGATCCCCCTGGTTCCACTCTTCGAAGACCTGGGCGATGGCCTCGGGCTCCATGCCCAGACCCCGACGCATCAGGTCATAGGACTCGGCGATCACCTGCATGTCCGAGTACTCGATGCCGTTGTGGACCATCTTGACGAAGTGGCCCGCCCCGTCGGTGCCGATGTGGGTGACGCAGGGTTCGCCATCAACCTTGGCGGCGATGGACTCCAGAATGGGCCCCAGGGTCTCCCAGGACTCATCGGTCCCGCCGGGCATCATGGAGGGCCCCAAGAGGGCGCCCTGCTCGCCTCCGGAGACGCCGCAACCCACGAAGTGCAGCCCACGGGCCCGGATGGCCTTCTCGCGGCGGATGGTGTCCTTGAAGTAGGCGTTGCCGGCATCGACGATGATGTCCCCAGGCTCCATCAGATCGGCCAGGTCATTGATCATCTGGTCGGTGGGATCCCCGGCCTTGACCATGATGATGGCCGTGCGGGGCTTGGTCAACGAGGCCACGAACTCTTGCAGCGTCTTGGCCGGAACGAAGCGGCCCTCCTGGCCGTGATCGCTGATCAGGGTCTCGGTGCGCGAATAGTGGCGGTTGTAGACAGCTACGGTATTGCCGTGCCGTGCCAGGTTCCTGGACAGGCTGGCACCCATGGCGGCCAGACCCACGACTCCGATATTGGCTTGAGCTTGTGTCATCACATCACCTTTCGACGGTAGCCCGGAAAGGCCGGGCACCAGGTTCCATGCCGTCAATTCTATGGCCTGGGCCCGATTTGGGCCAGGCTCCATAGGGTGAGATTCCACTCACTCAGCCCTTGTGATGCTTGCCGCCCTTGATCTTGCGGGATGGCAGGACCACGCGCGTCAGCTTTGGAACTGCCCGGGTGGAAACGAACAGGGGCTGCACTTCCACGATCGGGTTGTAGGGAGCCAAGCCGAACCATTTGATCGGCGAGCCCGCCACCTTGCGAATGGCGTACTTGACCTTCAGCGAGAAGGCACCGCGAGAGTCGATCTTGGACTCGGGCATCAGGGCCTTGTGGACCAGTACATAGGTGACTGTGCCGATCTGCGGGTCCTCGTCCACCTTGGGGTAGATGGAGGGCTGCTTGGGCAGCTCGCCGCTGTCAATCAGCTCATGCATGATCTGGTGCAGGTAGGTGGCCACATTCTGGTCCACCTTGAAGCCCAGCCTCATGCGCACTCGGAAGAGGTAGTTGGTGCCGAAGTTCTCCACCGAGTACTTGCGGGTGTAGGGGGCGTCCGTGGTCTGGACCGAGACGGCCCACCAGGCGCGAGCACGCTTGGGCCGGTTGGCGAAGATGGAGAAGAAAATGTCGGTGTCCAGCCGCCGCATCTCCGCATCCGAGGTCAGATAGACCAGGTTGTCCGCATAATAGGGGACGCGGAAGTCGTTGTGAAGCATCTCCAGGGCGGGCAGGCATTCCTTGGCCGTCATATGCCGCCGCTGCGAGCGCTCCACCCTGGTGCCCACATCCCAGGTGTACATGATGTAGAGGATGGCCGCGGTCAGCAGCATGGTGAACCAGCCGCCGTGCATGAACTTGGCCATGGAGGCCATGAAAAAGAGGATCTGGATGGCCAGGAAGACCAAGGCGAAGAGCAGGGAGAGCGCCCGCTTGCCGTCGTGCCAGATGTAGTCGGCCAGCAGGACGGTGGTGGTAATCATGGTCACCGTCAGGGCCAGCCCGTAAGCGGCCGAGATGTGCTCGGAATCCTTGAAGATGGCCAGCACCGTCAACGTGGCCGCGCACAGGACCCAGTTGATGGTGGGGATGTAGAGCTGGCCACGGGTGCGCGCCGGGTAACGCACCTGCAGATGGGGCATCCAGTTGAGGCCCGTGGCTTCCGAGACCATGGTGAAGGCACCCGTGATGAGGGCCTGTGAGGCGATGACGCCTGCCGTCACCGACAGGAGGACCGCCACGTAACGCACGGTGGTGGGCATCATCTGGAAGAAGGGGTTGAGCCCGTCCACACCCTGAAGGGCCTTATTGTCGCGGTTGCGCAGGATCCAAGCCCCTTGGCCGAAGTAGTTGAAGACCAGGGCGACGTTGATGAAGGGCCAGGTGGCGTAGATGTTGCCGCGGCCTACGTGTCCCATGTCGGAGTAGAGAGCCTCGGCTCCCGTGGTCGACAGGAAGACCGTGCCCATGATGGTCAGGCCAACCGGATTCTGCGGACTGAAAAGGAAGCGAATCCCGTAGACCGGGTTCAGGGCCTCGAAGATGGACCAGTCGTTGCCTATGCAGTAGATGCCGATCAGGGCCAGAAAGGCGAACCAGACCATGACCACGCTGCCGAAGACCTTGCCGATCCGCTCGGTTCCACGCGACTGGACCGCGAACAGGATCAGGATGATCACCAAGGTGATGACCATGGTCAGATTTCCGTTTTCGTGGAAGATCGGAGTCAGCACAGGGATGGTCTTGAGGCCTTCGACTGCCGAGGATATGGAGACCGCCGGAGTCAGCACCGAGTCAGCCAGGAAGGCTGCGCCGCCGACCATGGCAGGGATGGCCAGCCATTTGCCGTAGTGCCGGACCAAGGTGTACAGGGCGAAGATGCCGCCCTCGCCCTTGTTGTCGATGCGCATGGCCACCAGGACGTATTTGACCGTGGTGATCAGCGTGATGGACCAGAAGACCAGGGAGAGCATGCCCAGCACGGCCGCCCTGTCCACACGGGCCATGCCTCCCTGCCCGGCCACGAAGGCCTGCATGGTATACAGGGGCGAAGTGCCGATGTCGCCGTAGACCACACCCAGGGCCACGATGCACATGCCCAGGCTGATTCTGTCCGGCGAAGACTGCACCCGCCGCCACCAGCGGCCCAAAGGACCCTTTGGCGGGGTACGGCGACGTTGCGCCGCCCTCTGGGCCTCGCGCCGAACCCGCTTGAGCTCGTTCTCCTCCTCGCGCGTGCGGGATTTGGCCGAGATCTTTGGGGCCTTGGTAAAGCTCTCCGGGGGAAGAATCGATTCCTTCGTCAACCGACCCTTACGAGAGGCCACCGTCGGCTTTGCCGCTTTTTCGCCGGATAACCGGGGTGGTTCGTCAGCGCCCCTGCCATCATCCTGAGCCGCCAACTCATGCCGCTCATCCGCCATAGAGCCCTCCATCGGCCAATGCCTTCACTCATCTACTTCCGGGTGCCGTATGTTGCTGTTTGCGCACACGTGCGACGACAACCGTAGCACTCTCCCCCCACACTCTGCAGGGACGATTCAGACCGCGACACACCATTAGCTTAGTCCCGGTCCGGCACCGTCCATCGGACACCCCTCACAGCCCATAAACCCGGCGCGTGGTGGCTGCCGTCGCTTTGGCCACCTCGGCCAGGGGGCAGTTCAAGGCATCGGCCATGGCACGCAGGGTGTAGGGAATCATGTATGGGGAGTTAGTGCGCCCCCGGTAGGGCATGGGACTCAGGTAGGGCGCATCGGTCTCCACCATGATGTGGTCCATGCCGACCGCAGACAGGGCCTGGCGGATTCCCTCGTTGCCCTTGTAGGAGACTGTCCCCGAGAAACTCAAATACCAGCCATGCTCGGCAGCGACCTGAGCCATCTTCGCATCCCCCGAATAAGAGTGGAAGATCGTGCGCTCGGGAGCGCCGTCCTCCAGCAGGGTCTCGACGACCTGGCGGTGAGCGTCGCGGTCGTGGATCTGCACAGGCAGGTCCAGCTCCTTGGCCAGGGCGATGTGTTCGCGGAAGGCCTGGCGTTGGATTTCTTCGGCCCCCTGTCCTGTTCGGAAGAGGTCCATGCCCGTCTCCCCGATGGCCACCACCTGGTCGGGATATGCGCGAGCCAGACGGGCGACCTCCTCAAGCGCCTGCTCGAAAGAAACCTCATGCCAGGGCTGATATTGCAGTGGCAGTCCATCCGGCCCCGGCACCCCTCGATGGCCGTGCAGGACGGCCTCATTGGGATGGATGGCCAGGGCCGCGTGAACCACCCCGGGATGGGCCAGGGCCAGGTCCACAGCCGTCTGCAGGTGGGGCAGCTCGCAGCCTACGTCGATGGCCCCGACCACGCCCACAGCCCGGGCCCTTTCCAGCTGCTGGTCGACCGTGCGAACGGGGACCGGATTTTGCCCGCGCTCCCTGGCCTGCCGATCCATCTCCTGGGCGAAGGGGACCACGGAGGCCATGTGGGTATGATCGTCGATGACTTCAATGCCTTCGGGCAGCGGCTCGGGGTCGGGAGCCCAGCTGCGGTCGCGATGATGCCTGCTCATGGTCCACAGTCTAGGAACCCGTGCGGCCCAAACCGCGACCCGCCCGGACGACCGGCTCTGCCAAAAGGAAGGGCGGCAGCTAGAATCGCCCATGACGGCCCTGGAACGGCCGGAACGAAAGGGCGAAGAAGCGCCCGCCGCCGCGGTACCGTTGCCGTAAGCAGGAAAGGTGGAACATGTCTACGGATTGGCAACCCTCGTTCGAGGCGACCAGTGCCTACCTCTTCGTCCACTTCACCGGACACGAACAGACCGAGACGGACGAGCAGCTCTACTTCGCCCTCAGCCGCGATGGCCTGCACTGGCATGACCTGCGGGCCCGGGGAGACCCGGTGCTGACCTGGAGCGAGGGCGAGGGCGGCGTGCGCGACCCCTATGTCGTCCGGGGACCAGACGGCCTCTTCCACATCATCGCCACCGATCTGTCCGTCTTCCACAGGGGCGGCTGGCAGGAGGGCCGGGCCACCGTGGACGGATCCACCGGCCTGGTCATCTGGGATTCGCCTGACCTGGCCCACTGGGGCAGGCCGCGCCTGGTGGATGTGGCCTCAGCCATTCCCAAGGCCGGCATGGCCTGGGCGCCGGAGGCCTGCTGGGATGCCGACAGGGAGCAATGGATAGTCTTCTGGGCCACGGCTGCAGCCGACAGCGCCAAAGACCCGGCTGCGGCCGACCTGGCCAACGAGCTGGGCAACGGCATCAACATGTACTACGCCATCAGCACTGACCTGATCACCTTCTCCCGCCCGGTCAAGTGGATCGACCGCAGCAACGGGATCATCGACACAACCATGCTCAAGGCGCCCGACGGCTGGTGGTACCGGGCCTCCAAGGATGATCAAATCACCTTGGAACGCACCCTCAACCCCTATGCGGCCACCCATGAGCTGGTGCGCACGGACGATGACCAGGCCTGGTCCTACCTGTCCAACCTGACCGACATCTTCGGCCAGGGACGCTACTCCTCACGCTATTTGGAGGGCCCTGAGCTCTTCTTCTACAACGATGCCGATGCCGCTGGGCCTGACGGACGGGCCATGCCTTTCGGCCTGATTTGCGACCAGTTTGCCGAGGGCCGGGGCTATCTGCCCTTCCGCTCGGCCGACCTGTCCTCCAGAGAGCCTCAGGACTGGACCTTGGTCAACGACATGGACTTCGGCCGACTGACCAAGCGCCATGGCTCCATCATGCCCATCACCGAGAGCGAGTATCGGATTTTGAAGCGGACCCTGACCCGCTGACCCGCTTCTTGGCAGGTTCGAGCACATGGACATCCATGCCCGGCAGCCGCCCCCAGGAATAAACGGCGGCCATGTCTGCAAAGAGCGGCGCGGCCAGACCGAAGGTCACAGCCAAACCTGGCCAGGTGTAGTAAGCCCAGCCCGTGATCATAAGCAGGGCCAGGACCATCAGGGAGCATAGGGGACGCCCCGCCACCATGGACAGTGCGGTCCGGGCCGCCCAGAGCGGGCTCTCGTCGAAGTTGGACCGCACTGGCCAGCTGAGCAGAACGAAGAGCCCATACAGCAGGTTGAGCAGGAGGAGCAAGCCGGAGACCACGGGCGTCAGGGTGCCCATGTAATTGGTCATGGTCAGCCAGTATTCCCAAATCAGGAGGGCCCAGACCAGGAGCTGGGGCCATCCGAAACGGTTGGCCGCGGCCAGTTCTGAGCGCCAAGCCCGGTGGAAGGTCATCCAGGTCTGCCTGACCGTCCATGAACGGTCCTTCAGGTCCAGCAGCCAGGTCCGGTAAGTGGTGCAGGTGGCTGCCATGGAGGGGAAGAATCCAACCAGGACCAGTCCGAGCAGTGTGTGGACCAGAAAGGCCACATGGACCACGAATATCATCATGATGATTCGGCACAGGAACTCGTATCCCACCGCGAAGCGCTTCATCGCCACCCCTTTCCTGGATCCCATTGTTCCCGCCAGAGCAGACGAACGCAACCGTCGTCAATCAGGATGGGCAGGGTCACCAGCGGGGATTCGCCCAAATGATCGGGCCGCCACCGATCTCCGATGTACAGGCAGGGCAGGGCTGGATCCTCTGACAGGGGCACGATGGCGTCGCACTGCGACTGGTAGGTCTGCGTCCCCAGAGGCGCCACAGGCTTCCATGGGCTCCATGGTCCGCGCAGGTTCCGCGAAACGGATACCATGTTGTCATTGCAATCCCAGCCGGTCAACTGCGAGCCGAACCAGTAGTACCAGCCGCTCCGGTGCAGGAGGATGGGGGACTCATAGCCGAAGCGACCGTCCTGGCCACGCAGACAGACCAGATCCTCCACCAGAGACAGGTAGTCCCTTGAGAGCCGGTAGATGTGGGTTCCCTGATCCCGGTCCTCGGAAACCAGATACCCGCTGCCATCCCGGTCCTGGAAGGCGAAGGTGTCGCGGCTGGCATTCATGCCAAACCGCATGGTTGAAAGGGGCCGGAAGGGTCCCTCGGGCCGCTCGCTGATAGCCGTGCCCACATGGGCGTAACGGTAATCCCCCTCGCCGTCCACATGCAGGTACATGACATAGAGCCCGGTGGCCGGACAGCGCAGGACCCGGGGCCGCTCCACGATGCGCTCCGGAGAAGTCATCCCGCCCGGCGACCCAACTGGCAGAACGCAGCCCAGATCGCGCCAGTGGACGAAGTCCTCAGTGTCATAGCAGCAGATTCCCCCAAACCGGCTGCCCCCGGTCTTGATCTCGCCATAGGCCAGCCAGCGGCCGCCATCCTTCAGCATGCCCAAGGCGTGCAGCTGGGCCACAGACCCATCCGCTCGCCTGACTAGCTGCACACCAGGTATGAGGCTCACGGTCTCATCCCTTGACCGCGCCGATCATGACCCCTTTGTTGAAGTATTTTTGCAGGAAGGGGTAGATAATCAGCAGGGGCAGGGTGGAAACGATGATGACGCCATACTTGATCTGGTCAGCCAGCTGTTGCTGCTGCAGGACGTTCTGGCCGCCGTTGCCGGTGCCCATCTGGTTGGTCTGGTTAGCCAGCAGAATGGACTGGAGGACATTCTGCAGAGGCTCCTTGGCCTCCTGTCGGATGTAGATCAGGCCAGTGAAGTAGTCGTTCCAGTGGCCCACGAAGTAGTAGAGGCCGATGACAGCGATGATGGCCGAGCTCAGGGGGATGACGATCTTCATGAAGTAGCCGAAGTAGCCCAGTCCGTCGATTCGCGCCGCATCATGCAGGTCCTCGGGTATGGAGGTCTCGAAGAATGAACGGGCGATGATCAGGTTCCAGACGCTCAGGGCACCGGGCAAGATGAAGACCCACATGCTGTTGAGCAGGCCCAGCTGCTTGTATAGCAGGTAGTTGGGGATGAGCCCGCCGGCGAAGTACATGGTGAAGGTGAACAGGAAGAGCAGCACCCTGCGGGGCTTGAACTCCAGGCGTGACAGGGCGAAGGCCGCAGGCATGGTGACCACCAGGTTCAGAGCCGTGCCCAGGACGGCGTACAGGACCGTATTTCCATAGCCGGTCCAGATGCGGGCATCCTGAAAAACCCTCTGGTAGCCGACCAGCGTGAAGCCCACGGGCCAGAGCGTGACCCGCCCCGAGGAGACCGCCCCCTGGTCGGACAGAGATGCGACCACGATGAACCAGAGCGGGTAGATGACCGCGAGAAGCGTGGCGGCCAGAAGCAGGGCTATGACGATGTCGACGGCCAGATCCCCAGGCTTCTGCTGCTGCCTGGTGTGCTTGTTCCACGGGATGGCCCCAGGGTTCGCCTTGGGTGCCGGTTGCGCGACGTTGCTGCTAGTCATGATGACCCTCCTTAACCTGCGCGATCAGAAGATGCTGGTGTCGGTGACCCGCTTGGATATCCAGTTGGCCCCGACCAGGAAGACGAAGTTGATGACCGTGTTGAACAGGCCTATGGCCGTTCCGTAGCTGAATTGGAAAGATTGAATGCCGATCTTGAAAGTATAGGTGGATATGACCTCGGAACCCGGCAGGTTCATGGCGTTCTGCATCAGCCAGACCTTTTCGAAGCCGACCGAAAGCACAGAGCCCATGTTCATGATCAGGAGGACCACACAGGTGGGCATGATGGTGGGCAGGTCCACGTAGCGGATCAGCTGCAGCCGGCCTGCCCCGTCCATCTTGGCCGCCTCGTAAAGAGACAGGTCCACCGAGCTCAGGGCCGCCAGATAGATGATGGCGTTCCATCCGCAGTGTTGCCAGACCTCGCTAATCCAGTAGATGGGCGCCACGGCGCCGGGGCTGTCCAGGACGTTGTCCTTGCCCAGGAAGCGGCCGACCAGCCCGGTATTAGGCGTTAGGAAGATGTTGAGCATGGCCACGATGACCACAGTGGAAATAAAGTGAGGCATGTAGGTGATGGTCTGGGCGAATCCCTTGATCCGCTGCGAGCCGATCTGGTTGATCAGCAGGGCCAGAATGATAGGGGTGATGAACCCCAGGACCAGCGTCCCCAGGCTGATCTTGAAGGTGTTGATCATGGTGGAGGCAAAGAGGGGCGACTGGAAGAACTGCCGGAAGTACTGCAGCCCCACCCATCGGCCACCGGTCAGCCCCTTGGCGGGGACAAAGTCCCGGAAGGCCAGCTGGATGCCGTACATGGGCACGTAGGCAAAGAGCAGGGTGAAGCCCAGGGCCGGCAGGGCCATGAGCCAGAGCTGCCAGTATCGTCGGAAATGCCAGGCCAGCCGCCTATGCAGAGGCCAGGTTTTCCGCACCTTGTCGTTATCCACCACCTGCACGTCGCTACCGCGCTCGATCGCTTCCTTGTCCGCACGCACCTTCAACCTCCTTGCCAGCGGCGCCGGCCGGCTTACTTGACCTTGAGGGCCTTGTCGTAGGCCTTCTGCCAGATCGTGGTGTTCTGATCGATCTGATACTTCTTCAGATTGCTCTGGAAGTCCCGCCAAGCGGCATCATCCTGGACGCCCCCTTTGGCCAGCCAGTTGGAGACCACAGGCACGGCGTAGTTGAACAGGGCGGTGTTGTTGTTGGCCACAGTGTTCTGATCTGCCTCGCTGATACGCACATAAATAGGCATCATGTCCCGCTCGTGGTCGTAGTGCTTATACTGCTCCTCATAGGCCTTGTCCACGGCAGCCACATGGTCCATGCCCCGGTCGCCCTCGACAGTGACCGCATCAGGAATCCAGCCGGCCAGCCGGTCCTCCAGGGCCGGAATCCTGGCCGCGTCCTGGGCCTGGTGGAACTTGTCGGTGACACGGTAGGCGTGCGGTCCGGTCTTCTCCAGGTACTCATCAGTTAGGGAGCCATAGAGCTGCTGGATGGAGTACTTTTCGGAATAAAGCAGGTTGATGACCTTCAGCGCAGCATCCTTGTTAGCCGCATTTGCGGACATGGCCATGTGGTAGTCCTCAAAGCGGTTGGCCTCGCGCGAGCCGTCCCAGACCACCTTGTCGGCGGAAACCCCGTCGGCCGCGGGCACCGGGATGCTCTCATACTGCTGGGCCATGGCCGACCCGTAGGATCCCAGGGCAGAGTCGTCCCAGCCGAAGACCATGCCCACCGTGGCGGTCTGCCCGTCAGATTGGTTGCGGGCGTTGTACTTGTCTCCCTTGGCAGTGACCCAGTCCGAGGGGGCCCATCCCCTCTCGACCATCTCGCGGTAGAAGGCGATGACCTGACGGAACTGGTCGGTCTGCATCCAGTTGCCGACCTTCCCGTCGCGCAGATAGATCCCCTGCTGCGAGGGTCCTGAATTGAAATGGGTGACGATGCCGGTCGAATTCATCATCAGGAAGGGGCTCCACCAGTCGCCGATCTTGCCGGTGACCAGGGCCCGCGGGTTAAAGGCGATTTCGTCGGCCTTGCCGTTGCCGTTGGGATCGCGGGTCTTGAAAGCCTCCATGACCGTACGCATCTCATCCCAGGTGGTGGGGGCCTTGAGCCCCAGTTTTTCCAGCCAGACGCGGTTGATCATCAGATGCTGGCCCGAGGCCAGGAACCCCTTGGTGCGGCTGGATGGCAGAACACGAACCTTGCCGTCGACAGTGACGAACTTGCGGGCTGTGGGCTGCTCCTTGAAGAAGCGCTTGACATTGGGGAGCTTGTCCAGGTCATCGCCCAAGGGCTCGAAGGCCGAGGGGTTGCGGACGGCATCGTCCGGGTTGAAGGCCCTGATGTTCAGATCGTCGATCTCGCCAGCAGCCAGTGAGGCATTCTTCTGCTGTCCCCAGGCATCGTCGCTGACCTCGTGCCACTGAATGGAACAGCCGCAGTCGGCGGCCAGCTCCTTGGCCCAAGTCATGTCGGCCATCTTGGTTTCATTGGAATTTTTCACCACAAGAATCTTGACTATGGGCCGTCCCTTGTCATCGGTGGAGAAGCCCCCCCCCCCCCGCCACAGGCGGCGAGAGTACCCGCCACGGCCAGCGCCGACAGCACGGCCAGGCCCTTCATCATGGTTGCCTTGGTTGTCATCATCAGTCTCCTTCTCCATTCCCGGCCCTTGAAAGGCCTGGCAAGCGGATCGGGTCATACTGGACCCCGGCTGCTTTGCCTACGCATACGTCTTTGCATACTTGCAGAGGGTGAAACCTGTCGTCATCCTATAGGAATCGTAACGATTTGATTATGCAATCCCCATTACCTCCTTGTCAAATCATTACTGTTGTTGGCGCGTTCAGCAGGTAGTAGACATAGAATTACTGCAACGATTCGATATGTAGGTCGCCCTATGGGACCAAACTTGACCCGTCGGTTCCTGGTCAAGTTCGCAAGGAGGCGAAGCGGTGGTAACACTCAAGGATGTGGCGGATGCCGCAGGCGTATCCCCATCGACAGCCTCTGCGGCCCTGCGCGGCATGGACATCGTCAAACCGCTTACACGCCGCAAGGTCATCAGGCAGGCCCAGCGCCTCCATTACTCCACCAACGTATCCGCTCGTGCCCTGCGCTCGGGCCGGTCGGGCATCTTCACCCTGATCGTGCCGGACCTGGAGAACGGCTACTATGCCAGGCTGGCCAACTCCCTGGCCAGCCGGCTCTTCGCCAAAAATCTGAAGCTGATCATCCAGGTCAGCCAGTACGACAAGGCCAAGGAGCTCCGCCAGATCCAGGAGCTGCGTTCTTCCATGTGCGACGGGCTCTTCGTCTGCTCCACCCACAACAGCGCCCGGGAAATCCAGCAGGTGGCCAACGGGCTGCCGGTCCTGCTCTTCGACGATATGAGCGCGCAGAACCAAGCCTGCTACGATTCCATCGAGACTCCCAGCAGGGACGGAATGACCGCAGCCATACGCCATCTGCATGCCTGCGGGCGCCGGAGGATCGGCGTGGTGGGCGGCCATCAGGGAGCCCTGAGCGCCAGCCACGCCCTGAGCGTGACCTTGCGGCGGAACCGCTATCGGCAGGCCCTGGACACCATGCAAGACCTGGGCATGGATACCTCCCAAGCCCTGGTCACCTGTGACTGGTCCACCCCGGCCGGACGGCGGACAGCACATGCCCTTGCTCGCCAAGGCATGCACTACGATGCCCTCTGCTGCATGAATGACGCCCTGGCCCTTGGCATCATCCGCGGCTTGGCTGAATGCGGACTGCGGGTGCCTGAGGATGTCGCGGTCACCGGTTTCGACGGGATTGAACCGGGAGCCTACTCCGTCCCCACCCTGACCACCGTGGCAGTGGATTTCACTGAGATGGCGCGGATGGCCATCTCCATGATGCTGGATCATGTGGGTCAGCAGGAGGGTCAGGAAGATTCGGACCGAACCCCTCGCAGAGTGATCGTGGGCTACCATCTGCTGGAGCGGGAATCCACCCTGGGAATCCATGTTGCAGACACGGTTCAAAGGGACCCGGGAACTCAGCCGAAATCCATATAGTCGACAAAGGCCCGGACGTAGGTTATGGTGTCGGCTACGTTGCTCAACCCCAGGATGGCGTGATCAGGCAGGCCGGGCACCTGCCTCCAGCGCGATGAGCGGGAGAGATCCAGTCCCATGGCATGGGACGGATTCGATACCTGCCGTCCCTTGGAGTCCACCAGAACGCCTTGGCTGGCTAACCGCCGCAGGTCACCACCCTTCAATCCTTGCGAGGGCTTAGCCACCAGCCCGCGCTTACACAGAGTCGGAAAGAGGCCCGTCGGGGCGATCACCATGTTGATCTGTCCTGCAGTGACCCGGGTCAGGGCCTTGGCCGAATCGTCGTAGCCCTGGCCATTCAGCGTCAGGGTCGCCTCCATGTCCACCAGCCGGCCATCCTTGATTCCCTGGTCGTGCATGAATCCCTGTTTGATGCGGTCAAACCCCTCCTCATGGGCGCTCATGTTGAAGCCCTGAACTGAAAGAAGCGGGTCCGGCGGCCTGGTCAGTCTGGTGACGACCAGGCCGACCAGCAGGGCCAGTACCAGAGCGGCGGCCAGAATACCGGGAAGAAAGTGCTGGGCGAAATATGGCCAACGCTCATTCGGCGGCAATTGCCTGAAGATGGTCCACTTGGACTGTCCAGCATGGGGATCCTCCGATGCCAGAACCCCCAAGGCATCCTGCTGGTCGGAGCTCAGCCCATATTGATCGCCCTGACGCTCATCCATGCCTGACCTCCCCGTCCGCGACGCTCAACAGCCCAGTCTAGATCCAGAACGAACAAGGGGCCGACGGGGGGTTGGTCATCCCCCGTCGGCCCCTTGGACACCAGGCGCAGTGGCCCACCCCTCAAAGGGCCCTGGGCCCGGTGCCGATAATGGTGGCCTCGTCGATCACTTGATACCGGTCATGGCGATGCCCTGCACGAAGCTCTTCTGGATGAAGAAGAAGATGATCAGCAAGGGCAGTGCCGAGATCAGGGCGCCTGCCATGACCACGCCATAGGGCGTGACCGAGGAGCCATGGCCGGTCAGCATGGCCAGACCGGCGGTGATGGTCCTTGTCTCCGGGCGGCTGGTCATGATCAATGGCCAGAGCAGGTCGTTCCAGTTGCCCATGAAGTTGAACATGGTCACTACCAGCACCGAGGACTTGGCGTTGGGCAGGATAATCTGCCAGAAGATGCGGAACTCGCCGGCACCATCGATGCGAGCCGCGTTGTCCAGATCTTTGGGCAGGGAGATAAAGAACTGCCGCATCAGGAAGATGCCGCCCACATCAGCCAGCCTGGGGATGATGATGCCCCAGTAAGAGTTGACCAGACCCATGCTTGCCAGCAGCTTGTAAACCGGGATCAGCAGGGCCATGCCAGGGATCATCATGGTGGCGATCAGGATTCCCAGCAGGAAGCCGCGCCCCTTGAAGTCGATCCTAGAGAGCCCGTAGGCGGCCAGGGAGTCGAAGAAGACCGAGAAGACCGTCACAGCACCGGCGAAAATCACTGTGTTCATCAGCTGCTTGCCGATGGGCATCCGCTGGAAGAGCGAGGTGTAGTTGTCCAGGGTGAATGAGGAGGGAATCACCTTGGGCGGCCATGTCTGGGTCAGCTTGTTGGGCGTAAAGGAGGTGATCAGCACGATCAGCAAGGGGAAGATGATGATCACCGTCATCAGGATCAGCAGGAAGTAGGTCAGGACCCTGGCCACCATGTGTCGGGCATGGGCCCTCCTGAGCAGCTTATCGTGCTCGATTGCGGTAGGAGTCGACTGGCTCATCCGATTTCCTCCTTCTCATGCTTGTTGTTCCAGACCAGCTGGATAACGCCGATGATCAGCGTCATGATCAGCAGGACATAGGACAGGGCCGACGCATAGCCCATCTTGCCGTTGCCGAAGGCCTCGGTGTAGATGCGGTAGACGATGGTCTCCGTGGCGCGGTCGGGGCCTCCGGATGTCAGGATGAAGACCTGGTCGAAGACCTGGAAGGATCCGATCAGTCCGAAGATGACCACGTAGTTAAAGGTGGGCATCAGCCCTGGCAGGGTGATGTGCAGGAAGCGCTGCCAGGCGTTGGCTCCATCCAGGGAGGCCGCCTCGTACAGGTCCGGGTTGATCCCCTGCAGGCCGGCCAGGAAAATGACCATGAAATAGCCGAAGTTCTTCCATACGGTGATGAAAATGATGGTGGCCAGGGCCGTGGACTTGGTTCCCAGCAGATCCATGTGTTGGATGCCGAAGAGCACCTTGCCCCAGTAGGGTATGAGACCCAGTGATGGCGAGAGAAGGAAGCTCCAGGCGATGGAGGCCACAGTCAGCGAGATGATGTAGGGCATGAACAGGCAGGTGCGGAAGAAGCCGACCCCCTTGATGTCCTTGCGGTTGAGCAACAGGGCGAAGGCCAGGGCCACGATGACCACCAACGGCGCGTAGACGACCGCGTAGATGACCGTGTTGCGGAAGTCGGTCCAGAAGTCCGCGTTGGTGAAAAGCTCGACGTAGTTGTGCAGACCGACGAAGATGCCCTTGCGGTTGATGCGGTCGGTAGTCAGCGAGGTGAAGAAGGTCTTGATGGTCGGGTAAAAGACGAAGACCGACAGGACGATCAGGGCCGGGGCTATGAAGCTAAGCCCGATCCGGATATTGCGCCTGGAAAGGGTCTTCTTGTTGTCCTTGATGACCTCGTCGGCGCCCTGCGCGGGTGGGATCCCAGTGGTAGTGGACATAGGTACTCCAAAGTGCCGCCCGGACGCCGGGCCCGGGCGACGGTCAGCCATGAGGGACCGGCCGACGGCGCTGCAGGCCGCCAGGCCGGCTCCTCAGGGGCGGATGTTCAATCAGTCCTCAGCCTTGTACTCATCCAGATACTTCTGGATTTTGTTGGAGGCTTTGGATAGCGAGGCGGAAATGTCATCGTCAGTGCGGGCGGTGTTCTGGGTCACCGAATCCAGGGTGGACGAGATATCCGCGAAGCCGCCCTTGAGGCCGGCAATGCCGATGTAGGAGTTGTCCGTATTCTCGGAGACCTTGGCGATCAGGGGGCGCTTGGAGAGCTCGTCGGTGGTCACGGTCTTGTTGTTGGGCGGATAGGCGGAGCCCAGCGACCACATGACCTGGTTGTCATGGTTGTTGTAGTACTTGAAGAAGGCGTAGATGCCCTTCTTCTTGGCCTCGTCCTTGACCTGCGAGGTGACCCACCAATACAGACCGGTGCAACCGGTGTTGGAGCCCTTCTTGCCGTCGGGGTAGACATAGGTGCCGTCTCCGTTGGGCACGGGGAACAGATCGTGCTTGATGCCCTTGTCGGTGGCTGCCTGGTCCTCCCAGGGGCCGACGATGACCATGGCCGACTGGCCGGACTCGAAGGACTCGCGTGCAGCGGTGTCATCCATGCCGGTCTTGGAGTAACCACCCTTGTAGAACTCGCGCATCTTCTGCAGGAAGGCCTTGTTCTGCTCGGAGTTGATGGTGACCTTGCCCTTGGTGCTGTACAGGCCGGTGCCGTTGCCCTTCATGAAGGCCGCCCATCCCGAGTCGGACAGGGCCATGCCGTACTGGGAACCGTCACCCTTGGTCAACTTCTTGGCCACATCCAGGAGCTGGTCCCAAGTCTTGGGATAATCCTGCTCGGTCAGGCCGGCAGCCTTCCACATATCGGTGTTGTACCAGACGGTGGTGGGCGCGTAGCCCATGGGAACCGCGCACTGCTGCTTCTTGCCATCGATGATGAACTCGGTCTGCTTGGTCACGTTGGGCAGGTAGTTCTTGGTCTCGTTGGAGGGATCGTCATAGAAGTCCTGCACGCACTGGAAGGTGCCGTCTATGGACCAGCCCTGGCCGTTGTCGGCGCCGGTGGTGACGAAGTCCGGGCCGTCGCCCGAGGTGACCTTGGTGACCATGGTCTCGCCGATGGTGCTCCAGGGCTGCAGCTGGGCGTCGATGTGGTACTTCTTCTGGGACTTGTTAAAGTTCTCGACGATCTTCTTCAGAGTCTTGCCATCGGCCTCGGAGAATCCGTGCCACATGACGATGTTGGTAACGCCGTCCTTGCCCTTGGCATCCTTGCCACCACTGCCGGAACCGCAGGCCGAGAGCCCCACGGTGCTGAGCGTGGCGAGCGCGATCGCGGCTACCGCAGCCTTTCTGATTGCCTTCATTGTCTCTGTCCTTTCGACATCAAGCAACGGTTACAAAGGAACCGATGACGGCCGAAACAACCATGTCCTGCCCATCTGGTCCAATGGCTTGCATCGCCTGGTCACGCTCCCAGATACGTGAACGTAGCCCACGCCTTTGTAAACCGACATCTTTCTAACGTTGCAAATGATATATTACTCTCTTCTCCAACGATGTACAAGCGTGTCGGGCATAGCCCGGTTATGCCGCTCAATGGCTGCCATCGGGAGGCAGGATCTGGCGGCTCGTCGGGGTCCACCGATCATCAGGCAGCGGTCGTCCGAAGTCCGGGCCATGGTCGGTCCAAGTGACCAGTCCAACCCTGGCATGGCGGTTGGGATCGAAGAGGGGATCACCCTCGATATGTGTGTAGTTGCGAGCATGATAGATCATCAGGTCCTGGCTGCCATCCTCGCTGACTGTGAAGCAATTGTGGCCGGGCCCATACTGATGGTTCTCCTCAGCCGTTTTGAAGACGGGGTGATCGCTCTTGGTCCAGCTGGCAGGATCCAGCAGGTCGGCATCCTCACAGGCGGTCAGCATGCCCACCGCATAAGGGACCCCGGTGCCCGAGGCCGAGTAGGTCAGGTAGATCATGCCCTGGTGAAGCATGACAGCCGGGCCCTCGTTGACCTTGAAATCAATGCATTCCCAGTCGTATTCGGGCTTGGAGAGCAGGACAGGATCAGTGGCCAGGGTCCAGGGATTGGCCATGCGGGCGATGTAGAGATTGGAATTGCCCTCGATGACTGGATCCTTCTGGGCCCAAATCAGGTACTGGCTGCCCCCGATCACCGCTGTGGTGGCATCCAGGGAGAAGGAGTCGATCGGGGTGTGGATTTGCCCCTTCTCGATCCACTCGTCATCCATGGGGTCTTTGCCGGTATTCTCCAGCACATACATGCGATGGGTGGGCAGATCGGCGGAGCCGAAGTCCTCCTCGGCAGCCGCGAAGTAGATATACCAAGCCCCATTGATCCGGTGGAGTTCGGGCGCCCAGATATACCTGCTCATGGGGCCGGACTCGTGCTTGTGCCAGATGGTGCGCTCAGGGGCGGCCTGCAGGTCGTCCAGCCTGGCGGCGGCGCGCAGGATGATTCTGTCGTAGGCCGGGTAGGAGGCAGTGAAATAGTAGAGGTTCCTATGCCTGATGACCCAGGGATCGGCCCGCTGGAGTACCAGGGGATTGTGGTATGCGCTCATCATGTGTTCCTATCACGAAGACGGAGGTACTGGTCTATATGACCAATATACAACGTTGAATATCAGCGAGCTGCCCACCCTCCGCCGGGCGCTCGAATTCGAAGGTGGAGGGCGGCTTGGGCAGTGGGCCCGGTCCGGTTCAGCCTTGGGCTCGGCGAATGGCAGTGAACACCAGTGCGCCCAGACCCAAGACAAGGGCCGCGGATGCGGCTGCGACGGGAGCCGACAGGGCCGATCCGGCCGAGGGAAGACGACCGGCCTTGCCTTCCTTGCCGGACCGACCTGCAGGTGCACGAGTGGAGTCCGCGGCGGGAACAGTCGCATGACCGCTATCGCCATCGGCCTCCTCTTGAACCTTGGGACCGGCCAGGGGACGCGAGCCCCAGATGGCCGCGGCACCTGCTGCCTGGGAGACATCGGCACCGGCATCGGTGAAGACATCGCCGCCCAATCCTGAGAAGAAGACGACCGGATGGCCCTGCTCATCAAGCTGTCGGCCCAGCCTGGCCCGATAGACGCCGTGCAACAGAGTGCCCGGATCCGCCGAGTCCACCTTGATGGTCAGATCGCCACCAGTCGCCGTCCAAGAGCCCTGCACCTGGCCGCCCAGCCGACCGCCAGCCAGCAGGCTCACTGACACGGACCGGTAGATTGCCGGGCTGAGCAGGCCGGATCCCGCATAGTAACGGACCGGATCATGGACCACCACCTGGTAGTCGCCGACCACCTGGCTGGAGGAGACCCTGCCCACCGGATTCCGGTATTCGAAGGGCGTCATGACCAGCCATCCGTCAGGGGTCTGGACCATCTGCTTGACCCGGACCTGATGTTCCTCCAAGTTGCCCGCAGCGCGCACGAAGCGAGTATGGTAAACGTTAAAGACGCGATCCTCGTCAATCAACAGCGCATTGCCTCCCTGGGAGGTCAGCACCTGGTCCTGTCCAGGCTGGGCGAAGGAGGAGTCGATCCGCAGACCCCGGTTGGCATCCAGATCGTTCATTGCACGCCCATAGACGGCCGGCTTGCCGTTCTGGTCCATGTAGGGGCCGGTAATGGAACGGGAGCGGAATTCACGCATCTGGTAGCCCCCGGTCTGCCCGAGTCCGCCGTAAGAAAGCATCAGATACCACCAGTCACCCTGACGGACCAGGGCGGTGCCTTCGCCTGAGTTGCCGAAGCCTCCGGCGAGTTTGTGTCCGTAGTAGGCGTCGGACTGGTTGGCCTGGGTGGGGTAGGTGGTGGAGTAGTCGCGCAGGCCGGTCTTGGGGTCCAGCCGGATCATCCAGATGCCGCCGAACCAGGAGCCGAAGCTCATCCACAGGCCCCCCTGCCCGTCATCCTTGACACAGGCGTCAATCGCATTGATGCCCGTATCCGTAAGGCTGGCATAACGCGACAAATCGGCATTGGGGCCCAGCACCTTGGGAACGTCAGTAGCCTCCACGTTGGACTTCTGGAAGCCGGAGTAGACCACTGGGCCCACCAGGCTCCAGTCCCCCTCGATGTCGTCGGCCGTCAGCAGGACGATGACCGACTTCTGGAAGGGGAACCCTCCCCCGTTCAGGCTCAGGTACATGCACCACTTCTTCATGGTGGCGTTGTAGTAGACCTCAGGCGCCCACATGTTGCCGGTCACGTCCGGGTTGGAGGACTGCTTGGGCCATGCCTTCCAGACAGGATCCAGAATGCGCTGGTAATCCCGGCTCAGATTGTTGGTGAATGGCTCCCAATGCTTGAGGTCGGTGCTGCGGGCCCAGGCCCGATGCGAGCCGAAGACATAGTAGCGCCCTCCGGCCTTGACCACGGAAGGGTCATGCACAGAGACGCGCGAGTAGGCGTTCTGACCGTCCTTGGATGTGCCCCTGACAATAAGCCGGTAGTCCTGCTGGATGGCTTTAGCGTCCCGGGAGGACCTCGAGGCCTTGCTCGCTTGCAGCCGGGCCGTCAGCGTGATTGGGACATCCCGCTTGCCGGGGACCACATGGGCCCTCCCGGTGGCAGCATTGACACTGACTGTTCCAGGCGCAGAAGAGGTCCACCCCACCGAGGCGACAGTAGTTGAGACCGGCAGGTTGAAATCACCGTCTACGGCTGCGGGAACCGCCAGTGATGCGGCCTGCTGGTTGATCAGATCTCCAAGGTCTTCCGAGGGCAGGGTGGCGACGATCTGGTCGGCATTCAGGGCCTGCGGATAGACGGCAAATGACTGCACTGCGCCATGGAAGAGGGCGTCGCCTATGCCGGGGTATCGGGACTGGCCGATTACGTTGTGGCGGTGGTCTCCAAAGGCGGCGGGATTGACCGTGGCCTTGCCCTCAGCCACCTGCAAACCGTTGATATAGAGCCGAACCATGTTGTTCTTGCCGTCGATGGTGGCGGTCAACGTGGAGAAGCGGTCACTGGGCAGGTTCTTGGATGCCGGCAGATATGTCTCGCCTTGGCCGTTGGCCTTGGAAGTGATGGAGGTGTACAGGGAGGTATGGGTGGAGGTGGTCCAGGAGCCGACAGCCTGCTGACCGGTCCCCCCTAGCGACCAGAGATAGGTCCAGGGGCCTGAGGCGTTGAACCGGTCGTTGCGCACGCGGATGGACACCGTGGCGCTGGCGTGTCCGCTCAGTATGTCATCGGGAAGCTTGACATAAGTGGATCCATCGAACAGGAGCGCATCGTCGTTCTTGGCCGCCCCTGTCGGCCGGCCATCGGCATCCAGGATGCGGGCCGGGCCAAAGGATGAGCCTGTGACAGTATTGTTTGCCTCCTTGGCTCCTGCGGCAAGGGCTGAAAAATCGTAGCCGAGCAGGGGCTGCGGCTGACTGGCAGACATCCTGGTTGTAGCGCTGCCATCTGCTGGGGACTGATCCGCCCAGGCTGGAGACGCGACTGTGCCGCCCGCCAGTATCATGCCCACGAGGGCCGCCGCTGCAACCCCTCCTCGGCTCCGTCGTCCTGCGTCTGATGACGATTGATGACGCATGTTCACACCTTTCCACATCGGCATCGGAGCGGCCGCGCTCCGACCGGCAGGCCTCCATGGCCCGCCGGTGCCGCATCAAATCATTCGAGAACGTCTTCAGTATATTATAACGTTAGAAATTCAGAAATCCAAGACACCCGAAAAAGCACATCAGCGATCAGACGGCGATCTCGTTTCCGGGTAGGGCACGGGTTGAATTGCGGACCACCAGCGAGGAGGATACCTTGCGGAAGACGTGCTCGCCCTCTTTGGTGTTCAGCGGCTGGACCCCATTGATCCTGTCCTTGAGAACACGGACCGAGAGCCTGGCCACGGCCTTGAGCCCGGGCGAGATGCTGGTCAACGAGGGCGACAGATACTGGGAATCATCGGAATTGTCGAAACCGATTACCGAGATGTCGTCCGGCACCGACATGCCATGCATTTGTATGGAATGCAGAACCCCTGCCGCCAGCATGTCGTTCAGGGCCACCACCCCGTCGGGGACAATGCCCTGGTCCAGCAGGGCATTCATGGCGTTGACCCCGTCGATGCGATGCCACATGCGCGATGGGGCCACCAACCGGGGATCGTAGTCCAGGCCGGCCTCCTCAAGACCCTGTCTGTACCCTTCCAAGCGAAGAGCAGCCGAACCAAGCTTCTCGCCGGGATGGGTGCCGATGACCGCCACCCGACGGCAACCAGTGTTAATCAGATAGGCGGTGGCGTGCTTGGCGCCCTCCACGTTCTCCGTGGCCACATGATCAAACTGATCGCTGAAGATCCGCTCCCCCACAACCACCAGAGGATAGTCCACCCGCAGCTGGTCCAGATCGTCCATGCCCAGCTCCAGCGGGCTGTAGATGAGGCCGTCGATCATGGATCGCTGGGAGCCGTGCAGAGCCTCGATTTCACCCTCGCGCGAGTAGAGGGTGGGCTCCACCAGAACCCGCATGCCCAGCTTCTTGGCCTCCTCGATGACCAAGGAGGAGAGCTGAGCGAAGTAAGGCATTGCCAGATCAGGTATGGCCAAGGAGATCATCCCCGTGAAGCCCAGCCGCAGGTTTCTGGCCGGCACATTGACCCGGTAGCCCAGCTCCTCTATGGCCTTGTTGACCTTGCCTCTAGTAGCCTTGGAGACGAATTCATAGTCATTGACCACATTGGAGACGGTCTTGACCGACACTCCTGCGGCCTGGGCCACATCCTTCATAGTCGGGGTGGAACCACGTCCTGTGCCGGGGGAATCGGCTAAACTCATAAGACCCTAACCTCCAAGGTTACCGTGGCACGGGTGGGGTCGAGCTCCTCATCCGTTTGCATATCCAATACGGGCATCCCCTCAGCGGACCAATGTACCCGTCGTACCTGACTGTCGCGGCCAAGGTAGCGGTCCTGGTCATGCTCGGCATTGTGGAAAACGTAGATCATGGTGCCGTCTTCGTCCTGGGACCACATACCGTGGCCGGTGCCCAGCTGCCAATGGCCATTGTACTTCCCGGACTTCTGCAATGGGTAGTCCAGCTTCTTCCACACGCCGGGATCGCATAGATCGGCCCCAACACCGGCCGGCGCGGTCACCAGTCCGGTGGTGTAGTCGATGCCCACCAGGGAGCCGGAATAAATTAGGAAGATCAGGCCGTCGTGGATCACGGCATTGGGCCCCTCAGCAATCATGTTGTCCCAGGCGAACTCGGGGACGATGATCTGGCGTGGCGTGCTGGTCAGACGGTCGGGGCGGGCAGGGTCGAAGGCGGCGATCCAGACCGAGCCCAGCTGCTGCCAGGCGTAATACCAGCGGCCGGTATCGTGCAGGACCGTCATGTCCAGGCTGATGCGCTGGATGGGGTTGAGAGGGGTGCCTTCGGCCCGCAGAATGGGTCGGGGGCTGTCCCAGTTCTCAGGCTGGCGAGGGTCCAGATCCCGGCCCTGGTCGTCGCGGCGCAGCTGCATGATATGGCAGCAGCCCGTCCACATGTCCGGCTTCCCGGCCCGATCGTTGGCGGTCCCGTCCGGGTTGGTCCGCGGACCATCGAAGCAAGGCATAAAGAGGATGGAGAGCCTGCCTCCGATCAGATGGATCTCCGGGGCCCAGAAACAGCCGGTCATGACTCGGCCTTCGCTGTTGCGATCGCCCCTGCGCAGCAGGTCCACCTCCTTTTCATGACCGCCGGCCTGATCGCTCAGGCCTTCGATGGTGTCAGCGACCCGTAGAGGCATGTGCGTGTGCCCGTTCAAGGGGTCGACGCAATTGCCATCCGCATCCTCGGTGGCGATGAACATGAACAGGCGCCGGCCCCTCCAGGACCAGCGGAAAATGGAGGGATCGGCACGTTGCCGAGCGAAGGGGACCGGGTAAGCCGTCTGCCGGACCCGTCCGCCTATCAGCCTGGTCTCTCCATGATTCAGACGACCCAGGGCCAGGTCACTGGCCAGACGATCCAATTGGCTCTGATCCCAGTCCACCCCGCGCAAGGCGGCAGACCCATCGCTGTAGAGGAGCCGTGCCTGGGCCTGCCGGGCCGACTCCAGACCGTCGCCTCGGAACACCTGAACCGGATCCACTTTCACGCCGGTGTTATAGATGCGGCCGAACCGTTCCAGCAGGCCACGCTCGCAATCGGCGCGGATCAGCACCACATTGCCGGCCAGAATGCCCTTCATGCCGCAGTCCTCCTCCAGGGCGCGCCGCCGGTCCATGGACAGGGGGTCGCCCTGGACCAGAGAATCGTCATCCTCCAGGATCTTCATGTCGGCCACCATGCCCATCCGCGTCGGGTCGTCCACCGTGGCCGTGCACAGCCGCCCGCGGTCGTCGTCCCAGTAAAGCCGGCAGCCCTGGCCATCGTCCAGAAGCCGCGCCCTGGGCCGGTGGACCCCATGAGCGCCCAGGATATGGACCTGTGGCAGCCGTCGGTAGGTCAGCAGGTCCGGCGAAAGAGCCGTCAGGAAGGAGTCGGCCTGGGAGCCGTCCGACTGGCCGCCCCTGGCCACCCTGGTGGCCAGAATGACGAAGGCGCCGTCCCTCAGGGGCAGCAGGAAGGGGTCGATCAGGCTCTTGAGGACCAGATCCTGCCCTGGGACCACCGCCAGTTCCTGGGCCGCCTGGGATGCCTGGCCATCGTCGACATTGTCGTCGCCATCAGCATCAGCATTGGACCCTTCGCCTTGATGAGCGTCCAGTCCAGGGTTGTGCCCGCCCTCTTGCGGTGCTGCCTCGCCTGGCAGGGCGGCCCCGGCCGTGCAGGCCCCACGGGCACTATCCGGCACAGACTTGGTGGGCACAGCAGCAGCGAAGAAGATGCCGTAGCCGCCGTTCAGGGGCTCCCAACGGCCGGTCGCCCGCGATCGCAGGGCCAGGTGCATGCTCAGAGCGACATCTTCGTTGTTGGCCTCCTGCCGATCAGTGGGACGCCGGGTGTAGCACATGAGCGCAACCCCATCCCCAGATTCTCGTCCACCGTCCAGAACATCCTCACCCATGACGATTCCTTCCATCCGGCTTGCCGGCTTCAACGCCGACGACTATCGTTTCTAACGATAGAAATTATACATGGAGATCAGTCCACGACGCCTGATGACCGCATGGATGAGGCCGGGCTGTTTGCTCATCCGAACCGACTTCGCAAGGTCGGCCATGCGCCGCGGGTCGTCATCGATGTCGATCGGGCTGCCTTCACGGAAAGCGAGGAACCATGAGAAGACCCAAACGCATCGGACGGGCCATCAAGGCCCTGACTGCCCTGACGGCGGGTCTGGCGGTGCTGCTGACAGGGGCACTGGGCGCCTGCTCGAACCAGCAGCCGTCAGCCAGCGGCACAAAAGCCGCCGCCACCCAGGAACCCAAGCGCGTCTCGGTCCACGACCCCTCCCTGGTTCGCTCCGGCAAGAGCTACTACGTCTTCGGCTCGCACCGGGCCTATGCCCGCAGCACAGATCTGGTCAACTGGACCCCATTCACCAACAACCTGAGCCGCGATTACAAGAAGATCTTTGCCCAGATCTGGAAGGACTGGCCCAAGCAGTCCTCCAACCCGGACGTGACCGGCAACATGTGGGCGCCTGACGTCTACTACAACGCCACCATGAAGAAGTGGTGCATGTACCTGAGCCTGAACGGGGCCGAGCATCGTTCGGTCATCGTCCTGCTGACCGCCGACCGGGTGGACGGCGACTGGACTTATGCAGGACCAGTGGTCTACTCCGGCTTCACACGGGCCAATTACATGCACACCGACGTTCCCAAGGTGCTGGGCCCGGACCCGAAGCTGGACCGCTATCAGTCCTACACGGATACGGGCATCAATGCGATCGACGCCTGTGTCAAGGATGACGGGCAGGGGGGCCTGTGGATGAGCTTCGGCTCCTGGTTCGGCGGCATCTGGATGATCCGGCTGGACCCCAAGACCGGCCTGCGCGACTACTCCACCACCTACCCCACCCAGGCCAACCAGTCCGACGCCTACTACGGACACAAACTCGCCGGAGGCTTCGGCAACTCAGGCGAAGGATCGGCGCTGCTGCACACCAACGGCCACTGGTACCTCTTCCTCTCCTACGGCAAGCTGGTGCAGACTGGAGGCTACCAGATGCGGATGTTCCGCTCGGACTCCATCACCGGCCCCTATCTGGACCAGCAGGGCAACCCGGCCATCGCCACCAGCGGCGAGGCCGACAACTGGACCAGCGAGACAGGTATCCGCCTGATGGGCTCCTACCAGTGGAGCGGAGACAAGCAGGGCGACATCGAGGTCTCGCAGGGCGGGAACACGGCTCTGCACGACAAGGACGGCCGAGACTACGTGATCTATCACACCAGATTCTCCGACCGCAAGGAGGAGCATCAGATCCGCGTCCGGCAGCTGATGCCCACAGCAGACGGGTGGCTGGTGGCGGCCCCCTATGAATATCTGGGCACCAAGGCCGGCGGCCCATACAGCGCCAAGGACCAGGCCGGCACCTATGAGCTGGTGGAGCATGATCCGACCATCTTCTTCAAGGGACCGCGCAAGGTGACCGACACTCACAGCACCCAATACCGGGGCGTGGTCAAGGCTGTGGACATCCATCTGGAGCCCGGCGGCCAGGTGACCGGAGCACGCCAGGGCCACTGGCAGGTCGACGACCGGGGACGGCTGTCCATGGACCTCAAGGAGGAGGACGGGACCGTGAGCTACCAGGGGGTCTTCGCCCGGCTGCCCAGGGACAAGGATCACCGCATGGTCATGACCTTCAGCGCCCTGGGCAACAACGTCTGCATCTGGGGCTCCAAGCGCTGATCAGCCTCAGCGTGGATCCAGAGCCACCCAGACCACGCCGTGTGCAGGCACAAGAGCCGCCAGCTCACGGTCGGCACCCTGTCCTTCCAGGCTGATTTGGGCGGGCTCAGTGGTCCGGTTCCCCCACAGGTCGACCGGGGTCCAGGCCTCGTTCGCCCCGTCCAGGCCCACCAGGGAGGACAGGGCCGTCCTGACTCGCCGGGGGCGATCCCCGGTCCAGAAGACAGCCGCATAGACCCCGCCGTCATGGCCCGAGGGGGTTCCGTCGGCCCAGTCGCTGGCCAGGGCCCTCCAGACGATCTCCTCGCCTAGGATCTTCTTGTCTTGGCCGTCCCCACTCTCGACCGGCTCTCGGATGATCTCACCATTGTCGGCCGAACCGGCGGTGACCTCCTCCAAGGCTGGGTTATCCAGCAGCGACAGAATGGCCTCATCGCTGCTGGGGAGGTCGCCGCCCACCATCAGCGGCGAACGCCCCATGGCCCAAAGGGTCAGCATGGTGCGTTGCTCGTCGGCCGTCAGGAGGCTGGACCGGTCTCCGCCCCGCTCGGCCCGCAGTCCGATATGCCCCAGAGGCAGCATGTCCGCATCGGCCCAGTGGCCTGTGCTCTGCAAAGGTGCCCAGCGGGCCAGACGGGCGAACTGGGCGTAAAGGTCCTGCCAACGATCCCAGAGGTCGTCCGAAATCCGCCAGAGCTGGGCGTGATCCCGCAGGAAGCCAAGATGGGTGGTGGGCACCCGGGTGCCCGGGGACAGGGAGAGGGTCATGGGATGGCCATGGGCCTGCTCGGCCTTGCTGATGGCACAGGCGTAGGCGTCGATTTCCCGGTCCATGAAAGGGACCTGCATATCGTCCACCTTCAGGTAGTCCACCCCCCAACGTGCGAACTGGTCAACCTGGGCGTCATACCAGGCCTGGGCTCCCGGATGGGAATGGTCCAGACCGTAATTGTCGGGATTCCAGGCACAGACATGGGTGGTGTCAACCACCTGGGCGGCGGTATAGGAGGTGCCGAGGACGGGCAGGTCCCGCTCGACCGCCAGCCTGGGGATGCCCCGCATGACATGAATGCCGAAGCGCAGCCCTAGATCGTGGATCCGAGCAGCCAACGGAGCGAACCCTTGGCCGTCGGCCGCCGAAGGAAACCGGACCGGGTCGGGCAGCTGCCGGCCATAGCCGTCCAGGACCAGAGGCGCCTTGGCGTTGTAGCCATGGGCCCTGGCGGTCGGGTCGTACCAGGCGATGTCTATGACGACCGTGTCCCAGCCCGCCGGGAGCAGCCTGTCGCGCATGACCTGCGCATTGTCCAGCACCTCCTGCTCGGTGACGGTGGTCCCGTAGCTGTCCCAGCTGTTCCACCCCATAGGCGGTCTCCAGGCCTTGTCCACGTCTTGCTCCTTTCTCAGTGCTTTGTTTCAGTCCTGTCGCGCCAGAGGGCGCAGACGTTCGTATTCCTGCCGGGTCAGGGATAGGACCCCGCCGTGCTTGGTATGGGGGCGCAGGCGGAAGTCCTCCTCCCGGGCGTAGTCGAACCCGGCGTCCGGATCATCGCTGACCATGGGCCTGTAGCCCACTGAAGGAATCACATCCACCAGCAGGTACCAACGGTTCCGGGCATGGTCGGCATAGAGGGCCGGACCCTCTACGCCCGAGGGGTTGCCGTCGGCGCACCAGCCGGCGCCGATCTGCTCCTGGATGGTGGTCCACCGGGCCTGCGGCAGCCACCATCGAGGATCGTCAGTGCTGTCCAGCCAGATGCCCCGGCCAAAGCCGTTGTCCTTGGTGGCCCGGTAGGTGCGTAGGCCGCCCCCAGGCAGAGGACGCTGGACCATGGTGGTGTCGATGGCATTGCGGCCGGTATCGATAAGGACTCCCCCATAGCGGAAGTGCTCCTGTGTGAAGTCGGTGGTCGACCCCCAGAGCACCCGGTCATATACCGACGGGTCGGCATGGTCAGGATCATCCTGGTCAAAGAGCTTGGATGACCAGTAGAGGACGAAGGCCCCCTGCCGCGGCCCCTCATAGTCGGGCACCCATAGGCACTCCGGCGCCCAGGCCATGCCCAGCGGAACCCTGCTGCCGTCCTGTTGTAAGGACACATCCAGCGGCCAGGGACCTGACCAATGAATCAGGTCGTCAGTGGACCAGATCATCAACTTGGTGCTGCCGTGGCGGGACCAGTGCTCCCAGCCGCTGCCCTTTGACTGATCGCCGCCGAACACCCGCAGATCGGTAGCCATGACATAGACCCGGCCGTTGCGCGGGTCACGCACCATGTAGGGATCCCGCAGGCCGGTAGTGCCTAGATGCGAGGTCAGCAGCGGCCTGCCCCCGTACAGCGGATCCCAGCTCAGAGGGTCGTCGCCTCGTGACAGGTCGAAGTAGAGGCGCTCGGCATACCCCTGGGGGTCTTCGATGAAGTGCACCATCAGATACCCGTAGGGGTCGGCTCCTTCGACATCCTTGTGAACCGTATCGCTCAACGTCTGCTCCTTTGCTCTGGCTGCCGAACCTGTCGGCTTTGCCTTGTCGCTATTTATTTTATAACGATGTAATGCTGCTAGTCGGGGACCAACCGCGACACATGGGTCAGCCTGCTATTGGGCAGAGACAGTCGAATCCTGCGGAACCCGGCTGCCGCTTTGTCCGGCATCATCGCCAGGCTGTGTCGATTGCGCCTGGTCACCGTTGGCTGTGCGGATCATGGCGTACTGGGACTCGTGCAGCCGATAGTAGGCGCCCCTCTTGGCCAGGAGCTCCTGGTGGGTGCCGTGCTCCACGATCTGCCCATGATCGATATAGAAGATCTGATCCGCATTCTCGATGGTGGACAGCCGGTGGGCGATGACGAAGGAGGTCCGCCCCTTGAGCAGATGGGCCAGTCCGGCCTGGAGGGCCTCCTCGGTGCGGGTGTCGATGCTGCTGGTCGCCTCGTCCAGGATCAGGATTCGGGGGTCGGCCAGCAGAACCCTGGCAAAGGCGATCAGCTGCCGCTGACCTGCGGAGAGGGTGGATCCGCGCTCCTCGACCTTGGTATCGTAGCCGTCGGGCAGCTCCATGATGAACTCGTGGGCATGGACGGCCTTTGCGGCCTCCTCGACTTGCTGGTCGGTGGCCTCCAGGCGACCGTAGCGAATGTTCTCGCGCACGTTGCCAGTGAAGATGAAGGTGTCTTGAAGCATGACCCCCATTTGTCGACGCAGGGAGGCCAGGGTCACGTCGCGCACGTCATGCCCGTCCACGCAGACGCTGCCCTCGGTCACGTCGTAGAAGCGCGAGAGAAGGTTGACGATGGTGGTCTTGCCGGCGCCCGTAGGCCCCACCAGGGCGACCGTGCTGCCTGCCGGCACATGGAAGTCCACCAGGTTGAGGATGTTGCGGCCTCCGGGCTCGTACTTGAAGACCACGTCGTTGAAGTCCACCCTGCCCTTGACCGGCGGCAGCTCTATGGCCCCTGGACGGTCCTCGATCCCAGGGCGGACGTCGAGGGTCTCGAAGATGCGCTCCAGGTAGGCCGAGCATGTGATCAGCTGGTTGTAGAAGTTGCCGATGTTGATGATGGGGTTCCAGAAGTTGTTGGCATAGCCGACAAAAGCGATCAGCATGCCCGTGGTGACCTGCACGCCACCCAGGCCGGTGATCCCCAGATAGTAGATCAGTGCGATGGTGATGGTGGAGATGTTCTGCACTCCTGGCCACATCAGGTACTGGATGTGCACGGCCCGCATCCAGGCGCTGCGAACCTGGCCCTGCTGCTCCTGGAAAGTATGGAACTGCTCGCGCTCCCTGACGAAGGTCTGCGTGGTCTTGACCCCTGCGATGGACTCATGGATGTAGGCGTTCAGATTGCTCTGTTTGTTGGACAGGCGCTGGTAGGCCCGCCGCTGGAAGCGCTGGAGAATCAGCACATAGAGCACCAGCAGGGGCATGAGGACCAGGGACCAGAGGGTCAGCCTCCAGTCGATGACGAACATGACAACCAGGGTCAGCAAAAAGGTGAAGATGTCCGCGATCACGTTGATCAGACCCGAGCTCAGGGTATCCGAGAGGGTGTTGACGTAGTTGACCACCCTGATCAGGATCTTGCCATGGGGCCTGGAGTCGAAGTATGAGAAAGGCAAGGTCTGGATGTGGGTGAAGAGGTCACGGCGCATGTCCTTGAGCATGAGCTGGCCCACCTGGGTGATGGCCACCGTCCGGTACCGCAGGAGGAGCTCGTAGATGACGATAGCCAACAGAAAGACCGCCCCCAGGGCGAAGAGCCGGACCGGGTCCTTGGAGGGGATGACCGCGTCGATCATGGTCTTGGTCATGTAGGGAATGGCCACGGCGATGGCGCTCATGGACAGAACCGCCGCCAGGATGATCACCCCCTGGCGCAGGTAGGGTTTCAGATAGGCCCCTATGCGCTTGATATCACCGAAATTGATCTGCTCCTCCAGGTCCTCGTCCTCGCGAAAGGTGTTCCTGCGCGTGGTGCCTGCCGAACGTTGCTCTTGCTGCTTCATCGTCTCACCTTGCCATGCCTGCTGATGCGTCAGAACCCTGCCGACTGTCCGGATTGCAGCCCCAGCTGCTTGCGATAGATCCGGTAGTAGCGGCCGTGGGCGTGGACCAGCTCTTCATGGGACCCGCGTTCCACAATCCTGCCGTGGTCCAGGACCAGAATCAGGTCGGAATCCTTGATGGAGGAAATCCTGTGGGCGATGGTGACCATGGTCCTGGTGCCCTCCATCTCCTGCAGATGCCGCTGGATGGTGGCCTCGGTCTCCATGTCGACGGCCGATGTGGTGTCGTCCATGATCAGGATGGCCGGGTCGTCAGCCAAGGCCCGGGCCAGGCTGAGCCGCTGCTTCTGGCCGCCCGACAGGCCAACCCCGCGCTCGCCCACCACGGTGTCATAGCCCTCGGGCATCCGGTTGATGAAGGAGTCGGCGCCGGCCATGGAGGCCATGGTCCTGACGTACTGCTCGTCGTCGCGTTGGGCTCCGAAGGCGATGTTGTCGCCGATGGTGTCCGAGAAGAGGAAGGTGTCCTGGGCCACGATGTTGACCTGCCGCCGCAGCAGGTCCAGGGGCCACTGCCTGGCATCGATCCCGTCGATGAGCACATGTCCCACGGTGGGGTCGTAGAAGCGGGCCACCAGGCTGACCAGGGTGGACTTGCCCGAGCCGGTCTCCCCCAGTATGCCCAGCCGGGTGCCAGCCGCCGCATGGAAGTCGATGTCCTTGAGGATGGGGGTCTCCGGGTCGTCAGGGAAGGCGAAGCTGACGTGGTCGAAGCGGATGTCCCCACGGATTCTGACCGGGTCGCCGGCCTGCTCGCCGTTGACCTTGGCGCGGACTGTGGCCGCCTGGACCACGCCGGCCTGGGCGTTCTTGCGCTCGACGATCCTGGGCTCGGCCGTCAGCAGCCGACGGATTTTGACGCAGGAGGCGTTGAAGCGCTCCACATCGTTGATCAGCCAGCCGGATTGGCGCACCGGGCCGTCGATCATCCACAGGAAGCTGTTGAAAGAGACCAGGGCGCCCAGGGTCATCTGCTGGCGGATGACCAGCCAGCCGCCCAGGATCAGGGTGATCAGCTGGAGCATGTAGGAGCAGCCGTCCAGCCAGGGCATGTAGGTGCGGCTGTTGCGGGCGGAGTCCATGTTGCGCTGCATGTAGTCATCGTTATGCTGATCGAACTTCTCGGTCTCATAGGGCTCGCGGACGAAGGCCTTGACCACCCGGTTGCCCTCGATGTTCTCCTCGACCATGGAGTTGAGGGATGCCAGCGAGTTGCGGATGGCATAGAAGAGCGGGTGGGCGTGCTTGGAAAGCTGCCAGGTGAAGCAGAAGAGGAATGGAGTCACGGCCAGCAGGGCCAGGGCCAGCCGCCATTCGATGGTGAACATGACGGCCAGGGACCCGATGAAGAGGCAGATGGCATCCAGGATGTTGTATGAGACCCAGGAGACGAAGTGGCGGATGGCATCGGTGTCCGAGGTCATCCGGCTCATGATGTCGCCGTTGCGGGTGTGGTTGAAGTAGGTGAAGTCCATGTCGTGGAGCTTCTCGTATTCGTCACTGACCAGCCGATAAATGGTGTTCTGGCCGAAACGCTCCATGAACATCTGATAGCCATAGCGGCAGACGCTACGCCCAAAGGTGACGGCTATCATGGCGAAACAAAGCTTGGGCAACCGCTCCTCATGCCCCTGACCAATCACCTGGTCCACAATCATGCCCGCCAAAATAGGCATAAGCATGACCAGGACCTTGTCCGCCGCAAAGAGCAGGAGAGCGGCGGCGATTCTACCGGCGTCCGGTCTGCAGTAGGGTAGGATCCATCGAAGGTTGCTGCTGTGCTGATTCTTCGCAGAATCGACGTACATTGGAGGACACCCTCACGTTCCCTGTTGAACTTCTCTGATCTGGTCTCTTCTCATTGCCGTGACCGTCCGGGAGTGTGACTGACCAATGATGACGCCCGGCTGTGTTCTTCGCCTCTGCAAGGCCGCGCGCGTCCGCCCTGGATTCGTCTAAGCGTGGCCTATTTTATTGGAGCCTGCACCAGATGCAACCCCGGATCTCGGCGTGTCTAGGCCCAGAATCCGGAGATCATATGTGGCGAGGATGCCCCTGGACCAGAAGGTCCAGCTCAGGTCCTGACAAGCGCTTCAGATCGACACCGCCTGTTGTTACGGCAACCTGGAACCTGGTGCCTCGCACCTCCAACTCGTAGGTCAGCGAGCGCCAGGATGAGGGCAGGCGGGGGTCGATGCTCAGCATGGTCCCGCCGGTGTCCCGTAGGCCGCCGAAGCCGCAGACCAGGCTGGACCAGACGCCTCCGCAGGCGGCCAAGTGAATGCCGTCAGTCGTGTTGGCGTGCAGGTCGTCCACGTCCGTGAACAAGGACCGACGGAAGTACTGCATGGCCAGCTTGTCATGCCCCACCTCGGCGGCGAGGATGGACTGGGAGGCTGCAGACAGGGTCGAATCCCCGGTGGTCAGCGGATCGTAGTAGTCGAAGTCAGCCAGCTTCTGCTCCGGAGTGAACCAGGAGCTGAGCAGGTAGAGGGCCATAACCACGTCGGTCTGCTTGAGCACCTTGTGCCGGTAAATGACCAACGGATGGTAGTGCAGCAGCAGGGGCCTGGCCGTGAACTGGTCGAAGTGCCAGCGAGGGCGTTGCATGAACTGGGCATCCTGGGCATGGACCCCCTCCTGATCGTCGAAGGGGGCGAACATGGCCTCAGCCGCATGAGACCATTTGGCGGCCTCATCGTCGTCGAAGTGCAGCCTTTCGCGTATGCCGCCGATCAGATCCGGGTGCTTCTCGCGCAGGTGCTGGTAGGCCTTGTAAGCGGCTAAGAGATTGAACCGAGCCATCTGGTTGGTGTAGAGGTTGTCGTCGACCAGGACCGTGTACTCGTCCGGGCCGGTCACACAGTGGATGTGGAAGCGGCCGTCCTCCTTATAGCGCCCCAGGCTCATCCAAAGACGGGCCGTCTCCACCAGGATGTCTACGCCCTCAGCCTGCAGGAAGTCTTCATCGCCGGTGACCTGCACATATTGGGCCACCGCATAGGCGATGTCGGCATCGATGTGGTATTGGGCCGTGCCGGTGGGGAAGTAGGCGGAGGCCTCCTCGCCGTCGATGGTCCGCCATGGGAAGAGGGCGCCGTTCAGATTGAGCGCGCAGGCCCTGCGCCTGGCCGCCGGCAGCATCAGGTAGCGGTAGTGGAGGACGGCTCTTGCTCGAGCAGGCGCCGAATAGATCAGGAAGGGGAGAATATAGATCTCGGTGTCCCAGAAGTAGTGGCCGCTGTAGCCGGATCCGCTCAGGCCCTTGGCGCCCACGCCGTTCTCAATCTGGGCCGTGGACTGGGCCAGCTGGAAGAGTTCCCAGCGCACCATCTGCTGGGTACGGCCGCCATCGTCGGCCTGGATGCGGATATCCTGACGCTCCCAGAACCGGTCCAGCCATGCCCTCTGACGCTGCTCCAGCTCTTCCAGAGAGAGGGCGCTGACCTCCTCCAGCCGATCGCGGCAGTCCTCGACCAGACGCCTGGTCCCCTCCCCCCGGGTCTGCACGACCAGGCCGTTGCCGCTGGTGCCGGCCGGAAGGATGGGATGGCTACGGTAGACGGCGTAACGGACCAGGCGGGTGGAACCGCCCTTGGGCACGTCCATGCGCCAGCCGGAGCCTTCAACGGGCCGGCCGTCCCTGAACTGCCGGACGCCCAGAGCCAGGCTGAGCCGTGAATTGTTGCAACGAAATACCCTGCAATCCGCACTCAGCTCACCATAGACCGCATTGTCCAGCACCTCGTGGATTCCGCAACCGTCCACAAAGGTCGACTTGCGGGGGTCGCTGGAGTTGACATGGCGGGGGTTGTCAGCATTGACCGGCCCCTCGACCACCACAGCCATGTCACGGTCGGGCGACTCTACAGTCAACGTGCACACGCTCAGGTTGCGGTCATACAGACAGACCATGCGTGTAAGCACGGTCTTCAGATGGATGCCATGGTCCAGATCGTACAAATTGGTGGTAGTCGCGATCCCAGTTCGGAAGTCCAGACGCTGAGTGGTCTTCTCAGGCCGGCCCAGGGGCAGCCCCTCCACCTTGAGGGTGAAGTCCGAAGCATCGGGCACTCCTTGGATCAACTGTCCTACCTTGGCATACCCGTAAGCGCTTTCGGGATGGGCAATCCGGAAGGTGTCATGGAAGCCACTCAGGAAGGTGCCGTTGCCCAAGCAGCGTTCCCCGCCGCCTTCGCCCCTGACGCCGACGGAGCCGTTGGTGACGGAAAAGACCGTGGCGCTGATGTCTCCAGGCCGCCCGACCTCGCTGAGACCCCAGTCTTCCACGGGGAAGCGGCCCTCATCCAGACTGGGGTCCTTCCCCTGCGCACGCTCGCCCGCATCGTCGTCGATCAGCTCGATCAGCTGGTCCACCACCAAGTCCGCGCCGGCCTTGAACAGCTGCTCACGGCCGGCGCCCCTGTTCACGCCCACAACCAGGCCGAACCTGCCGGCATGGCCGGCGGCTACGCCGGAGAGAGCATCCTCGACCACAACGGCATCCTCATGATGCAGTCCGAGAACCTTGGCCGCATAGGCGTAGGTGTCCGGGGCCGGCTTACCCTGAAGACCCATCTCGTCCTTGAGGTTGCCGTCCACCACGGTGTCGAAGTATCCGGCGATTCCAGCGGCCTGGAGGACCTGGGCCGTGTTGCGCGAGCTGGACACCACAGCCAGACGCTTCTTATCGGAGCGCAGGTGCCGAAGCAGATCCACGGTGTCCGGGTAGGGATCGATGCCCTTCTGCTTCAGCATCCGCTCAAAGGTCAGGTTCTTGCGATTGCCGTATCCGCAAATGGTGTCCAGTTTCGGATCATCATCGGGGCTGCCCCAGTCCAGCTCGATGCCCCTGCTACGCAGCAGGGCGTCCACGCCGTCATAGCGGGGCCGGCCATCCACATAGGCGTAGTAATCCTGCTCCGTATAGGCCGGGACGTTTCCGGGCAGGACCTGATCGAACAACGCCTTCCAGGCGGCCTTGTGCAGGATGGTCGTGGGCACCAGCACCCCGTCCAGATCGAAGAGCACACAGGCGAATTGGGCAACCTTCATGGTTACCCATCCTATGGGTCTTCCATGACGAAAGAACCCGGCGGTTCTGAGAACCGCCGGGCGAGAAGAGAGAGAGAAGAAGGGGTTCAATTATCGGGGCCGCATGACCCCCATCGGCCACTACCTCAACCGACAGAACAAATATAACCAGCGCTACCTTGGAGGAAGTGCCCAAAAACCTCAAAGTTCTCTGTGAATCACGAATGCCGTCCCGGGCGCGTCGACTGTCACTTGCCCTGGTCGCCCAGCTTGGCCTGTTCAGCCTCGAATCTGGCACGCTCCTTGGCCTTGCGGCGATCCAGCTGCTCCTGGAAGCGGTCCAGCTCCTCCTGCACGGCTTCCTTGGGAATGCGCGGGAAGATGGGTGTGGGCCGATCGATTGGCGTGCCGTCCCTGAGGGGCTCGCGCGCCCAAGGATGGACCGTCTCCCCCAGCCGGTAGTCGCCGGTGATGATGGGATAGTGGAAATCGGACCGATCCAGGTCGTCAACCTCCTCGACACGGGGCAAGGGGGAAAAGATGCCCTTGCCGCCCATGGTCTCCCAGACCCGCTGAGAAGCATGGGGCAGGAAGGGGGCCAGCATGGTGTTGACGTCCAGTACGGCCTGGGCGGCGGTATGCAGGACAGCAGCCAGACGGTTCTTGTCATCCTTAATTTTCCAAGGCTCCTGGGCGGAGATGTACTTGTTGATGTCGCCCACCAGAGCCATGGCCTCGACCAGGGCGGCCTTCTGGCGATGGCGTTCGATCAGGGATCCCACAGTATCAAAGGTCTGCAGGCTGCGGTCCAGCAGGGCGGCGTCCTCTCCGGTCAGCCAGGACTGCTCAATGGCGGGGATGCTGCCGAAGTCCTTGTTGAGCAGGTTGGCCACGCGATTGACCAGGTTGCCCCAGGAGGCGGCCAGCTCCTCGTTGTTGTGCCGGACAAACTCAGCCCAAGTGAAGTCCGAGTCCGAAGTTTCTGGCCCGGCGATGGAAATGTAGTAGCGGACTGCATCGACCGGATAGCGTGCCAGGATGTCCTTGACGTAGATGACGATGCCCCTGGAGGAACTGAACTTCTTGCCCTCCATGGTCATGAACTCGCTGGCCACCACCTGCTCAGGCAGGTTGAGTTCGCCGTAGGATCCCGGCTGTCCGCCCTTGGACCCCTGACCGTTGTAAGCCAGGATCTCCGAGGGCCAGATCTGGGAGTGGAAGGTGATGTTGTCCTTGCCCATGAAGTAATAGCCCAAGGCCTTAGGATCATTCCACCACTTGCGCCAGGCCTCGGGGTCGCCCTGACGACGAGCCCATTCGATGGATGCCGACAGGTAGCCGATGACGGCATCGAACCAGACGTAGAGCTTCTTGTTGGGGTCGTCGACCCAGCCGTCCACAGGCACGGGAATGCCCCAGTCGATGTCGCGGGTGATGGCCCGCGGCTTGACCTCCCTGAAGAGCCCCAGGGAGAAGTTGAGCACGTTGCTGCGCCAGCCCTTCCGGGTCTTCAGCCAGGCCAGGTTGGCCTCGGCCAGAGCGGGAAGATCCAGGAAGAAGTGCCTGGACTCCTCAAACCGGGGCATCTCCCCATTGATCTTGGACACAGGGTTGATCAGCTCGTCCGGATCCAGCTCGTTGCCGCAGTTGTCGCACTGGTCGCCGCGAGCTCCATCAGCACCGCAAATGGGGCAGGTCCCCTCAATATAGCGGTCCGGCAGGGTCCGGCCGGTGGAAGGCGAGATGGCCACCTTCTGCTGGCCCTCATAGATGTAGCCGTTGGCCCGGCACTGGCGGAAAAGCTCCTGCACCACCTTCTCATGGTTGCCGGTCGTGGTCCTGGTGAAAAGGTCATAGCTGAGCCCCAGATCGCACAGATCCTTGACAATGACCCGGTTATAGCGGTCAGCGATCTCCTGAGGTCCCACACCTTCGGCGTCAGCCTCCACCAGGATGGGAGTGCCGTGCTCGTCAGTCCCCGAAACCATAAGGACATCATTGCCCTTCATGCGTTCGTAGCGTGCATAGACGTCGGAGGGAACGCCGAACCCAGCGACGTGGCCGATGTGACGGGGCCCATTCGCGTAGGGCCAGGCGACGGAAACAAGGATATGACTCATATCAGCAAGATTATCGGCTCAGGCCTACAATCCCCTGCTCGTCCACAGGACTGCCGCCGAGCAAGCAAATTATCCACAAATGCACATATTTGGCCCTCTCTCAGGCAAACCCGGGCAGGACCATTTACAGTCGAACCATGAATCGAGAACACGCGCTCGGGGGAGCATCGTGGACGCCTACCACTGCCGCTGGCGCCAGCCGCCCTCTTAGGGCTACCACCAAGCCGCCAAGTCGACCACTGCAAACCGGTGCAGCGCCGACGCATACCCGCAGCCGTCCTTCTACGGCCGAGTTTGGGGCCCCGGCCCCTGAGCCCGAGCCACTGCCCAGTCTGATCCAAGTCGAGGATTTGCCCGGTCCACTCAGCCTTAGCATGCTGGTGAATGAAGGAATCGTGACCTGTCTGGACCAATCCTGCTGCTACCTAAACGAACAGGCTGAGGGACTCTACGGTCGCGCCTCCATCGTCACGCCCATGGTTCCTTACGGCGCAGCGGCATGCGGCGGTCTGGCGCTCTGGATATGGATCAACGGCCAATTCCCCGATACGCTGGACATCATCTCCAACTCCCACTTCCGCACTCCGGTTCACGGCAGGCCCCTGCGACCCCACCAGCGCCAGCTGGATGCCCGCTACCTGATGAAGCTTGGGAAGCTTTGGGTGACTTCGCCGCTCTGGACGGCCTGCGATCTGGCCTGCGATTCCTCGGGCCAATGCAACGGGGAGGAGATTACGGCGGCCTTGCATGAACTCATGGAGCGGTATCAAGTCAGCTGCGGATCCTGCGAGGAGCTCCTGTCCTCCAACCCACGCTGGCCTGGCCACGCTCAAGGGCTGGAGACCATAAGACGACTCAAGGCAATGCTATGAACCAGCCGATAAAGGATAGCAGACGCGGGCATGGCCATCATCGACGCAGCGGTCGGGACCGGAGTCAGGGCCGTCGTGAATCATCCGCCGCTAAACGCATGGCCCGGCTCATGACTGCCGTCAGCGGCGGGTCGCGTCCCCGGGCGGAAGACAATTTGAAGCGAGACAATTCCGATAGCTTGGAACCAAAGGCCGAAGTGCGCGCCCCACCGCCAGAGCCCCCTCTGGTGCCAACGGCCCTGATGGCCACAGACCCCGAGACCGACCCGAGCATCCTCTGGGCCATCGCCCGAGAAGAGCCCCAGCTACGTCGATGGCTAGTAGCCAATCCCGCCGCCTCGCCAGCCTTGCTGGAGGCCGTCTCCCAACTGGGCGGGCCTGGTGTGCGCAGGGCGCTGGAGGTGCTGCTGGACGAAGGGAACGAGAATCAGTCCCCCCTGTCATCTTCAACAGCCAAGGCATAAATCCTTTTGCGATTGGGCAGGCTGCCATCGGCCAGGGGATGCTCGGCAGCCACCCGGGCAATGGCCTCCTTAAGCCGCAGGCCCTCGGATCGGGCCAGATCACGTGCCAGAGCGGCCAACTGCCGGTCATCCATAGCCTCAGGATCATTGCGCCTGGCCTCCAAGGCGGAGGCACCAGCCACGACCAGGACCATCTCTCCCCTGGGGGGATCTTCCCGCAGGGAACACACGATGTCGCCGATGGTGCCCCGCCGGATCTGCTCATGCTCCTTGGTCAGTTCCCGGCAGAGAGCCATGAGCCGACCGGGGCCGAAGACCTCCTGAAGATCCTGCATAGCCTGATCAATGCGGTGGGGGGTCTCGTAGAAGACCATGGTCCGCTCCTCGCTGCGCAGGGTGCGCAGATGCCGCAGCCGTTCCTGATGTCGGCGGGGAAGAAATCCCTCATAGCAGAAGCGGTCGGTCGGCAGGCCGGAGAGGGCCAGGGCATCCAGCACCGCGCTGGGGCCGGGCGCACAGGTGACCGGTATGCCTCGTTCGATGGCCCGCCTGACGATGGCCATACCCGGATCATTGATGGTAGGCATGCCCGCATCCGAGACCACCAGCGCACAGGCCCCTTCACGAACCTGATCCAGAATGGGATCGGCCATCCGCCGCTCGTTGTGATCGTGATAGGCCATAACCCTGCCGCCTACGCGCACCCCTAACCGATTGGCCAGATCATAAAGCCTCCGTGTGTCCTCCGCAGCCACCAAGTCAGCCGACTGCAGGAGCTCCACCAAGCGTGTCGAAGCATCGGCGACATTGCCTATAGGTGTGGCCGCCAGCACCACCGTTCCACGTGAAACACTGGGAGGAATCGGCTCCTCACGACTTTCTCCGCCCAGTACATGTCCATCGCTCCGGCCATTCATGCTGCTCATGCCTTTAGTATGGCCTAATCTAGGGGTGATGACATCTTTGGCAGGGCTTTCTTCGCAGCATCGCTCCTCCAGACACGGCAGGCACGCCGCCCACCGGTCCGGTCGCCCTGTCATACTGTCCATCTTCAGTTGGCCAAAGGGTCAGCACACCAGGAGAGGACTCAACTGGATTCCCCGGCTTTCCCACCGGCAAAGCGGCTGGCTGGCCTGTATCCTCATGGCTCTTCTAGGCGGGCTCCTGCGGTTTGTGCGGCTGGGCAGCCCTCGGGCCATCGTCTTCGACGAGACATATTACGTCAAAGATGCCTGGACCATGCTGATGACCGGCGAGCCACGCAACTGGCCGAAAAAAGCCGGCCCGCTGGACCTTCCCATCGACCAGATCTTCGCCCAGGGGCACACCAGCGGCTGGCTTCCTCAGGCCGAATACGTGGTCCACCCACCGGTGGGCAAGTGGTGTATCGCGCTGGGGCTCAAACTGTTTGGAGGGGCCGGCAACCCCTTCGCCTGGCGAGTGGCCACTGCCCTGGCCGGCACCATCGCCATCCTGCTGCTCTGCCGTGTGGCCCTGCGCCTCTTCCACAACCTGCCCATAGCCCTGACAGCCGGCTTCCTCATGGCCATCGACGGTCTGGGCATCGTCATGAGCCGTACCGGCCTGCTGGACAACTTCATCATGGTCTTCGTCCTAGGGGCCTGGCTGTGCCTAATGGGCCATCGGGACTGGGCTCGGGCCAGGCTGCGGCAATCCTGGGCCAAGGACCAGGCCGATTTCCGCCTGCACTACTGGGTGAAGGTCGTTCAGTCACAGGGACAGCAGGGGCAGAAAAGCCGTGTCGAACTGCCCGTGGCCACCACCGGCCCCTTCATCGCTTGGTCCTGGTGGCGGACCGGAGCCGCCCTGCTCCTGGGCCTGGCCACCGGCACCAAATGGTCGGGCGCCTATTTCTTCGCCGTCTTTGCCCTGATCTCGGTGCTCTGGGACGGTTGGGAACGCCATCAGGCAGGGTATGGATCCTGGCTGCAGAGCGCCGTGTTCAGGGACGGGCTGCCGGCGGCATTGCTCATGATCCCCGTCTGGGCGGGCACCTATCTGGCCTCCTGGACAGGATGGTTCCTGCACAGCGATTCCTTCATGCATAGCTGGGCGGCCCAGCACCCTGGCCAGGGCTTGACCTGGCTACCGGCGGGGTTGCGGTCCCTGGCTGAATACCACCGGCAGATGTGGCACTTCCACACCACCCTGCACACCCGCCACCCGTATATGGCCAACCCCTTGACATGGCCCCTGCAGATCAGGCCCACCAGTTTCTACTGGCAGAAGCTCACCGGATTCCCGGGCCTGTGCGGACTGGCCAAGGACTCCCCCTGCGTGGCCGCCGTCACATCCCTGGGCAATCCCCTGACCTGGTGGCTGGGCAGCATCTGCATGATCCTCGCCATCGCTATCGCCGTAGTGGCCAAGCACGGAGATTGGCGAATCTGGGGGATACTGGCAGGCATGCTGGCCGGCTGGCTGCCTTGGATCCAATACATGAACCGGACCACTTTCACCTTCTATTCCATAGTCATCCTGCCTTGGATGATCCTGGCGATCTGCTATGTGGTCAACTGGCTTCGGCAGAATTCAGACAGCGTCCTCTACCGGCAGACCATGATCATGGGGCTGACCCTGCTGGGCCTGACCTCGGTCTTCTTCTACCCGCTGTGGACCGCCATGCCCATCCCCTACGAATTCTGGCGTATGCACATGTGGCTGTCCAGCTGGATCTAAGACAAAGGCAGGGCGGTCGGACACAGATGCCCGACCGCCCTGCGGACGCGTTTGCACGCCCTAGTGCTCAGACTGCTCGATCGCGGACGATCTGCGAGTACCGCAGACCGGAATCCTTCCAGAGCCGCTCCTGGGTGTCATAGTTGACCCTGATCAGCCCGAAGCGCTTGGTGTAGCCCAGGGCCCACTCGAAGTTGTCCAGCAGGGACCAGGCGAAGTAGCCGGCCACCCGGGCCCCGGCCTGAATGGCCTTGGCCACGGCCATGACATGCTCTTCCAGATAGGCCACCCGCTTGGGATCGTGAACGATCCTCCCGCCGGGCGCGTCCGGATCCTGACTGACCTGGTCATCCCAAGCGGAGCCGTTCTCGGTCACCATGAGTTCTATATCGGGGAAACGTCGGCCCAGCTCGACCAGCACATCGGTCAGACCCTGGGGTTCCTGGTTCCAGCCCATCCCCGTCAGCTCTCCCTGCGGGGCCTGCCCCTCTACGCCCTCCTGGGCCGGCATGGCGTTGGCATGGCGATCGACCAGCTTGCCCTCGGGACCGACCGAGGCATCGGCGGATTCGTCATCAGCCCTCCTGGCCTTCACATAGGTTGTGGCGTAGTAGTTCAGTCCTAGAACGTCAAGGGGCTGATGGATGGTTTCCAAATCACCGTCCTGCACGAAGCGCCAGTCGGTGTCTCCCTTTGCCGCCTGACTGGCGCCTTCCGGATAGGCATCTTCCAGCATTGGGGCCAGGAAGACCTCGTTGGCGAAGAGGTCGGCCCTCTCCTTGGCGGCGAGGTCCTCCGGGCTGTCCGAGGCCGCCCGGGTCACCTGAAGGTTGAGGGTGACCGAGAGTCGTGCATCCTGCCCGACCTGGGCCCTGATGGCCTGGCAGGCCAGTCCATGGGCCAGGTTCAGATGGTGGACGGCGGCCAGGGCCTGGTCGTAGTCCTTGATCCCGGGGGCATGGGCCCCGTTTCCATAACCCAGATAGGCCGTGCACCAGGGCTCATTCAAGGTGGTCCAGGTGTCCACCCGGTCGCCGAAAGAGGCGGCCAAGGCGGATGCGTAGTCGCCGAAACGGAGGGCCGTAGCCCTGCTGGGCCAGCCACCTGCATCCTGTAGATACTGGGGAAGGTCCCAATGATATAGGGTGATGAAGGGCCTGATTCCATTGTCGCGCAACATATCGAGGACCTTCAGGTAGTGGTCCAGCCCGGCCTGGTTCACCGGACCGCCGGCCGTGGGAAAAATGCGGGACCAGGATATGGACATGCGGTAGGCGCCGACACCTATCTCCTTCATCAGGGCTATGTCCTCCGGGTAGCGGTGATACTGATCGCAGGCCACATCACCGTTGGACCCGTCGACGACTGTGCCCGGCCGGGCACAATATGTGTCCCAGATGGAGTCCGTCCTGCCGTCCTCGTGTGCCGCCCCTTCCACCTGGAAGGCGGCCGTGGCCGTTCCCCAGATGAAATCGGACGGGAAGATGAACTTGCTCTCTTGGCCCATGCCAATCCTCTCATTTGTTTCTTTCATATCCACGGCGCTTTTCTGCTTATGGTCATTTGCTGTCCGCCACCCCATCGCAGGGGCTGCCTGGACGAAGTCGCAGGTCCTGAACCGCTTGCTCCCCACCCGTGATAAGGCCGTAGGCAGCCAGGCAGGCTTCGGAATCCGGGTCGATGTCACTGGGGTCCATGAACCCATGCCATTTCTCCTGAGGAAAAAGCTCGTCGGAGAAGGCGAGCCACTCGGCCACCAAGTCGGCTGACCCGTCCGCCAGCCAGCGGTATTGCAGACCATCCATGGCCGACATGCACAGCATCCACATGTGATGGAAGCGGTCCAGGTCGTACCCTCTGGGCAGGCACCAGTTCAGTGATTTGATGGTCCGCCAGAACTTCTGGTGGCGGCCGACGAAATAGCGGTGAGCCGGGTGCGAAGGGCTCAGGGCCTCCCCGTTCAGGATGGAGAAAAGCTTGACCATCTCCGGCCTGCGGGCATTGAAAATGACGTTGTTGGCGCAGAATCGCGGGAAGAAGAGGAGGCTGTGTCCGTCCGCATCCGTTCCTGTACAGGTCTTGTAGATGAACTCGTCGGCCTCAGGGGAGTCATAGGCCTGCTCCATGACCATGCTGAACAGGTCGTTCTTGGAGTCGATGTAATGGTAGAGAGCGGCCTCGGTGATGCCCACCTGATCGGCCACATCCTGCAGGGACATCCCCCAAAAGCCCTTGGCGGCAATCACCTTGACGGCCGCCTTGACAATCTGGTCCCTGCGCTCATCGGCGGTCATCCGCTTGCGTCGGGTAAAACCCTTGCCGGTAAAGACCTGACGAGCACGGGGGTTTTCCGAAAAGGTGGACCCGACCGTCGGACCGGATCCGTTGACCCTCCTACCAGCCCGGTACTGGTTCCAATCCTCTACTCCGGTCATGATCCCCCCTTTACTCAGGCACCTTGCAGGCGGTGGGACCCTGTCCTTGAGTCGCCGCCCGCCCCCGCGGGTTCCCATCATGACTGCAGACGGCGCCGACATGCCGAACCTTGGGGGGTTCCGGCCTGTTGGGCGCCGCGCGATTTTTACCATTGTAGGAAATCCGCACACGCTTGTCTATAGGTTTATCAATGAATGCTATCATATTAGTCAAACGATAATACAAATATGGGTCGCCAGCTTTGGCGGTCCTTCCCGGAGTGGGTTACGATTCCGGCAGCTGTTCCGCTCGGGCACTGTTGCTTTCAGGGGGTTGCGACGCCCCGAAACAATCCGGAAGGGCCGCCTGCGGCCTGCCACTCGGCCCCAACCCTACGGGACTGGGTCAGGGTTGCATCGAGGATAGGGAGAACATGCAATACGGTCATTTTGACGACGCAGCCAGGGAGTACGTCATCGACACACCCGCCACCCCGCTGCCTTGGATCAACTATCTGGGCAACCAGGACTTCTTCTCCCTCATCTCCAACACAGGCGGCGGTTATTCCTTCTATAAGGACGCCAAGCTCCAAAGGATAACCCGTTACCGCTACAACGGGGTACCTGCCGACAACGGCAGCCGCAACTACTACCTGAGCCTCATGGATCGAGACAACCAGCAATCCGCTCCCCTGGCCACCTGGTCGCCCACCTTCCTGCCCTTCAGGACCCCCCTGGACCGGTACAGCTGCCGCCAGGGGACCGGATACACCATCTTCGAATCCTCCTACAAGGGGATCGACACGGTCATGACCGCCTTCGTCCCTATGGATGCCGATGCCGAAATCAACCGTCTGAAAATCAGAAACACCACCGACTCCCCCATCCTCTTGGAGGTGACCGGCTGCATGGAGTGGTGCCTATGGAACGCCGAGGACGACTCCAGCAACTTCCAACGCAACCTGTCCACGGGCGAAGTGGAGATCGAGCAGGGATCGGAGTCCACCCTCCTCTACCACAAGACCGAATACAAGGAACGCCGGAACCATTACGCCTTCTTCGGGGTCAACCGGCCCACCTGCGGGTTCGACACCAGCCGAGACGAATTCCTGGGCCGGTTCAATGGCTGGGATACCCCCCAGGCCATCATCGAGGGCAGAGCCCGCAACTCTGTGGCCCACGGCTGGTCCCCCATTGCCGCCAACAGGGTCAGACTGTCCCTGGACCCCGGTCAGGAGGAGAGCTTGGTATTCCTCCTGGGCTATGTCCAATTGCCCAAGGAAGACAAGTGGGAGGACCCTGATGACCCCACCAAGGTGGGAATCATCAACAAGAAACCCGCACACGCCCTCTTCGACCGCTTCAAGCGTGACGACCAGGTCGACCAGGCCTTCGCCGACCTCAAGGCCTACTGGACCGACCTTCTGGATCGGTTCACCCTAGACAGCGGCGACCCCCGCCTGGACCGGATGGTCAACATCTGGCATCAGTACCAGTGCATGGTCACCTTCAACCTTTCGCGCTCGGCTTCCTATTTCGAGTCGGGCACCGGGAGGGGGATGGGCTTCCGCGACTCCAACCAGGATCTCCTGGGCTTCGTCCACCTGATCCCCGGCCGCGCCCGTCAGCGCATCATCGACATCGCCTCAACCCAGCTGAAGGATGGGTCGGCCTGGCACCAGTACCAGCCCCTGACCAAAAGGGGGAACGCCGACATTGGCGGCGGCTTCAATGACGACCCCCTCTGGCTGGTGGCCGGTACCTACGCCTACCTGGCCGAGACCGGAGATTCCTCCATCCTGGGGGAGCCCGTCCCCTTCAACAATGTGGGAGGGACCCAGAGGCCCCTCCTGGAGCACCTGCGCCGGTCAGTCGGGTTCACGATGAACCACCTGGGCCCACATGGCCTCCCCTTGATCGGACGGGCCGACTGGAACGACTGCCTTGACCTCAACTGCTTCTCCGATACGCCGGGAGAGAGTTTCCAGACCGTCGAAAACAATGATACAGGTGTGGCTGAGTCGGTCCTGATCGGAGGCATGTTCGTCCTCTACGCCGGCCGCTACGCCGACATCCTGGACCATTACGGGACGGATTGCGGGATGAGCAGGGAAGCTGTAGCCCAGGAGACCGACTCGGTCCGCCAGGCCATCGAGAAGATGACCCATGCCATAGAGGGGGCCGGCTGGGACGGCAGGTGGTTCCTCAGGGCCTACGACGCTTACTCCCGTCCTGTCGGCTCCCACACCGACAGCGAGGGGCAGATCTACATCGAACCCCAGGGGATGTGTGTGCTGGCCGGTATCGGTCTCGGTGACGGCAAGGCCCGACAGGCTCTGACCTCGGTCAAGGAGAGGCTGACCTCCTCCTGGGGTACGGCTATCCTGGCCCCCGCCTATTCCACATATCGGATCGAACTGGGCGAAATCTCCTCCTACCCCAAGGGTTACAAGGAGAATGGCGGCATCTTCTGCCACGTCAACCCCTGGATCTCCATAGCCAACGCCATGGTAGACGATGACGAGGAGGCCTTTGCGGTCTACAGGCGTACCTGCCCGGCCTACCTGGAGGAGAAGTCTGACATCCGCAAGGTGGAGCCCTACGTCTACTGCCAGATGGTGGCCGGTCCTGAGTCCCCCACCCCCGGCGAAGGAAAGAACTCCTGGCTGACAGGCACGGCAGCCTGGTCCTTCGTGGACATCTCCCAGTACCTGCTGGGGGTCAGACCCACCTTGGACGGACTGGTCATCGAGCCCCACCTGCCCGCCGAATTCAACGAACTGACCGTCAGCAGGAGCTGGAGGGGGGTCACCTACCGGATTTCCATGAAGCGGACCGGAAAACGCTCGGTCAGCCTGGACGGCCGCGAACTTGGCGACGGGATGGTGCCGCCCCAGACCGGAGAGAATCCGGTGGACCTGACCGTGACCTTCTGAGGGGCCGCCGAGCCACCTGGTGATTTACAATGAGTCGCGGCCTGAGGGCCCTTCGCATCAAGGAGGATGAGCGCAGATGCAGTATTTCGAGCAGGAGATTGAGGGGATCGACGGCAGCCGGGCTAAGTTCGTCGGCTACAGCCTAGACAACAGCGAGGAAGTAGTGCCAGACCGGGTCCGCCCATCGGTCCTGGTCATTCCCGGAGGCGGCTATGAGATGACCTCGGACAGGGAGGCCGAACCCATCGCAGCGCAGTTCCTGGCGGCGGGCTGCAATGCCTTCATTCTGCGCTATTCTTGCTGGCCCTCCGTGTACCCGACAGCCCTGGTCGAAGCGGCTGAAGCCGTGAAGCGCATCCGTGAGCACGCCGACCAGTGGCACGTGGACCCCAGGGCCATCAGTATCATGGGCTTCTCAGCCGGTGGCCACCTGGCGGCCAACCTGGCCACGACCGCCGGAGACCAGGACCTCCGAACCCACGGCTATGACCCCGACGCCGTCCGCCCCGACGGCCTCATGCTGGGCTATCCGGTCATCACCTCCGGCCCCCTCGCCCACCGAGGGAGCATCGACCACCTCCTGGGCGACAAGAAGGAGGACCCGACAGCCCTGGAGGCGGTCTCCATCGAGAGACACATAGACGGCAAGACCCCACCCGTATTCGTCTGGCACACCATGGAGGATGGCCTGGTCCCTCCGGAGAACACCCTTATGCTGGTGGAAGCCTGCAAGCAGGCTGGGGTGAGCGTGGAAGCCCACCTCTTCCCACACGGAGGCCACGGTCTGGGCTTGGGGACTGAAGAAACCGCCTGGCAGGGGACCAACGGAATCGAACCCTGCGTGCAGATCTGGCCTCGTCTCGCGGCCGCCTGGATCAAGCGGACCTTCAGGGGGAAGGGACCGGCCGCCTAACTCCCCTTGACACCCGAAACCCTATCGTAGTTCAGAACTCCTTGACGCCAGCCATAACAAGACCCGGATACTCAGGTTCACCGTCGGCCTGTCAGGCCAGTGCGACCAGAGCCACCCCATAGGCAGGCAGATCCAGCGGACCGGACACACGGCCGCCGGTCAGGAGATCCTCACCGCCCCTCAGGAGAGGAAGGTCAGCAGTGATTGGCGAGTAGGACGAGTTGATCACGATGGCATACCGGGTCCCGTCATCCGATTGGCGGATGGAAAGGCTGACGTCCCTGGGTGTGTCGACCGCAGGGAGCCCCAGGCTGTCGACGATGGGGTTCGTGAAGGCCTCCATGCCAGCCTCGTTCAGGGGGGTGCCAACAAAGTAGGCCTTCCCCCTGCCGAAACCGTTCACCGTCAGGGCGGGGCTGCCGGCGTAGAAGTCGCCGCCCCCGTAGGAGGCAAGAGGCTTGGCTCCCTCGCAACGGATCAGGCTGGCCACGATCTGACCGGCAGGCTGGCCGTCGGCAGATGCCAGACCCTCCACCGGTATGGTTTCGTCAGGCGCCAGGGCGTCGATCTCCTCGACCCAGACCCCGGTCAGCCCCCTCAGGGCACCCGGATACCCGCCCGGAACCACCAGGTCGTGTTCGTCGTGGATACCGGCCATATAACCGGTGACGAAGGTGCCACCGTCGGACACATAGGACTCCAGGTGGTCTGCCACACCGGGCAATAGGGAGATCAGAGCCGGGGCCAGGACCAGGTCATACTTCTTCAAGGTCTCGACCGGGGCCGTGCTGGGGATGAAGTCCACGGCCAGATTGCGGCGGTAGAGGGGGCGGTAGAAGCGGTGGACCTCCTGGGGGTAGGAGAAGCCTGTCGTGGGGCCCACGCAACCTTCCAGGGACCAGTAGCTCTGCCAGTCGAACATGACGGCCACCTTGGCCACCACCTGGGTGCCCATGAGACGGGCCCCCACCCTATCCAGTTCGGCCCCTAGGGCAGCGGTCTCCTTGAAGACTCGGGATTCCTCACTGCCGCTGTGGTCTATGACGGCCCCATGGGAGCGCTCACAGCCGCCCAAGGACTGTTTCATCTGGAAGAACTGCACCGTGTCGGCCCCATGAGCCACGGCCTGCCAACTGAGATTGCGGACCTCGCCGGGCCGCTTGACCTTGCAGAAGGGGAACCAGCCCTGTTGGTTGGGCGTCTGCTCCATCAGCATAAAGGGACGGCCGCCGCCCACTCCACGCATAAGGTCGTGGGACATTGCGGTGAAGCTGGGCGGGGTGTCCATGCCCGGATAGTTGTCCCAGCTGACCAAGTCCATCTGCTGGGCCCATTCGAAGTAGTCCAAGTCCTTGAAGGTCCCCATCAGGTTGGTGGTGATCGGCGTGGAACCGTCGTGGCGGCGGATGGCGTCGCGCTCATTGGCGAAACAGGCCAGCTGTGCCTGCTCTTGGAAGCGGCGGTAATCCATCTGCAACCCGGAGATCACGCACTTATTCTCACCGATCCCATCCCCGTAGGCCACAGGTGGAACCACGTCATCCCAGTCGTAGATGGTGTGGCTCCAGAAGTTGGCGCACCAGGCCTGGTTGAGGGCCTGGACCGTGCCGTACTTCTCCTTCAGCCAGACACGGAAGGCCCAGGAACAGCCCTCGCAGTAACACAGGCCGCCGCCACCGCCGTACTCGTTGCCCACATGCCAGGCCACCAGGCCCGGGGTGTCGGAGTAACGCTCGGCCAGATGGCCTGCCAGAGCCCCGGATGCCTGTCGGAAGTATTCACTGGTGGGGCAGAAGTTATGCCGCCCCCCGAAAACGCGATGCCTGCCCTCCTGGTCGGTCCGGATCACCTCTGGGTGGGTCCTGACCATCCAGGCAGGCAGGGCCGCCGTCCCCGTAGCCATGACGATGTTGAACCGGTGCTTGACCAGAAGGGCCACAATCTTATCCAGCATGGAGAAGTCATATCTGTCTTCCGAAGGTTGCAGAAGGGCCCAGGAGAAGACGTTGATGGTGGCCTCGTTGATGTGGGCGTCCTCGAGTTTTTCGATGTCCTGTTCCCAGGTGTCCTCCGGCCACTGTTCCGGATTCCAATCGCCCCCGAACAGGAAGCTGCTGAATGTGGGTTTCATGATCAATCTCCTTCAGGTCGTCCGACGGGCACCAAGTGACCCCATAGCGGGCGACTGCTCTTGTCGTTTTTGCGAATGTACAGATTGCTCAGACCCGATAGGCCACCGGATCGAAGGTGACCCGTCCGGATCCGTGGGCATAGACCCCCAGAAGGATTCCGGTGAACCCGCCGGCGTTGGCGAAGCTGAGGACCTTGCCCGGGGCATGACCCAGATCGTGATCCCCGTCCAGGCCTGAAGCCCGAAAGGCGTAGCCCATCTCGTCCCCCCTGATCTGGAGACCTATGGGCGACCCGGCAGGCAGGTCCGCGGACCCCACCAGGCTGACCAGGCCAGCGTTGTGTACCTGAACCTGGACATGCACCAGACCATTCCGCGCAGGTTCCACCGCCAGATCCATGTAATGGCCGGCATTGGCGTAGACAGCCAATCCGGCCTGGCCATAATTCAACTGGGCCGGGTCGGGGAGAGCGGCCTCGAAGGTGCAGCGGAAGTCGGTCTGCCGGGTCCCGATTATGGGCGCCCCGTCGTCCAGCCGGAAGTCATGGCCGGTGGCATCCACGAGTATGCGGGCCTCCGTTGGGTCACTCGAACCGGTCACGCTAAAACGACCGGCCCTGTCCAGGGAGGGTGTGATCCAGTCAATCTGGTTCTCAAGGGCCTCCCCCTCGCCCAGGAGGGAGACATCGTAGGACTGGTCGGCCAAGGTGGGCCATCCATCCTTCCAAGCGAACCGGACCGCATAGGACTCCCTGCCCAGCCACCCCTGGGCGGGATACTCATGGTTATTCCGGGTTCCGTGGAAGACCATCAGGGTACGGTCTTCATCGAACCCCGCGCAGTCGCAGTGGCCGATCGCCTGAAGGGTCAGGTGGGTGCTCCGGTTGGTAATCAGGGGGTTGCCAGGACACATCTCGTAGGGGCCTGTGGGCGAGGCGGAACGGGCCATGTTCTCCATGTGGCCAGCCTCGGTGCCACCCTCCGCCCACATCAGATAGTAGACCCCATCCCGTTTGTACATGTGGGGCCCCTCAGGATTTGCCCCGGTGGTCCCTACGCAGATCCTCTCCCTCTTCGACAGGACGGTCCCCGTGCCCACATCCAGACGGGACAGGTAGATACCGGGGACCTCCCTCTTGCCCTCCTGGTCAATCTGGTCGCTTTCATTGCCGCAGATGTAGACGGTTCCATCGTCATCGAAGAGGAGGGTGGGGTCGATACCGGGCCACCCCTTGACCCACAGAGGATCGGACCATCCCTGGTGGGGATCCGGCGTGGTCATGATCATGGTTCCCTTGTTGACGTTGGTGGCGGTCAGGTAGAATAGGCCGTCATGCCAGCGCAGGGTGGGAGCATAGATGCCCCCGCTGTTGCCCATGCCCTCGCAGGGGAACTGGGAAGGTCGGTCCATGGCGTTCCCTATCAGGGCCCAATGCTTCCCGTCGCCGCTTTCGTGTATGGGAAGGCCTGGGAAATACTCAAAGGAGCTGTTGACCAGGAAGTAGCGGCCCGAGGGGGCACGGCAGATGGTCGGATCCGGGTGGAATCCTGAGGCGATCCGGCGGGCGGGTGTGCAGTTGAACAGGGTCATCGCGGCACATCCCTACTGGCGGTCCGCCCTGGCCTGGGCGAAGAGGGATGCCATGTCGGGGTCGAAGAAGCTGCCGGTGGTCCGATCCAGGAAACACATCTCCTTGGTGGATGTATCCCAGAGGACCGGGCAGGATCCGTTCCCCCTGCAGCAGCCCAGAACGGTCGATACCCACTTGAGGTTGCTAGCGTGGTCCTTCCCATCCACGGCCTCGGTCAGCAGACCGTACTCTCCGATGATCACGGGGATGCCGGCATCGATAAAGCGGCGACGCTGGGTAGCAAAATCGGCCTCCACCGCCTTGATGTCCGCCTCACTGCCCCACTCCTGCCTGGGTTTGCACCAGGTGGTGTCGTGTGTGGCCAGGGCGAAATCGGCCGGGGAGTAATAGTGGATGGAGACAATCAGCCGGTCCGCTGTACTGTCCTTGGGCAGGCGGTAACGGGAGTCGCAGGTCATGGCCGTGTCGGTGTTGTAACCAGGAATCAGCAGGAAGCGGTCGGCATTGTGCGATCCGCTGGCCCTGACCGTGTCGACGAAGATCTGGTTGAGCCTTTCCAAGAGGACATAGGCCTGGTCCCGGTCCATGTCATCGAAGCCGATCTCGTTGCCACCCTCCAGAATGAGGTCCTGCCCGTAATCCTTGAACGTGTCGGCGATCTCACGCCAGAGGCCAGCGAACCGTCTGCAGACCCCATCCGGGTCCTTGTCCGCCTTGCGGATCCAAGGGAGATCGCCCTCACCGCCATCGTGATGGACGTTGACTATCACCTTGAGTCCGGCGCCCAGACTCCAGTCGACGGCCCGGCGGACCGCGTTCATCCAGATGGAGTCCACGTGTCCCTCCCCGTCAATCCACTCCACCCAGGTAACCGGGATGCGGATGGTGTCGAACCCGGCCTGTTTGACCAGACGGGCGCACCCAGGGGTGAAGGGCTGGTTGCACCAGAGTCTCTCCTGATCCTCCGGGGTCCAGGTCCGACCCTCCTTCATGGCCTCCTCATGTTCCCCTTGGAGAGGGAAAGCATCAAAGGTATTGCCCAGGTTCCAGCCCAGGCCCAACTGTCTGACGAATTCTACGGCGGTCGTCATGGACATCCACTTCTTTCTGTCGATAAGGCTACCCGATGAGGGATGCACCACCTGACGGCGGGGTCTCCAATCGGAGGGAAGCCTACGAGCACATGCATCCATTCGCGTTTTTCATTCATGCAATCCAGACCCTATCCTGACCCGCCGGTCCGGGCAGGGCCACACCGGGCACAGGAAGCGCCAACAACATGGCAGCAGAGACCAGCTCACATGTGAAGGGGATCGGTGCCAGGCCTGACAAGGACCGGCAGGGTGTGGTAGTCGTAGGTCTCCTGGTACCAGCGTCCGGGCTCATAGGCCTTCCCGGTCAGCATGTTGGCCCAGGGTCGGCCCGTGCCCTCATCAGGCACGTAGAAACGGGCGGTCCCCTCCTCGTTGAAGATCGGGGCCACCAGGATGTCGTCACCCAACATGTACTGGGTGTCGATGTCCTCGCAGGTCGGGTCGCTGGGGAACTCCAGGACCATGGCCCTCATCATGGGCAGGCCCGTCTCATGGGTCTCATGCGACATCTTGATCAGATAGGGCACAAGACGCTGCTTGAGCTTGGCGAACTCGCGGGTGACCTCGACGGCCTCATCCCCGTAAAGCCAGGGGACCTTGTAGGCGGTGGACCCATGGTAGCGGGAATGCGAGGAGAGAAGGCCGAACTGGGTCCAGCGCTTGTAGATATCTGGGGTGGGCTGGTCCTCGAAGCCGGCTATGTCGTGACTCCAGTAACCGAATCCGCTCATGCCAAAGGAGAGGCCGGCCCTCAGGCTTTCGGCCATGGAGGGGTAGTTGGAGGTGCAGTCCCCGCCCCAGTGGACCGGGTAGCGCTGGCCGCCCACCGTCGCCGAACGGGCGAAGAGGATGGCCTGGTCAGCCCCCTTCACCTCAACCAGGAGGTCATAGACGGCCTTGTTGTACAGGAGGGTGTAGTAGTTGTGCATCTTGACCGGGTCGGAACCATCGTCATAGACCACGCCCTCGCTGGGGATGCGTTCTCCGAAGTCGGTCTTGAAACAATCCACGCCCTGGTCCAGCAGGTGTCTGAGCTTGCCCTGGTACCAGGCCGTTGCCTCGGGGTTGGTGAAGTCGACGATGGCCATGCCGGCCTGCCACTTGTCCCACTGCCAGACCTGGCCGTCGGTGCGCCTGATGAAGTACCCCTTCTCGGCCCCCTCCTTGAAGAGCTTGGACTTCTGGGCGATGTAGGGGTTGATCCAGGCACAGACCTTAAGGCCTTTCTGGTGGAGGCGGGCCAGCATCCCTTCCGGGTCCGGGAAGGCGGAATGCTTCCACTCGAAGTTGCACCATTCCAGGTCGTCCATCCAACGGCAGTCGAAGTGGAAGACCGACAGGGGGATGTCCCGTGCCGCCATGCCGTCGACGAACTCGTTGACGGTCCTCTCGTCATAGTCGGTGGTGAAGGAGGTCGACAGCCACAAGCCGAAGCTCCAGTCGGGGACCAGGGGGGGCTTGCCGGTCAGATCGGTGTAGGTGCTGAGCACCCCTTTGAGGTCCCGGCCGCCGATCACTGAGTATGTCAGCTCCTGGCCGGGGACGGAGAACTGGACCTTGGAGACCTCGTCAGAACCGATCTCGAACTCCACCTTGTCAGTGGAATCCACGAAGACCCCATACCCTCGATTGCTCATATAGAAGGGGACGTTCTTGTAGGCCTGGGCCGTGCCTGTACCGCCATCCTGATTCCAGATGGTGACCGTCTGCCCGTTCTTCACGAAGTTGGTGAAGCGCTCGCCCAGGCCGTAGATCTTCTCTCCCACGCCCAGGTCGAGGGACTCGACCACGTGTGGCCTGCCATTGTCATCGGCCACCAGGGCCTTGCCTCTCCAAGCCGACCTGGTCAGCGGACGGCCCTCATACTCGTACTCGAAGTCAATGGCATCGCCCTTGGCGATCTTCAGGACCAGCCTGCCACTGGTGAAGGTCCATCCCTTCTCATCCTCCTCAATCCCCACTGGGGGATCGGTCCGGTTAAGTGTGAACCGGGGGTCATGGCTGTGGTCCTGCCTGTAGTTGATGATCCGGGTGGTGATGATGTCGGGACGGGGGGAGGTGACCTCGATGGTAAGCAGTCCTCCGTCCAAGGTCATGCCGGGGTTCCTGATCACCTGGAAGGGGGCGTAGAGGGTCAGCCTCTTCTCTTCAATGTCCGCGCTGTAGATGTTGGCCGCATATTTGACGTCGAAACCGTCCCGCACAAGCCATTCTCCGTTGAGGAACTTCATGTTCTCCTATCTTTCCTTGTTGTTGTCGGTCACTATGTCCTAGAGCCGGTGACAGCAATCCTGCAGGGTCCGAATCTCACTCCACGTCAATCCGAATGCCCAAGGGCAGGCCGGTGGCCGTGGTGCCGGTGAGGTTCTCGAGACCCTGAACCTTCAGCCCACGGTCCGTCAGCTCGTAACTGACCGGTCCTGCACCCAACTGGCTGACCTGGCGGACGATCCCCTGAAAGACCGACCCTTCCTTGCCCCGTGGAGCGAAGGCCTTAATCAGGGCCCGTCCATCTGTGGACGGCTTGAGCTGGTATGCGTAGATAGCACCTGATACCGAGGTGAACCGGAAATCCTCGGGGGTGAAGACGGCCTCGGTCTGGTCCGCGAAGGACCCCGCTGCCGGGTGGGTGGGGCCCTCCTGAGCGACCCGCCAGGGGCGGGATCCATAGATTCCTTCCCCGTTCACATCCATCCAACGACCGATGGATTCCAGCATCTCCTCCTCCTCGGGGTCGATGGACCCGTCGGCGCAAGGGCCCACGTTGAGCATGAGATTGCCGTTCTTGCTGACCGCGTCGAGGAGGGCGGCCAGGATCTCAGCCACCGACTTGTGGTCCAAGGTGGTCGTATGGCACCAGGAGTTGCGGGCGATGGCAGTGTCCGTCTGCCAGACGAAGGGGGTGGGGTTGGCGAAGCCGCCGCGTTCCACGTCCACGATGCCCGAACCCCAGGCCATACCGTCCATCTTGTAACAGATGGCGGCCGGAACCCCCCACTCGACGGACCGGTCGTAGTAGTAAGCAGCCAGGCGCTGCAAATAGGGCTTGAACGCCTCATGCTGGACCCACCAGTCGAAGTAGAGAAGTTCGGGCCGGTAGGCGTCGATCACCTCGCAGACCCGCAGGAGCCAGTCATCCAGATACTCCTTGGCGGGATAGGGCTTGCCAAAGAGGTCCTGATTGTCAGGCTCGGGCATGGCGGGCCAGTAGAAGTCGCCCCTCTTCATGGGCTGATGCACGTCGCTGTCGAACTCCTGTCCGTGGCCCATGAACCACCAGTGCTCAGCCCGGTGGTCGGACAGGGCGAAGTGAAGGCCCTGTCCGAGGGTGGCCCGTCGCAGCTCGCCGATCAGGTCGCGGTGGGGCCCCTTGTCGAAGGCGTTCCATTCCGACAGTTCGCTGCGGTACATCTGAAATCCGTCGTGGTGCTCGGCCACGGGCATATAGTAGCGGGCTCCGGCACGGCGGAAGAGGTCCAGCCACTGATCTGGGTCGAAACGCTCCGCCTTGAACATGGGGATGAAGTCCTTGTAGCCGAACTCCTTCTGGGGTCCGTAGGTCTTCACGTGGTGGTCGAACTCCGGATACCCCTTGATGTACATGTTGCGCGAGTACCACTCGTTATGGTAGGCGGGCACGCTGTACAGGCCCCAGTGGGTGAAGATGCCGAACTTGGCATCGGTGAACCAGGTAGGGGGCTCCATGGCGCAGAGGGAGGCCCAATCGGCCTTGAAGGCGCCACGGCTGATCTCGGCATCCACCCGCGAAAGGTCACCAGCCCCGGCCACCTCCTCACGCAAGGGACGGAACTCCTGTTCACTTTTCGTCATCGAATGTGGTCCTTCCCCAGTCGAAGCCGACGGCTTGGAGCCAGGACCTGGCCACCAGCATATGCCCCTCAATTCCGGGGTGGCAACGGTCCATACTGAGTATGTAGCTGCTCTGTTTCTTGAGGAAGTGATCCATGGCAGCCTGGACATCCACATAGGTAGCCCCATGCCGGTCCGCCATCTGCCTGGCTACATCGGCATAGCGGTCGACCATGGCCCTCATCGGGTCATCCCTGTTGGGCTCCATCATGAAAGGGCTCATGACAATCAGGCCCTTGACACGGGGCTCGGTCCTGCCCATCAGATCCTCGTAAGTGTGTTCGAATTCATCCAGAGAGACCAGGTCCGCCTGGCGGAAGGGACCGTCGAAATGACGCCAGACGTCATTGATCCCTATCATGACGGAGACGTAGTCGGGCTTCATATCGAGCACGTCCCTGTCCCACCGGGCTGCCATCAGCTTGATGTCGTCCCCGCTGACTCCCTCGTTCATGATCATGAGTTCCCGGTCGGGGTAGACGGCGGTAAGAAGGGCGTGGACCAAGTTGACATAGCCATCGCCGAAGGAGCCCCAGCCGGCGGGAACGGCCTTGTAATCACGGTTGACATCAGTGACTGAGTCCCCGCAGAAGACGATCCTTGAATTCTTTTCAAATGGGAGCATGCAGCTCTTGCACCTCATTTTCCTTCTCTGTCTTTTTGTGTCATTCACGGCAGGGCCCCTGATCGGGACCGAGGCCGCATTCATAACCGGCGACCGGGAAACCCATCCACTGCGCCACCGGCATGGCAAGGGGAGCGCGATGGAGGGCGGTTCGATTGGCCGCCCACCCGGCTAACGCTCCCCACCGGTACATGTCTGACGGCGGGGGGGGGGGGGGCACCATGGCTCCCCCCGCCTTACCGTTCGGCGCGAAATCAGTTGCCTTCCGACGCCTCGCGGTTAGCGAACTGCTTCTTGATGTTGATGCGGGCCGTGTTCTGGTCCTTGGCGTTCTTCATGTCTACATCCAGGACTTGCTTGAAGCCCAGTCCGTCGACCTTGGAACGCATCCCGTCCATCAGACTGTTGAACTCGTTGTCATCCTTGGCGAAGACTGCTTTCCAGGAGGTGTTGACGATTTCGGTCTTCACCTGACCACGCAGGGTGGAGATCTGGGAGGACTCATCGGGCTGAATGAAGCTGGAGCCGGGGGCGATCATGAGCTTGTTCGCTTTCTCCAGGTACTGCATGGAGGTCTTGGCCCCGTCCATGTGCTCGGACCAATCCTTGTCCAGGGCGGAGTTACTGAACTGGTCAATGGTGGACTTCCACATGCTGGAGTCGTAGGGCTCTTTAGTATCGGGATCGATGTCAGTGGCCAGCTCGGTGGTGAAGTTCAGGGCGGATACGCCGTCGGAGTAAGAGCCGCCGCCGAACTGGGCGGAGACCTTGGAGGACTTGTCGCTCTGGAGCTTCTTGCCGAAGTCGGTCAGCTCGGGCTTGCCGTCCTTGATGTCGAAGTTCATGCCCTTGACGCTGCCGGCCATGGCGTAAACGCCCTCCTTGGAGTAGAGCCAGTCGATGAAGTTAACCAGGCGTTGCTTGTTCTTGGCCTTAGACCCGACAGCGATGATGGCGGCTCCGCCATTGGGGGTGGCTCCGTAGGAGAAGATCTTCATGTCACCCATGGGGGCCAGCATATAGCCCTTGCCCTGCGCCTTGTTTTCCGTGGTGTTGTAAGCGGCGGGCCCCAGATAGCTCCAGAAGGAGAAGAGAATCTTGCCCTGCTGGTACTTGGCCGACATGGTGTCGTAGTTCTGGGTGGAGGACTCGGGGTCGACCAGGCCCATCTGGTTGGCCTTGTTGAAGAACTGAAGGGCCTTCTCGTACATTCCGCCCTTCTTGGTGACCGACTGGTAGTCGGAGCCGTCGGCCTTGGCCAGGACGAAGCCCATCTCGTCGTAACCGAAGTAGGTCGTGGGCTGCTTGGCGTTGTTCATCATGTTGCCGTCCCAGTCCTTGAAGAGGGAGAAGGCGTAGACGTTCTTGTCGCCGGTCTCGGCCCGGGCCTTGTCCTGCATCTGCTTGAGGACCTGCAGGAAGTCATCCAGGTTGTTGAACTTGGGATAGCCGATCTCACGGTAGTAGTCCCAGCGGATATAGGGGCCGAAGACGGGCTCGTTGCCCTCGGAGGGGTCGGTCGGGCTCTTGGTGGAGACACTCTGCGGCACCCCCCAGACCCCGCTGCTTTGGCCCGACAGCTTGTTGAGGGCATCGGTGGCGGTCTTGTACTTCTTGATGTTCTTGGCATTCTTCAGGTACGGCGTCATGTCGTCAATCAGATGGGCCTTGATCAACTTGGTCAGCCGGCCGTTGCCGGCCCCGGTGATGACCAGATCGCCCAGGTTGCCAGCTGCTGAACGGGTGTCGAAGAGGGTGCTGCCGCCACCGGCCACATTGGGCGAGATCATGTTCAACTGAATGTTGAACTTGTCCTTGACCATCTTGGCGAACCAGCCCTTCTGGATGCCCTGGTAGTTGGCCAAGTCGTCATAGACATCCACCTTCATCAGGGAGCCGTCGTCCTTCTCGTTGGCGGAGTTGCCTCCTCCGCCGCCACAGCCGGCCAGGGCCAGCGAGGCTGACAGCACCGCTGCCGTCACCACTGCGAGTTTGCTCTTCTTCATGGTTTCCTTGTTACCTTTCTCTGCCATAGTCTGGTTTTCAGACTCCCCGGTCGGCCCGTGCGGTCGCCCGGCACGGGCTGTCCGGAGTGGACAAATCTTCACGTGAGGTCGGGGTCGCCGGGAAATCCCGACGGAGGCCGGACGCCCATCTTCCGGTTCACTTCTTGTCTTCGAACTGCTTCTTGATGTTCACCCGGGCCGTGTTCTGGTCCTTGGCGTCCTTCATGTCCACATCGAGAACCTGCTTGAAGCCCATCCCGTCAACTTTGGAGCGCATCTCATCGAGGATGGCATTGAACTCGTTGTCATCCTTGGCGAAGGAGGCTTTCCAGGAGGCGTTGACGATCTCGGTCTTCACCTGGCCACGAAGGGTCTTGATCTGGGAGGACTCGTCCGGGGTCACGTAGCTGGAACCGGGGGCCACCAAGATCTTGTTGCTCTTCTTCAGATATTCCATGGTGGTCTTGGCCCCGCCCATGTGGGCGGACCAGTCGGTACTCAGAGGGTCTGTGTTTTTGGCCAGCTGCGAGGGCCACATGCTGGCGTTGTAGGGGTAGCCCGTGGAGGGATCCTTGTCCTGGACGATCACAGTCGGGTAGTTCAAGGCCGAGACCCCGTCCTTGTAGGTGCCGCCCCCCCAATCGGCCGGCACGTTGGCACCGTTGCCAAAGAGGACCTTCTCGCCGAAATCGGTCAGCTCGGGCTTGCCGTCCTTGACCGTCCAGTTCAGATTCTTTGGACCAGCGGACCCGCCGGTCTGGGCACCAGAGGCGTAGACTCCCTCAGACGAATAGAGCCAGTCGATGAAGTTGACCAGGCGTTGCTTGTTCTTGGCCTTGGAACCCAGGGCGATGAAGGTGCTCCCCCCGTCGGGCGTGGCTCCGTAGGAGAAGATCTTCATGTCTTCCAGGGGGGCGATCATGAAGCCCTTGCCCTGGGCCTTGTTGTCCGTGGTGTTGTAGGCTGCCTGCCCTAGCCAAGGCCAGAAGGAAAAGAGGATCTTGCCCTGCTGGTACTTGGCATACATGGTGTCGTAGTTCTGGGTGGTCGACTCGGGGTCGACCAGGCCGGCCTGCGATGCCTTGTTGAAGAACTGGAGGGCCTTCTCGTACATTCCGCCCTTCTTGGTGACCGACTGGTAGTCGGAGCCGTCGGCCTTGGCCAGGACGAAGCCCATCTCGTCGTAACCGTAGTAGCAGGTGGGCTGCTTGGCGTTGTTCATCATGTTGCCGTCCCAGTCCTTGAAGAGGGACATGGCGTAGACGTTCTTGTCGCCGGTCTCGGCTCGGGCCTTGTCCTGCATCTGCTTGAGGACCGTGACCAGATCATCCAGGTTGGCGATCCTGGGATATCCGACTTCCTTGTAGATGTCCCACCGCACATAAGGGCCGAAGGTGGGCTCCAGCCCCTCGGAGGGCTCCGTAGGCGGCAGGGAAGTGACCGACCCGGGCAGCCCCCAGACCCCGCTGGTCTGTCCAGCCGTTTTGTTGAAGGCATCAGTGGCGGACTTGTACTTCTTGATGTTCTTGGCATTCTTCAGGTACGGCGTCATGTCGTCAATCAGATGGGCCTTGACCAACTTGGCCGCCTGGCCGGAGCCGGAGCCGGTGATGATGATGTCGCCCAGGTTCCCGGCTGCCGAACGGGTATCGAAGAGGGTGCTGCCCCCGCCCGCAACATTGGGAGCCACGATGTTCAACTTGAGGTTGAACTTGTCCTTGACCATCTTGGCGAACCAGCCCTTCTGGATGCCCTGGTAGTTGGCCAGGCCATCGAAGACGTCCACTTGCATAAGTGACCCATCGTCCTTTTCGTTGGCTGAGTTGTCCCCCCCGCCACAGCCCGCCAAGGCCATGGACACGGTTATGACAGCAGCAGCCACCGCCGTCAGCTTCTTGGCTTGCATTGTTTCCCCTTTCCAGACACTGTCCGGCTCCTGGGCCCGCCCTGTCGCCTTCGGCAAGTCGACGGACCGCAGGTCATCGGGAGTGTTCTGACTTCCGCTTACATCCTTGTTGTTCATACGATTGTCTCAATGGCCTGCAGGGCCCTCCTCGGTCCATGCTCCCGGCCTCTAGGCCTCTGCCCGCCGACGGCTCCGTGGTCTTCTTCGGATCGGCGGGGCCACTGCCGACCTCGCATCTCTCATCGATTTGTCCTCCTTGATGAATCGACATGAACGCTTCTTGGCCGCCGCGTGGGATCAGATCCACACAGCAGCGAGGTTGCGCCTCCTCTCGATCAGCCCTTGACTGCGCCGAGCATCATGCCCTTGACGAAGTAACGCTGGAAGAGCGGGTAGATAAAGAGGATGGGCAGGACCACGATCACCGAGACGGTCATCCTGATCGACGACGGGGTCTGCTGGGTGGCCAGAGCAGCCATGTTCAAGGCCCCGCCAGCGCTGGCCTTGACGGCGCTGGCCAGGGAGCTTGCTTGGTTGATGTACTGATAGAGCAGGTACTGCAGGGAGTAGAGCTTGGAATCAGTCATGTAGATCAGGGTGTCCTGGAAGGAATTCCACTGGCCCACGGCCGAGAAGATGGCCACCGTGGCCAGGATCGGCGTGCACATAGGCAGGACGATCTTGAAAAAGACGGTCAGGGTGCCGGCGCCGTCCACCTCGGCCGCCTCCTGGAGGGAGGAGGGGATGGATTCGATGTAGGTCTTCACCAGGATGATGTTGAAGGGCTGCACGATGGCCGGCAGGATGTACACCCAGAAGTTATTGGTCAGACCCAGGTTCTTCATCGTAATGAACATGGGAATCAGGCCGGCATTGAAGTACATGGTCACGATGATGAAGCGGTACCAGAACTTGCGGTGCCACATGCCCTGCTGGGTGAAGAGGAAGCCCAGGAAGGCACTGGCCAGCACGGTCAGGGTCGCACCGATCACGGTACGTCCCAGGGAGACCATGGCAGCCGTGCCCAGGCCCTCCAGCTTGAAGACCTCCACATAGTTGCTCCAGTGGATCCCCTTGGGCAGGACGGTGATCTTGCCGGCGGCACTCAGGGTGTTGTCGGAGATGCTGTTGATGATCAGGTAATAGAACGGGTAGACGCAGATGAAAGCGAAGAGGATGAAGAAGGCGATGTTGAAGACATTGAACACCTTCTCGCCCTTGGTCCGCTGCAGGAGAGGAGAGACACCCTTCGATCCGATTGCCATGCTGTCACTCATGATTGTTTTCCCCTTAACGCTCAGATAATTGACTCGCCACGGGTCCGCTTCGAGGCCCAATTGACCAGGAACAGGAGGACCACGCTGACCAGGGATTTCAGCATGGATATGGCAGTAGCGAGAGAGAGGCTGTTCTGGCCCATGCCCACGTTGTAGACGTAGAGGTCAAGCACCTGGATGTGCTTGAGGTTGAAGGCGTTCTGGAAGACGAAGTACTGGTCCATCCCATTGTTCAGGAAGTTGGAGACGCTCAGCATCAGCATGACCAGGTAGGTGGGCATGAGCTGCGGGACCGTGACGTGGATGATCTGCTGGAACCGGTTGGCGCCGTCCACTTGGGCGGCCTCGTAAAGCTCCGGATCAATGCCTGCGATGCCCGCCAGATAGAGTATGGACCCCCAGCCCAGCCCCTTCCACAGGCTCCACAGGAGCATCTTGATGTAGGTCCCGCTGTCGGAATCCAGGAAGTGGATGGGCTGTGAAATCAGGTGGATGTTCTGCAGGAGCTCATTGACCATGCCAGTGGAGGAGAACATGGCGAATGCCACGGCGTAGACCAGGACCCAGCTGATGAAGTTGGGCAGGGTAGTCAGGGTCTGGATAACGTTCTTGAAGTGTTTGTTGCGAATCTCATTGAGGCCGATGGCGAAGAACAGCGGAAAGAATGAGGTCAGAATGCCCAGTCCGCTCATCACGAAGGTGTTGATCAGGACCTGGCCGACCGTGTGCAGCTGGGCCGGGTTCTGGACGATCATCTTGAACCACTGGAAGCCGACGAATTCGCTCTCCGACAGGGGAATGGGCGGCTGATAGTCATAGAAGGCATACACCCAGCCGAGCAGAGGATAGTAACTGAAGAGGATGACCAGTATCAGAAAGGGGACGGTCAAAAGGAAGAGGTTGATGCTGTGTTTCTTCTTGCCGCTTATGCCCCCTTGGCGTTTAGACCTACTCCGCCGGGTAGCGTTCAACGGAATGTCGCCAGTTGACATCCTGCCCTCCTGTCTTTTCCCATAAGCCCGCTTCCTTGCGTTGCCAGCCATGCGCCGTATAGATCGTAGTAGGCTTATTTATATGTTTGTAAATAGATTAGTACACCGATTTAACTTAGCTGTCAAGCCACGGTGCTCTACAAGGCATGTCACCACGTGAGGCAGGGCCGCTCCCGCCCATGAATCCAGTCAGGCCCGTCCGGCAGATGGTCCTGCAGCCGACGAGGCTGCAGACAGAACAAGAGGATGGCCGCGCCAACCCTTCTGCCCACACGCCGCAGCCCCTGCCGACGCACCGGCAGGTAAAGTCAAAAGAGAAAGGCGGATCATGCGCTTCAACCTCGAAAGTCCTTTCTGGCAGTTCGTGAACACCCTTCTCAGATTCACTGCCCTGAATCTGCTCTTCGTCGTCACCTGCATACCCCTGATCACGATAGGTCCCGCCCGCAGCGCCCTCTACGGCACGGTCTTCGCCTATGACGACCACGAGGACATCCCCCTCTGCCGACAGTACCTGCAACGCTTCGTCCGGGAGTTCAAACAGTCCATCATCGCCTTCATCATCCACGCGGCGCTGGGGGGCATCGTCATTTACTCCCTGACCTTCTGGCTGAGCATGAAGGGGGCGATGATCTATCCCGCCCTCATTATCCTGATCATCGGAACCGTCCTTCTAATCTTCTCATACGAGTTCTTCTACCCCCTGCAGTCCCGCTACACCAATACGGTCTGGGGTTTCTTCAAGTTATCCGTAGGGGTTCCCATGGGGATCCCCCTCTATGCCATCTGCCTTTTGGCCATCGACGTGGCCTTCGCCTTCCTCGTCTACTATGTGCCCTTCCTGCGGGTCCTAGCCATCATCTTCGGCTTCTCCTGGCTGGCATACGCCAAGTCGCTGATCTATCTACGAGCCTTCGACCGTTTCGAGCGGGGCGCCAAGGGGGACACCCAGACCACCTACAAGAACGGTTCCCTGTGAGGCTGCGAGGAAGTAGCGCATGGCACGACCAGGACGGTGCCGTCACCTCCCACCCAGCCCACTGAATGGCAGGTCACACTTCGCATGGATTGGCTGCGCATAGGTCGCGCGCATAAACCGCAGTTGCGTCCGAACTGCATGAGGGCATACAGGGTGCGGAAAGAGGCGGCGCCTGCCGACCTCAGAGCCTGGCGGGCACCGCCCCCTCGCTAACCGATGGGCCCCGGCCCTGCTGACGGATCCTGAACCGCCGGGTGGACCGAAGTCGTGGAATCACTTGGTCCTGTTCTCGTACTCCTTCACGATGTCCTGGCGTGCCTTGGTCTGGGCCTTGGCGTTGGCCATGTCGATCTTCTCGATCTTGTCGTAGCCAAGCCCCTTCACATTGTTGCGCATGGTCTTCAGGATGGCGTTGAACTCGTTGTCGTCCTTGGCATAGACCGCCTTCCAGGACTGGGAGACGATCTCGGACTTGACCTGGCCCCGAACTGCGGTGATCTGGGAGTCTTCCTCGGGTGGAATGTATCCTGCTCCGGGGGCGACCACGACCTGTTTGCGCTTCTCCAGATACTCCAAGGCCGTCTTGGCGCCGTCCATGTGGGCGGACCAATCATCCCTCAGGGCGTTGGGCTTTGCCAGTTCGGTTTTCCACAGGGCCGGATTGTAAGTCTCCTCGGTGTTCGGGTCGATGTCGTTCTGGTTCAGCCCCTGGAAGTGCATCATGGAGATGCCCTTGTTGTAGTCACCGCCGCCGAACTCTGCAGGAACCTTCAGCCCGTCGGCCTCGTTCATAGCTTTGAGGCCGAAATCGGTCAGCTTGTTGCCTTCAGAGCTCCTAGTCCAACAGAGCTTTTCCGGACAGACGGGGCCACCTGCGTTCTGGGCCGTGGCATAGACACCCTCAGGCGAGTAGAGCCAGTCGAGGAAGTCGACCAGGCGCTGCTTGTTCTTGGCCTTGGCACCGATTGCCAGTATGGGATCCACCCCATCGGGAGCAAAGCCTTCCGAATAAATGTTCATGTCCTCCAAGGGCGCCAACATGAACCCGATTCCCTTGGCCTTGTTGGCAGCGGAGTTGATGCGGGGCTGGCCCAGCCAGCACCAGATGTCGACCAGCATCTTGCCTTGGCTGGTCTTGGCGGTGACATTGTCCCAGGTCTGGGTTGAGGAATCCGGATCGATCAGACCCATCCTCTGGGCCTTGTTGAGGAAGCGCAGGAGCTGCTCGTAGATGCCGCCCTCCTGGATGGGGGTCTGGTCATCGGAGCCGTCAGCCTTGGTCAGGACCGAGTTCATCGTGTTGTATCCATACCAGGAGGCCATATCCATGGGGAACTTCATCATCTCTCCATCCCAGTCCTTGAAAAGGCTGAGAGCGTAGATGTCCTTCTGGCCGGTGTCGGCCCGGGCCTTGTCCTGCATGAGCTTCATGACGTTGAGGAAGTCGTCCAGGTTCTCGATCTTCGGGTAACCGACCTCACGGTAGTAATCCCAACGGATGTGGGGGGCCGTGCCGGGCTCGTCTCCGGCGTTCGACTTGAGTGGGGACTGCGAGGACACATTTCCGGGGATGCCCCAGACGCCTTCCTTGCCGGCCACCTTGGTCACCCTGTCCAAGGCTCCCTTGTACTTCTTCAAGTACTTCTCGTTCTTGATGTAGGGGGTCAGGTCAGTGATCAGATCGGCCTTAACCAGCTTCTGCAGGCGGCCATTGCCCGTATGGGTCAGGATCAGGTCGCCCAGGTTCCCGGCTGCCGAACGGGTCTCGAAGAGCGTCTCGCTGTTGCCGGTGACACCCGGTGCGATGACCTTGAGCTTGATGTTGAACTTGTCCTTGATCAGCTTGGCGAACCAGCCCTTCTGAATACCCTGGGCCGTGGCGTCCTGGGAGAACATCTCGACGGTCATTTCAGAGTGGTCGTCCGGGCCATCGCTTGAATTAGCGCCGCCGCCACAGCCCGCCAGGGACATGGCACCGGTGATGGCGACGGCGATCGCCGCCATCGCTTTTTTCTTGAGGTTCATGGATTCTCTTCTTTCTTTGTCATCCGCCACCCAACCAGTGGCGTCTCTTACCGCCGTCCGGATTTCCCCGGTCGGGATCACCTGCCGTGCTGTGCCTCCCATTCCTTGACGATCTCCTGACGCGCCTTGGTCTGAGCCTTGGCGTTGGCCATGTCGATCTTCTCGACCTGCTCGTAGCCAAGCCCCTTCAGGTTGTCTCTCATGGTCTTCAGGATGGTGTTGAACTCGTTGTCATCCTTGGCGTAGACAGCCTTCCAAGACTGGGAAACAACCTCGGACTTGACCTGGCCGCGCAGGGCCTTGATGGATGAGTCATCGGTCGGGGCCACGAAGCCCGCCCCAACGGCGACCATGGCCTCGTCGTGATTCTGCAGCCACTCCAGAGCGGTCTTGGCACCGCCCATGTGAGCGGACCAGTCATCCCTCAGGGCATCGGGCTTGGCCAGCTCGGACCTCCACAGCTGGGGGTTATAGGTCTCCTTGGTGGTTGGGTCGATGTCGTTCTTGTGGATGCCGGTGAAGTGCATCATCGACACTCCCTTGCCGTACTGGCCGCCGCCGAACTCGTCAGGCACCTGCTGGCTTCCGCTCGAGTCTCCCTCGGCTGCCAGGCCGAACATGGCCTTGACGCCCAGGTCGGTCATCTTGTTGCCGTCCTTGGTCCGCTCCCAGCACATCTTCTCTGGGCAGGCCTGTCCCTGGGCGCCGGTGGCCGTGGCGTAGACACCCTCGGGCGAGTAGAGCCAGTCAATGAAGTCGACCAGGCGCTGCTTGTTCTTGGCCTTGGCACCCACGGCGATGACCGGGTCGTGACCGTCGGGCATGAACCCGTCCACGTAGACCTTCAGGCCAGGTACGGGGGCCAGCATGAATCCAATCCCCTTGGCCTTATTACCCACGGTGTTGACCGCCGGCTGGCCTAGCCAGCTCCAGATATCAGCCAAAACCTTGCCCTGGTGGACCTTCTGGGAGATGTTATCCCAAGTCTGAGTGGAGGAATCCGGATCCACCAGGCCCATCCGGGAGGCCTTGTTGAGGAAACGCAACATCTGCTCGTAGATGCCGCCCTCCTTGGTGACAGGCTGGTCGTCCTTCCCGTCGGCCCGGGTAAGGACCGTGTTCATGGAATTGTACCCGTACCAGGAGGCCATATCCATCGGATACTTCATCATTTCCTGGTCCCAGTCCTTGAAGAGGCTGAGGGCGTAGATGTCTCTCTTCCCGGTTTTCTCACGGGCCTTGTCCTGCATGAGCTTGAGAACGTTGAGGAAGTCATCCAGATTGTTCATCTGGGGGTAACCCACCTCGCGGTAATAATCCCAGCGGATGTGGGGGGCCGTGCCTGGCTCGTCACCGGCGGAGGGTTTGGAGGGGGACTGGGTGGCCACATCGGACGGGGCCCCCCAGATGCCATCCTTGCCCGCCACCTTGGTGACCCTGTCCAGGGCACCCGGGAACTGCTTGAGGTGTTTCTCGTTCTTCATGTAAGGGGTCATATCGGCAATCAGGTTGGCCTTGACCAGCTTCTCCAGACGACCGTTGTCTGTGTTGGTCAAAATCAGGTCGCCCAGGTTGCCTGTGGCCGCCCTAGTCTGGAAGATGGTCTCCGCATTACCTGTCTGAGCAGGGGCCACCACCTTCATCTTCATATTGAACTTGTCCTTGAGTATCTTGGCAAACCAACCCTGCTGCTCCCCCTGGGCGGTGGCGGACATGGAGAACACCTCCACCTCCATCAGGCCCTTGTCGTCGGCCCCCTCGTTGCTGCCCCCACCGCCGCAGCCTGCAAGGGCCAAAGCCAGGGACAGGGTCAAGGCCATCGCCATTGATGCCTTCTTCTTGAGGGACATGGTCCCTCCTTTCTTTTCTTCTTCTTGATTGTTGTTGCTTGGTCCTTCCGGAATGATCTGCCCCGCTTAGGAAGGGGTCGGCTCCCCCGTTCCGTTTTCCCTTCTCGATCGGCCGGAACCATCCGCCCCACTAACGTCTCCCACTGGCGGGTCCGTCCGAATGCCATCCCGGCCGAATGCCGTCTTGCGGGAGGGCGTACGGTTCACCCCTTGACGGCGCCGAGCATCATGCCCTTGACGAAGTAACGCTGGAAGAAAGGATAGACGAAGAGGATGGGCAGGACCACGATCACAGCGACAGTCATGCGGATCGAGGTCGGGGTCTGCTGTGTGGCCATGGCGGCCGCATTCAGAGCGCTGCCCGTGCCGCTGGCCTTGACCGAGGAAGCCAAAGCGGCTGCCTGGTTGATGTAGAGGTAGAGCACATACTGCAGGGAGTAGAGCTTGAAATCCGACATGTAAAGCAGGGTGTCCTGGAAGGAATTCCACTGGCCCACGGCCGAGAAGATGGCCACCGTGGCCAGGATCGGCGTGCACATGGGCAGTATTATCTTTCTGAAGACGGTCAGGGTGCCGGCGCCGTCCACCTCGGCCGCCTCCTGGAGGGAGGAGGGGATGGATTCGATGTAGGTCTTCACCAGGATGATGTTGAAGGGCTGCACGATGGCCGGCAGGATGTACACCCAGAAGTTGTTGGTCAGACCCAGGTTCTTCATCGTAATGAACATGGGAATCAGGCCGGCATTGAAGTACATGGTGATGATGACGAACCGATACCAGAAGGACCGGTGCCACATCTTCTTCTGAGTGAACATAAAGCCCAGGAAGGCGCTGGCCATGACGGTCAGGGCCGTGCCGATCACGGTACGCCCCAGAGAGACCATGGCAGCATCCCCCAGGCCCTCCAGCTTGAATACGGCCTTGTAATTCTCCAGGTGGAAGCCCTTGGGGATCCAGTTGACATCACCAGCCGCACTCGCATCATTGTCGGAGATGCTGTTGATGATCAGGTAGTAGAAGGGATATGCACAGATGAAGGCGAAGAGGATAAAGAAGGCAATGTTGAAAACATTGTAGACCTTCTCTCCCCCTGATCTGCGAATCAGATGGGACCCGTCCAGGGTCTTGGCGGATGTATCGATGGCGTCACTCATATTTCAGCTCTCCTTTTCCGCTTGGGACCTCAGATGATCGACTCGCCGCGCACACGTTTGGACAGTGTGTTGACACTCAGTAAAAGGACTACGCTGACCAGGGATTTCAGCATGGATATGGCAGTAGCGAGAGAGAGGCTGTTCTGGCCCATGCCCACGTTGTAGACATAGAGGTCAAGCACCTGGATGTGCTTGAGGTTGAAGGCGTTCTGGAAGACGAAGTACTGGTCCATCCCATTGTTCAGGAAGTTGGAAACCGACAGGAGCAGGAGAACGAAGTAGATGGGCATCAACTGCGGAATCGTCACATGGATGATCTGCTGGAACCGGTTGGCGCCGTCCACTTCGGCGGCCTCGTAAAGCTCCGGATCAATGCCTGCGATGCCCGCCAAGTACATGATGGACCCCCAGCCCAGCCCCTTCCACAGACTCCAGGCCAGCATCTTCAGCCAGGTGTGCGAGTCGGAATCAAGGAACTTTATGGGGTCTGTGATCAGGTGGAGGTTCATCAGGGTCTCGTTGACCATGCCGGAGGAGGAGAACATGGCGAATGCCACGGCGTAGACCAGGACCCAGCTGATGAAGTTGGGCAGGGTAGTCAAAGTCTGGATGACGTTCTTGAACCAACGGGCCTTTATCTCGTTGAGGGCGATGGCGAAGAAGAGGGGGAACATGCTGGTCAGGATATTCAGGCCGCTGATTGCGAAGGTGTTGATGAGCACCTGCCAGACCGCACGGAGCTGGGCGGGGTTCTGGATCATCATCTCGAACCACTGGAGGCCCACGAATTTGCTCTTCGACAGAGGGATCGGGGGCTGGTAGTCGAAGAAGGCGTAAACCCACCCGAACAGAGGCAGATAGCTGAAGAGGACTACGAAAATGAGAAGGGGAACGATGAGGAGCCAGAGATTGAAACTCTGGCGCTTAGAGGACTCTGCCCTCCCCGGAAATCGTCTCTTCCTCTTCGGGGCGGGCGCTTGCGCACCACGGGACAGCGTCGCTTCGGACGCGGAAGACCCGACGGTCCGGTCCGAGACGACGCTAACATCTTGATGATTAACCTGCACCCTTCCTCCTTCGGTCAGCTACTTCGCTTCTTCGAGTGCGGTACATGGTCACATGGAATACAGCCATGTATTCCCACTTTGGTCTTCCCAAAGTCTCGTAAATAGGATATTAAACTAACAATTCTTCTTTTGCTAATTAGACTAGCAGGGAAATCCCATTAATCGCAAATAGGAAACGCCTCTTGCTATCACTTCAGCAGGTCTGTCAGGCAGGGCATCCGCGGACAGCAACCCATGAAAAACGGCTGCCTTCCACCCGCCCGTCAGGAGAACCCAACGACCTGGCTGGACCGGAGTTATCGATGACGGCTTCGACGATGGACAACGGTCGTTGCCGTTCCAATGAATAAGACACCGTTGTGAATAAGACGCCGTGGGAATAACCTGCCCTCCCCCTCACAGGCCCAGTGCCGGCCGATGGTTGTGTCTTCCTCGCAAGGGTCTGGTAAAGACCAGCCTGCCGTGAACCAGACTTGTTACAGTTTGAAACGGTTCGTGTTTCAACATAACAGGACGGTCTTTGACAAATGGGATTCATACACTGGCTCATCAACCTACTCAAAGATCCGCGCAGCGCCATCGCGGGGTGGATTGCCATGGGACTGGTGCCCACATATGCATTCATCTTCCTGATCGTCTTCATCGAGACGGGCGTGGTCTTCATGCCCTTTCTGCCCGGTGATTCCCTCCTATTCGCTGCCGGCGTCTTCGCACACGACCCCACCAGCGGAATGGCATTGGATATCCTCCTGCCCGTCGTCTGTTTGGCCCCGATCCTCGGCGACCAGAGCAACTACTTCATAGGGCACTTTTTCGGACGGGCCATTATCAGGTCAGGCAGAGTGAAGGCCCTGACCCCGGAGCGGCTGGCCAAAACAGAGGGGATGATAGATAAGTGGGGACCCTTGGCCGTTTTCTTGGGCCGCTTCTTCCCCTTCATCAGAACCTTCATGCCCTTCATCTCGGGAATCTCAGGAATGAAGTGGAGCCGGTTCACCCCCTTCAGCGTTCTTGGAGGCCTGGTCTGGTCTACCCTCTTCACCCTCCTGGGCTACTTCTTCGGTGGCATCACGGCCGTCCAAGAGCATTTCGAACTGGTCATCATCCTTATTCTGCTCATATCGGTTCTACCCACGGTCATCGGCCTGCTCAAGGCCCGATTCGGCAAAAAACGCGAGAACGCGTCGGAATAAGCACATCCGTCGGGCAACCTTGTCCAGTGCGCATGTCGATGTCAGATCTCCTCCAGGCAATATAAGGCAGGATGATTGTTACCTCCCGCGCCGACCATGAGTATGGCGTCTTAGCAGGAATCCTCCTGACAGCAGGACCCCTTCCGCCAGGACGGCCACCGCATCCGCTGCAATCAGGCCAATTTTCCAGGGACTTGGCGACACGTCGAGACGCGACCGAGGGGGAACCCCGTTCATGGCATTGGAATTGACCGTCATATAGAGTATCCGATGGATGGCCTGACGCATGACGGCCCTCGCAGTCGGGCTGTCATAATCCTCGGCATTGAATCCCGGTGTCTGGATCATGTACATGTCGCTGCCGGCACGCAAGGCCAGGTCTCGCTCCGCATGGGACTTGGACAGGAAGAGGTCGGTGATGACCGCCCCATGAAAGTTCCATTCGCCACGCAGAATATCCGTGAGCATGCCCCGGTGGCCGAAACCAATGACACCTCCAATCAGGTTCTGCGCAGACATGATCCCGGTCGCAGCTCGCATGACCTTCCTATGCCGTTTACCCTCGGCATCCAGGTAGGGCACGGCAGTGACGGCTTCCCGGCAAGCGATCTGGAAGGGTTTGAGGTAGATCTCCCGAATCGCCTGTTCATTGGCCCAGGTGGCCAGCCCCTCTGAGCGGAAGCTTTCCTGATCGTTGAGCGCCATGTGCTTGAGGTAGCTGAACACGCCCTTATCCCCAGCCCCCTGAATGCAGGCGGCCGCCAGCTTGCCGGACAGGAGACCGTCCTCGGAATAGAATTCGTAGACGCGCCCGGCAAAGGGGGAACGGTGTATGTTGACGCCAGGCGCGTACCATCCATTCAGCCCGGCATGCAGCGCCTCCTCGCCCAGGCAGGAGCCCATACGCCGAAGAAGGTCCGTGTTCCAGGTGGCGCCCATCACATTGGCTCCGGCCCAGGAAGATGCTCCCTTGATACTCCAGCCCATGGCCCCGTCCTTGTCGACGGTCATGGGCTTGCCCAGAGAGAAAAGATCCTTGGTCTGGTAGGCGGCCATGAACAGCAGCTGTTGGATATCGCTCCTGTCCTTTTTCCAGTCGATCTGATCCAGAAGCTGCTGCCAGCCCGGATCAGCGTAAGATTTGGCCCGCAGATCGATCAGCGACAAACGGTTCTTACTGCCACTGACCGGATCCTGGTCGCAATGGACCTGACTGGTCTTCCCATTGCCCAGCATCGGGTCGCGGCGGGGATCAAACCGTTCATACCGTCTGAACTCGTCCAAGGCAGACTGAGGGGCAGCCTTGGTGCGCTTTGGAATAGGTCGCGGCTGGCTTCCTCTCCAATCGCTCCGCGTCAGCTGCACCACTGAGGGATCATCCATGTAGGCGTTCAGGCTTTCGAAGTGGTTGCTGATCGGCCTCCATGTGCCCGACTCCGGCTTGCACATGGGTCTTCCCTCGTCATCAAGCGAGGACTGCGCCAGACGGTCGCCCGCCGGAAGATGCTGCCCTTGAAAAATCTGAGTGCAATCAACTGTTACCGTGGCCGAGTCGATCAGATCGTGAGCATTGGCCTTCAGCTGGATCGTATAGTCGCCCGCCTCAAGTACATAGGCACCAATGGTGCCGTCTTCGTTGGCATGATGATAGTCATATGAAGCCATGTCATCACGCAGAAAGGCGAGTATAACCTCTTGGCTGCCTCCGGGCTCAAGGGTCCCGGTTTTGGCGAAGGCAGCCAGGACTGTGGCGGATTTCTCGATATGCTCTGCTCTGTCATGCTCGGTATAAGGAGCCGAATAATATAGCTCCACCACGTCCTTGCCCGGTCGCGAACCGATGTTGGTTACACTCACTCTTGCTTCAATGAAGCCGTCATCGCGCAGGTGCACACGGTCAAGCGTCTGTCGGAAGCTGGTATAGCTCAGGCCATAGCCGAAAGGATATGCTACGGCGCCCGGCGACTCCACTGCTCCTTTGCCGTCCAGTTGTCCATAACTGAACTCCGAGTCTTCAAGGGCTGCGGTCTCATAATACCGGTATCCCAGGTAGATGCCTTCCCGGTATTCGACAAAAGGCCTGTCGATGGTTCCGAAGCCGCCATGGGGCACCAAATCGCCGATAAGGGTCCGATCGGTAACAGAGGCGTTGTTGTAGTGGAACTCACCGAAGTCAGCAAAAGTAGGATCTGCAGTGAAATCGGTGGGGTAGGTATCGGTCGTCCTTCCCGATGGGTTGACCGCGCCGGCCAGAATGTCGCTGAAGGAGTCAAATCCTCGTGATCCGACCGTTCCGATCCACAGGATGGCGTCGACTTCATGAGGGCCGCCCATCAACGGACTGAGCTCTATCGGGTTGGCCGTGTTCAGAGCCACCACTACTGCGCCGCAGAGCCGCTTAGCCGCGTCGATGGTATCCAGCTCAGCCTTGGTCAGAGCCAGATAGTGGCGGGTCCCGTCCTCATAGGGCTCTGTCCGTTTGTCAATGCCTTCCGACCCGTCCCTCCTTATCATTACCAGTCCCACCGTTCCGGTGACCCACTCTTCCAAGTTCCTATAAATGGATGGATCATATTCCGGGATCTGGGCTGATCGGCCCTTGTCCATGACCGCCTGAAGGGAATTCCTGTCGGCATCCAAGGGCCTGGTGCCCGCAGCTGCTTTAGGATAGGAGGTCTTAGCCGATTGCATGGCACGGCAGGCGCTCTCGTCAATTGAAAAATGCCGGGCAAGGGCCTGGGCCGGGGTCACCCGGTCCCGGTCGGCCGTCGCGGCAGCCCCAGTCCCAGCGTAGGCTGGATCCAGATAGGCCCTGCCAAAAGGCGTAATACAGGTACCTTCCTGCAAGGGCAGGAGATCCTTGTTCTTGAGAAGCACGATGCCTTCGTTGGCCATCTCCTGGGAGACATGGTCGCTGGCAGCCTTGGCCGTCTGGAGCGAATCTGTGACAGGCTGGTAGTACCTTGCGTCCCAGCCATGGGTCCCCGGAGCTCTGTCAATTCTTAATTGTCCTGGGCCAAGGTAACTGTCCAAAACGTTAGCGAACAGTTTTCCAGCCACGTTCCCAGCTCCCATGACCAAGGGCAGGGCCACTGCCAGAACCGACCGGGCCTTTTCTCCGGAACCAGATCGACACAGCCTGCCATCAATCTTTCTATTCATAGGACCCTCCCTTGCCTAGTAATGTGAATAAACGCCCATCCCGCCGATTCCCGCAGTGAAAGCGAGAAACCGACGGGCGGCTGAGCTCAGACAGCCAATGGATCCGTACCGGGTCGAACCAGAACCGGCAGCGTGTGGTAGTCGTAGGTCTCCTCATACCAACGGCCTGGCTCATAGCTCTTGTGAGTGAGAAGATTAGTCCAAGGCTTTCCTGACTGGTCGCCGCCGGCATCCGGCACGTAGAAGCGAGCGCTGCCATCCTCAGAGAAAATGGGGGCCACCAGGATGTCATCACCCAGCATGTATTGAGTGTCAATGTCCTCGCAGGTGGGATCGTTCTGGAATTCAAGAACCATAGCCCGCATCATGGGCAGTCCAGTCTCATGGGTCTCCATGGCCATCTTTTTGAGGTAAGGAACCAACTTGAGTTTGAGCTTGGTGAATTCTCGGGCCACGTCCACAGCCTCGTCGCCGTAAAGCCAAGGCACCTTGTACTCCCGGGATCCATGATAACGAGAGTGGGAGGAAAGAAGACCGAACTGGGTCCAACGCTTATACAGGTCAGGGGTGGGCTTGTCCTCGAATCCTGCGATATCATGACTCCAGTAGCCGAAGCCCGACATGCCGAAGGACAAGCCGGCCCGGAGGGATTCGGCCATGGACGGATAGTTGGACCAGCAATCGCCGCCCCAATGCACAGGGAACTGCTGACACCCCGCCGTGGCCGAGCGAGCGAAGAGGATGGCCTGGTCGACGCCCTTGACCTGGGCAACCAGATCATAGACCGCCTTGTTGTAAAGGTAGCTGTAGTAGTTGTGCATGATGTGCGGATCCGAACCGTCGTGGAAAACGACACCTTCAGCAGGAATTCGCTCGCCGAAATCAGTCTTGAAGCAATCCACGCCCTGGTCCATAAGGTGCCTGAGCTTGCCTTGATACCAGGCGGTGGCCTCAGGATTGGTAAAGTCCACAATGGCCATGCCCGCCTGCCACTTGTCCCACTGCCAGACTTGGCCATCGGTTTTCCTGATGAAGTAGCCTTTGGCAGCACCTTCGTCGAAGAGCGGCGACTTCTGGCCTATGTAAGGGTTGATCCAAACACAGACCTTCAGCCCGCGGTCGTGAAGCCTGGCCAACATTCTCTCAGGATCAGGGAACTTGTCCGGGTCCCAGATAAAGTTGCTCCACTCAAGTTCCTTCATCCACCGACAGTCAAAATGGAAGACGCTCAAAGGGATGTCTCGCTGGGTCATGCCATCCACGAACTCCATCACGGTCTTCTCATCGTAATCAGTGGTGAATGAGGTCGACAGCCACAAACCGAAGCTCCAGTCGGGCACCAGAGGCGGCTTCCCAGTCAAATCAGTGTAGGTGTTCAGCACGGATTTAAGGTCTGTGCCGCCGATGACGCTATAGGCCAGCTCCTGACCCGGCACAGAGAACTGGACCCTGGTGACGCGTTCCGACCCAACCTCGAACGAGACCTCGTCAGGACTGTCGACGAAGAGTCCGTAGTTTTTATTGCTCAAATAAAAGGGGATGTTTTTATAGGCCTGATCGGTATCGGTGCCTCCGTCGGCATTCCAGATATCGACACTTTGGCCGTTCTTGACGAAACTGGTGAAGCGCTCGCCCAGGCCATAGATCTTCTCGCCGACCGCCAGATCCATCTGGTCGGACATGAAGACCTTACCTTGGGGATTGACCACCATGCCCTTGGAGCGGAAGCCGGTACTGGTTATAACCTTGCCATCGAAAGAATATTTGAACGAAGGGAAGTCACCCTTGTCGACTTTCAAACTCAGGCGTCCGGAAGTGAAAGTCCAACCCTGATCATCTTCATTGATGATAACATCCGGATCGGTCGCATTCAGGCCGAAGGCCGGACAATGGCTTCGATCCGTCCGGTAATTGATCAGACGCGTAGTGATGATGTCAGTCCTGGGGCTGGTTATCTCAATGGTCATGATGCCGCCATCGACCGTTTGCCCAGCCTCATGGATGGGCCAACCGTACGGACAGTACAGGGTAAGCTTTCTAGGTTCGATCTTGGCCTGGTAGACATTGGCCGCGTAACGGACATCAAAGCCTTTTTTGACCATCCACATGCCATCTAGAAACTTCATGGTTTGCTCCTTTGCTTGCTTCGTTGCTTCATTGTCGGGTTACTACAGATGCTCATCTGAAGATGCCAGAGCCTGCCTACGGGCTGCTCAAATCACCGTCTGAGCCACCAGCTTTCGGTAAGTCTGGGCGCTACCCTTGGGGATCCGGTCATAGGTGCCGCCTGACCGGTCCACAGAACACAGACCGTAATGCATGTCATATCCGCTGATCCACTCGAAGTTATCCAGCAGGGACCAGTGGAAGTACCCCAGGAGCGGAAAGCCATCGCGCGCCAGATCCACTAGGGGCGGCAGAGACCTGCTGATGAAGCGGGAACGCACCTGGTCATCGCCGGTGCATACCCCGTGCTCGGTCACTAGGACGGGTAGACCGATCAGCTCCCGTATGTAGATCAGGGCATTGACCAAAGAGCCAGCACAGACCGGTGCACCGGATTCGCTGATATCGACCCCTTTCGGAGTTGCCAGTGGACCTTGATCGCCCATGGTTTCGCGTTCATAGTTTTGCACCCCAATGAAGTCATCACCTTGAACGGCCCGGATCCAAGGCCGATAACAGGCATCTCTTCGGGCCTGAGCCAGGGACTTACCCTTCTCACTGACATAGCTCTCGTCAATGACCGCCAGAGACAGGCCGACTGGCAGGTTCGGGCACTGGGAACGTATTGCTTTCACCGCGCAAGCATGAGCATTCCGGAAGCCCAGCTCCAATTGCTCGACTTCATCGGGAATCACCACATTACCAACACGATAACGCTCGACGCCAGCCTTGCGGCTGGCTGCTTCCAAGCATCGACGCTGGGCTTCAACAGCCTGGACAGATAGAGCACCAGTGCTGAGGACCCTGGGCAGATTGGGTTCATTAAATGTTACAGCCATGGCCACCCGATCACCCAGGACCTTCAGGACCCTTATGCACTCATCGGCAAATAAGGAGGGGGCATCAGGATTAAACCAGCCTGCCTTGGCACCGAACCATTGCGGACAGGCGAAATGGCTGAGAGTAATCAACGGGATGATGCCACGCTCCAGACACCCGTCGACCATGCGGTCGTAATGGTCCAGAGCGGATTGGTCCACGACCTTTTCCTCAGGTTCTATACGCGCCCATTCCACCGAAAACCTGTAGGCATTCAAGCCTATGCCCGCAACCAGGTCCAAATCATCCTGCCAGCGCTCCCAGCTCTTGCAAGCCGACCCTGCCGGTTCCTTGAAAACCGTCGGTTGCACATGCTCCAGAAAGCTGATATCGGATGTGGTGTCGCCTCCATCCACCTGGTGCCCGGCTGTGGAAACTCCCCAAAGAAAATGATCAGGAAACACTCTTGCCACGGTTGCCCCTCCTCTTGCTTCAAATCAATCATTGATCAAAATCCTGGTTCTTGGCCTGTCCTGCTGTGACAAGCCCATGCCTCTGCAGAAATCCGGCTACAGCACTCTCGATGGCTTCAGCATCCAGGAGGAAACCCTGCTGTGATGCGACCTGAGGAAGTTCGTCGACAGGAGCATCCAGCCAAGGTTTTGCAGCGGCGCAAAAGCTGAGATCGGCCTGACTGCCTCTGTAGGAAGGAGAGTCAGTGGCCAACAAGGTCCGGATCAGATCAGCCAGCAGATCGGGGGCATCAATCAGGTCGCGTATGGCGCTAATCCGAGTTTGCCTCTTCGCTCTGGCGTTAGGATCCGGCAGGGTCCAGGAATAATCGCCATGGTCGCAACGACCACTGACGCCCCCTGGCAATGCCAGAGTCGCACTGACGCCGACCGGCAGCGACAAATGCACATCGACAGCGGCGCTGGAATCCTGGCGCTGCCAGGACAGATTCACCGGCCCGTATGGGGTTACCAGACGGAGTTCAGCGAATGAAAGCTGCGGGATTATCAGTGGAGCTGCAGTGACCTTGCGCCAACCGGCCGCATCCATACGCAGGCCAGCCAGCCCCTGAATCAGCCAGGAGACCACAGAACCCAGAGCGTAATGGTTGAAGGAGGTCATGCCATTAGGGTTGATTGACCCATCGGGCAGCATTGAATCCCACCGTTCCCAAACCGTGGTAGCGCCCATATCCACCTGGTATAGCCAGCCAGGGCAATGGTTTTGAAGGACCATCCGGACAGCCAGGTCGGCATGTCCGCTGATGGTCAGCGCCTGGCATATGAACGGCGTGCCCAAGAATCCGGTGGAAATACGGAATCCGCTGGCTCTTACCAGATCCGCCAGGCGTTCGCCCGCTCCTTGACGTTGTCTGTCGGTCTCCAACAGATTCCAATCCAAGGCAAAAGAATAGACTGAGGGGCAATCCGAAAGAATGCGCCCATTCGGGCTGACATATTCGTCGCGAAAACCCTGAGCCATGCCATCAGCCAAGGACCGATAATGTTGCTCCTCAGTCCTTTGCCCCAAGCAGGCATGGGCCCGGGCAACGAGAGCGGCCGAATGGGCAGCGAAAGCAGTGGCGACCACGTCGGGATTGGCTTTGGATTTCATGGGCTCGTCCGCCGGCGCATCAGGATCCAGCCAATCGCCGAATTGAAAGCCTCCCTGCCACAGGCCTCGACGGGTCAGAGTCTGGACTCCGTCGACGAACCGGTCCATCATGGGCAGAAAGCGGCGAAGTACGTCTGCATCGCCAGTCGCCCTGTAAAGAGCCCAAGGTACCAGCACCGATGCGTCGCCCCATCCGCAGGTCAGACGAGGTCCATCCAGAACATCAGGGACCACCAGTGGAATGCCCCCATCTTCTGCCTGGCTGTTAGCCATGTCAGTCAGCCAGGAGGAGAGGAAGGCATCAGCATCGAAAAGCTCAAGTGCGGATGGCGCGAACATGGCGATGTCTCCGGTCCATCCCAGACGCTCATCCCTTTGTGGACAGTCGGTGGGCACGGTGATGAAATTATCCATGGTGGACCAACGGACGTTCTCGAACAAACGGTTGAGTCGGGCGTCCGAACAAGTAAAGGACGCAGTGGGCTCCATGGCAGCCGAGATAAGGCAGGCTTGAAAATCACCTGCCTTCACATCGGCATCGGGCTCCAAGCCCTCCACCTGCACATAGCGGAACCCATGCTGGGTGAACATAGGCTCGACCATTTCGTTGGCAGCGCCGGAGAGAATGTACTCGTCGGTGGCCTTTGCCCGGCGCAGGGGTTTCAGAGCCAGTTCCCCATGATCCAGGACCTCGGCATGGCGCAGACGCAGGCGGTCGCCAGACTTGCCTCCTCTGACCACCATACGGACCCAGCCGGCAACGTTCTGCCCGAAGTCGATGACTGTTCGGCCTGATGGAGTGGTGATGATTTTCTGACCTGGCACACGACGAATGATCCGCGCCTGAGGGGCCTCCTGAGGTCTGATGCGCGCGTGGGGCATGGGCATCAGTTGTACGGGGCGTACAGCTCCTTGGGCTTCCAGCAGGGGAATTCTCATATCCCTGCATTCGCCGTCGTAGAGGTCATTCGACCTTATCGGCGAGGGATGCCAGGTCCATTGATCATCGCCGCTCAGGACCTGTTCCCCCCGACTGTCCAACCACTCCAGCTGGGCCATGAGCCACAGGCGATCACCATAGAAATCAGTGAGGCGCTGCCAACCTAGGTGCCCCCGGTACCAGCCGTTGCCCAACAGGACATCCAGCCGGTGGCTGCCTGGCATCAGTACATCAGTCAAATCGTAGGTCAAAGCATTGATTCGGTGCCGGTAATCGGTCCAGCCCGGACATAGCTGATCCTGACCGATACGTTGACCGTCCAAATAAGCAACAAAGAGACCTCCTGCCGTCAAATGAATCCGGGCCTTGGCACAGGTTCCTTCCACAGTAAACATTCTGGAGAGCACCGGTGCTGGGTCTGCTCTTCCGACTGGATCATCTGGCGACACCGGACAGCCCGACCACTCTTGGTTAGAGAGGAGACCGCATTCAACCCATGCTGTGTCCGACCAAGGCGACCAGATGCCATCTTGGCCAGCGACCCTGACCCTTACAGCGGCGGATTCTCGGGACTCCAATGGCTCACCGGGCCAGGGCAGACAGATCTGATCCGCCACATGCAGGCGATGTACGCTCACACGACCGTGATGATCAGTGATCTCAACTTCAGCATCTTCTTGCCTCCAGCCTTCAGGCGCCCTCAACAAGCGCCAGGACAAGGACGGGCAAGGCTGGCCGTAGCCCAATGCGCAACCGGTCCAAGCTCGGTGCCCGAACCGGACCGGCGATACTTCCAGCCTTGCCGAATCAACCATTATCGATGCCCTTCCTTGCTTGCCTTTCGGCCGATTACTACTTCACGCCCTTGATCAGCGGGATGGCAAGAACGCTGCAAAGGCTCAGAGCCGCCGCGATAAACCAAAGCAGTCCGTAGTTGTGCCCGCCAGCGGTGTTGATGATCATAGGGGCCGCAGCCAGAACGACCACACTGGACAGGTTGATTGCCAGCCCGAAAACGCTCATGTCCTTGCCAGTGTCCTCGCTGTTAGGCAGGACGGCCGCGCACAGCGCCAGATCAACGGTCAAGTACATGGCCTGACCCACAGCGAACAGTTCCCATGCTATAAGGAACTGTGTGAAATTGTGAGAAGTCGCACCAAGGCAGAGGGCCGCCGCCATAAGGATGGAAGCCAATATCACGAAGGGCTTCTTGCGTCCCAAATGATCTGTCAGGAATCCGGAGCCCGTGAAGAAGATGATGGAAATAGGCGCCGAGCACAAGGTCAGGAAACCAGCCTTGCTGCCTACCTGATTCAGGGGGATATGCAGTCCAGAGATCAGGTAGTAAATGAAATAGGACTGTATAGCGGCCATGGCCAGACCGACCAGGAACCGCGATAGCCAGGTCCAGCCGAAATTCGGGTATTTCCTCGGGTTGACAAAGAAGGTGCCTATGAATTTCTGCACGTTCATAGGCGGCACCTCGCTCCTGGTCTTGGCAGGATCCTTGTAAAGCAGCAACAGGGGAAGGGATGCAACCAGGCCCAACAGCACTGGAACCGTCATCAGCAGAAGACCATTGCCTACCAGAGCACCGGTAAGATAAGTACCGACCGAGAAAGCGAGGGCTCCGCACAGGCCCATCAAACCCATGACCGTGCCACGACGGTTGTCGGGCAGCCCTTCGACAGCGATCACCGAATAGGCATTGAAGGCCGACTGCATGCCCATGGCCGACAGGATGAAGAAGACTCCCATCACCCAGACGTTGCTGGACAAACCGACCACGGCCCCGCAGACGATGGAAAAGAGCAGTCCGCCCAGAATCCAGGGCCTGCGACGACCAAAGCGGCTGATTGTACGGTCTGACAGAGCGCCGGCCAGGGGCATCATGAAGAGCATGAGGAATGTGCTCACCGAGGTTATATGGCTGTAGACCGAATCTTTCCTGTCCGGCATGATCGCTGCGATATGCAGCGACAGCGCCGTGCCCAGGCTCATGTTCATAATGTAGAGGCCAATGGCCGCAATGAGCACCAGGACGATCGTCTTGCGAGGGTTGGGAAATTCAGGTGGGAGATATCCAGGATCGCGACTGGGCTGCACTGCCTTATCGGTATCTTCGACACTGGCATGTGCCTGCTCTGACGGCCCAACCGTATCCACCGGAGCAGCAGGTTCTCCGACCTTGGGCCCATTCGGGGACTGATCCCTGTCTCGCTCAACTGCATTGCTCATCGCAAGCCCTCCTTTGGACTTCTTGCCATCGGCCGACGTGACGTACTCGACCTTGAAACGTTGACCTCCCGCCCAAGTCCCGTCGCCGCACTGACCTACCCATAAATCATGGACTTTGGACAGACACAGGTGACAGGATTACGGACGGAACTCGGACTCTGTCCGCACCGGCTCGTGTGATCCGTCATGCCTGCCTCCTGTGGGTTGATTTTGTTGTATAGGTTTTTCATCGCAGATTTGAAACCGACTTCCGCTGAGTGGAAATTCCGTCGTCCTTGCCCTCCCTAGAGCCGTAGCTTGTAAGCAAGATGACCGAGTACACAATGATGTATCAGCAGGAATCAGAGGTCCGGAAGCACAGACGCACCGGCGTGCTGGACCGTACATTCGCGATCCTCGACTGCTTTACTTCCGACGAACCCACACTGACCCTTACACAGATCACCCGGCAGACAGGGCTGGCGGCCAGCACCGCCAGCCGACTGCTGAAGAGCCTGTGCGAACACGGAGCCCTGATACGCGAAAGAAGCGGAGGATACTCCATCGGGCCAAAGCTCATGGAGATCGCTCAATTTGCCCGCCCAATGCTCTCCATCAGGGAGGCAGCCTCGCCGATTCTCGATGATCTAAACAGGACCACAGACCAGCACATCCAGCTGGGCACGCTGGATGGGACGGAGATGGTCATCCTTGATCGCAGAGAGGGCAAATACCCCATACCGATCTACTACCATATAGGCGACCGACTGCCCCTGGCCCCCACAGCAGCGGGCCGGACCTTGCTCGCCTATGCCGGGCCAGGCATCATCGGGCAGGTAGTGGACACCGGGACCTTCACCTGGCCTACCTGGCAGATCCCCCGCCCCACCTCTGATGAGCTGATGGCCTCGCTGGCTCTGATTCGCCAACGCCGTGTCGCGGTACTTCAGACCCCAGGCGCATCGGTTCATTCGGTTGCGGCGCCAATTTTCGGAAGGACCAACGCGGTCATCGCGGCTGTCAGCATCGTTCTATCAGCTGGGAGCACTAGAGTGGAACGTTATGTTCCGCTTATCAAGGCAGGGGCCACTGCCATATCCAGAAGGGTAAACGGACCCAAAACGTCACGGATACTGCCGCCTTGGGACCAAGTCTGAAATGCCGCATGCACAGTTAATTCATACCGAGGATGCCCGCTGATAAGGCGATCTGCTGCACGAACCACAGCGGCGCATCCGACCTTGGGGAACAGCATCAGGCATCAGAGGTCTGAGCTATCGGGTAAGCCATGCTTCACCACAATCACAGAAAAGAAAAAGCCGTGGAGAGAGGCAAGCCTACGAGTGAATCTATCACGAATGAATCGATAGTCATCCCCGACAGCGCGTTGCCGGCAACCCGAAGGAATTGCGTTTGACCGGAGCACGCGCTAAAATCACCTTCTGTTGTTCGGCTGCGGTCGAGCAACGAATGGGGCTGTAGCTCAGTTGGTAGAGCGCTTCGTTCGCATCGAAGAGGTCGGGGTTTCGACTACCCTCAGCTCCACTTTTCAACAGTGATTCCAGGTATACATGCTCGGCCTTTCAGTCGGCTCATCAGTTGTATCTGTTTTTTCATAATCGCTCGTCCGGTTTCTTCCAGGTGAGTTCCCGTTACCGTGAGAACCCATGGACGGGCATGATGAGCGGGATGGCGGTGCGCAACGTGCAGTCCCCCCGCCTGCTTCCGCCGACGAACTGGCATTCGGCACAAACATGACTCAGAGCACCTAAGCCTCCGCCACTTATTCTAATGATTGAACTACAATATTCTTAGGAGGTTCTGCCACAGTTGGCAGGCTCGCTGAGGCGGCATAATACGGATTGTGCCATGCAACTGTATGCATCTGGCTGGTCCTGCTCTGCAGGCAGAGCCTGCCTAGTCACGGAACGGGGGATTGAATTGACAATGGAGCGATTCAGATCATTTATCACGAAGAAAGACAAGACGGGAACGACAGGGTGGGGTCCGGCCCTGGCTGCGGCCACAACGGCCCTGACCGCCATGGGGCTAGTCCTGGCACCTGCGGCGAGCGCGGACACCCAAACCCGCTCTGGAACCAGTCCAGAGACCGTCACGGCCTCGACAACCATCCTATCGAAGACCGGGCTGACGCCCTCTCTTCAGTTCGCCAAGGAGATGGGCAGGGGTTGGAACCTGGGCAATTCCTTCGACGCGGTGGACACCAACTGGTCCTCCCCTGATCAGGGTGAACAGGCTTGGGGGAATCCCAAGGTGACGCCTGACCTGCTCAAGGCCGTCAAGGACAAGGGCTACACCAGCATCCGGATTCCAATGACCGTCTACCGGCGATACCAGGATCTGGGCTCGACCAACAAGGATGGCTACCGTTACCTGATCAATCAGGATTGGCTCAACCGGTATCGCCAGGTGGTCGACCAGGCGACCGGAATGGGGATGCACGTCCTGGTCAACATCCACCACGACTCCTGGATCTGGCTGAAGCAGTGGAATGGTCAGGTCGGAGCCAAGGAGGAAGTCATGTTCTCGGATTTCTGGAAACAGATAGCCCGGACCTTCGCCGATGAGTCGGACAAGGTGGCCTTCGAAACCATCAACGAGCCCCAGTTCAACACCTGGGACTACCCGTCCGCTCAGGAGAAGTTGGACAGATTGAACACGGAGGCGCGCACCATCATCCGCTCCGTGCCCGGCAACGAGCACCGCATGATCGTCATGCCCACCCCTTCTGCCACCCCTTCGGACGAGTACACCAGGCATCTGGCCTCCCTGATCAAGGGCTTTAACGACCCGTACCTCGCGGCTACGGTCCACTACTACAGCGAGTGGCTCTACAGCGCCAACCTGGGGATCACCGGCTTCGACGAGAGGATAGGCACCGATAACCAGGGCCGCCCAACCACGGCCAGGACCTCGGCCGCCGCCACCTTCAAGACCATCCAAGACAACCTGACCAGTCAAGGCATCGGCACCGTGATTGGCGAGTACGGCCTCCTGGGCTATGACACAGGCAGCGACGTGCTCCAGGAGGGCGAAGAACTCAAGTACTACGACTACATGAACCAGATGGCCCGCCAAGACGGAATTGGGCTCATGCTCTGGGACAACGGTTCCATGATTTCACGTCAGGCCCCATATGGGTGGAAGAGTGCCCGGATTGGCGCCGAACTCCAGGCAGCAATGGGTGCTGCCTCCTCCTATGCTACGGGCTCCGACACTATTTATCTTGATTCCGGGGCTCAATCGGGACTGACCATTCCCCTGACCCTGAACGGAAATTCCTTCAACTCGGTCAAGGGCCTCAAGGCCGGTTCCGATTACACCTACAACGCATCCTCCCAGACGGTGACCCTGACCGCCTCCTACCTCAACCGGATCCTGTCGGCCCCTAAGGCACCCGCCTATGGTCAGCTGGCTGATCTGACCTTCACATTCACCGCCGGCGCCGACTGGCATGAGTATCTGGTGCGTGCCAGGCAGGCCGTCTCCTCGCCCGCCCTGGGCCAGCGCAGCGGAATCACACTCCCCATGGATTATGGGGGGAACACCGTCCGCAGGGTCTCCGCCAAGGAATACGGGCGGTCCGTCGGCCCCAACTCTTCCTGGTGGTCTTATCTCCAGGCCGGTTCCACCTTCTCCAGTGACAGGAGGGCCGGCACCTTCACCCTGAGTGGAAACTTCTTCTCCGACCCCAGCGTGACCGATGGAGCCGTGGAAGTGACCATCGAGTTCTTCAACGGATCCTCGATCGTCGTCCCAATGACCGTTTCATCTGGCTCCGTGCAGGCAGGGGCATCGCGCCCGGCCGACCAATAAAGGCAAGAGCGGTGTGTAGTGCAGCGCCCGGCCCCGGACCGATACGAAGTCGGTTCGGGGCCGGGCGTTCATGCTCGTGCCCGTATCAGCTTCGGGGATGGGTCAGGAGGCCGGATCTGGCCACCTGGCCCAGCCAGGCCAAGGAGGGCTTGGGGTGACGCTCGAAGGTCTCATGGTCCACGGAGACCAGACCAAAGGTGGGTTTGTAGGATCCCCACTCGTAGTTGTCCAGGAGGGACCAGTGGAGGTAGCCCTCCACACGCACGCCCTCATCCATGGCCCGATGAAGGCCAACAAGGGCGCCGAAGGTGTAGTCGATCCTCCGACTGTCATCGGCTGTGGCGATTCCATTTTCGGTGACCACAATGGGGGTGTGCTCGGCGATCCGCCAGGTGTGGCGCACAGCCTCCCCCAGAGCGGCAGGGTAATACTCCCAGCCGGTCAGCGTCTTCTCCACATCCTCCGGCACTGGTCGGGGACCGTCGTGGCCGATGAAGGTGCGCAGGTAGGCCTGTACCCCTATGAAATCGTCACCTCGTGCAGCCTGGGTGAAAAAGTCCTCGCGGGGGTAGCGGTACTCTTCCATGTCCTGCTCACAGCCTGGCAGGGCCTGGAAATCCTGACAGGCAATGGTCCAACCGGACTTGATTGCCGGTCGGCGGGAGAGGATTGCCCGAGCCTTCCTGTGGGCCTTGACCAGGAATCCGGAGATGACAGGGTCGGGGGCAGGCAAGGAGGCGGCGGCCATGTCGCTGCCCTCCTGCCCCCCGTGGGTGAGAGCCACCATATTGGGTTCGTTGATCGTGCAGACCCAGGTGACACCTTCCAGAATGGGGATGACGTGCTCCACGTACCGGCCGAAGAGGTCTGCGGAGGCAGGATTGCGCCAGCCTCCTCGCCTGGCCAGCCAGCGGGGCAGGGTCATGTGGTTCAGGGTGACCATAGGAGTCACCCCGGCCTGGAGGCAGGCGTCGATCATGGCTCGGTAGTGCAGGAGCTGGGCCTGGGAGAAGAATCCCTCCTCAGGCTCCACCCTGGCCCACTCCACCGAGAAGCGGTAGGCATTCAACCCGTTGCCGGCCAGGAGGGATATGTCCTCCGCATAACGGTTGTAGCTGTCGTCGGCATCCCCCGAAGGCTCGTTGAGGTCGCTGTCCGGCCGGTGCTCACGCTCCCACCAGTCTGCGTTGACATTGTTGCCCTCTATCTGGTGGGCAGCCGTGGCCGCCCCCCAGAGGAAGTCCTTCGGAAAGTTGTATGCAGGCGTTGGCATGTGAATGTACCTTCCTTCTTGGATTTGGTGGCGACCCCTGCCGGGATCGCCCTTTGAACCGGCCTGTCTGCACCTTCCAGACAGGGACGCCGGCTGTCCCTTGGCCAGATTGCGCGCACTTGCACTCCGAATGCAATTGAATCGCCTGGAAGCTCCCAACACTTTCGGACAGGCGGATTCCCCCTTACTCGATTCGATTGCCGGTAGGTGTACGACACCGTAGCAATGGAGGCGCCGGCATCCTTCCGCCATATCAAAGGTCGCCGCTCTGCGTATGCGCACATCCTGCCCACTCAGCCGAGAAAGACTGCAGGATGACCTGCTGCCAAACAGCTGGCTGCCCAGCTGCCTCCCTTGTCGACATGGGACGGCGGACACTTACAGGCATGGGCGCCGGCACTTACTGTACAGTCTGTCCATCGATTGTGAGAAAGATGTCGATATGGGCGGCATCGGCCAACTGCCCCTGCGTCACATCCAACCCGCCCTTGCGGTAAGGCAGTTCCAGGATCCGGCCCTTAAGCCTGCGTCCATCAGCCTCAACCCTCAAGCGGCCCGAACCTGCATCCTCTGAGCCGGTGTCTCCTGGTGCAGCGACCGGCCCAGCAGCCACATGGTAGCGGATGGTGCGCGGCTGGCCGAATAGGGTCATGGCCACCTCTAGGCCGTCATCTTCCTGGGACAGGACCGGGTCGAAGACAACCCGCCTATCGTGCAGCTGGAGGCCAAAGAGGTGCTGGACCACTTGTCGGCAGTAGATGCCGGGGCCGGAGGAATAGATCCTCCATCCTCCCCTCACACCTACGGGGTCCTTGGTCCCCACTTTGAGCCTCGACCATTGGGAGGCGGCCGTGTATCTGTCGGGGAAGTCGGCATCCGACGAGGCGAAGTAGCAGTTGCGCTGCCTGGGCTCGCTGGTTGTCAGGCGGCGGAACTGGCCCACCGGGCTGATTCTTAGGAGTTCCCGACCCAGGCGGGTCCTGCCCAGCAGGCCCAGGGCCTCCGTGTAACGCACATGGGCGTGCGTATACATCAGACCAATCTCCCGGCCCACGTTGGCGGCCTGTTCGGCCCTCTTGAAGACCCTGGCCACTCCATCATGGAAGGAGGCCGGGCGGTCCATGAGCCTCACTCCGTCCGGATAATGGAGATTGCCTTCAATGATTCTCTCATGGTCCGCCGCCTGGTCAGGTGTGAGCAGGCCGGCGATGATGGAACGAGTCATGGGAATCAACCTGTACCGTATGCCTGTCCTGGCATCCGAGGGGTGTATGACCGGGCGGGGTTGGCCATCGACGAAGTTGACGTATCCGGCCAGGACCCCTTGGAAGATAAAGCTATCGGCGAACTCGGCCTTGATTCTGCCAGCCTCACCGGCAAAGCGGGAGGCCAGGTCGGTCCGGCCGGCAGCCTCCAGGAGCGGTTGCAATCCGCAGCAAGCCTGGTAGAGGAGGGCGATGGTCCATGTGGAGGCCATCTGTCTCTTCATAGACTCCTGGGCCGGCTGAAGGGTGTCGTCCCAGTCCCCCTCGCCATAGCAGAAGAGGTCAGTGCCCGGGACTCTATGCGACTGGATATAGTCCAGCGTCCGAGCGAGATGGTCAGCCACCGTGGGCAGGCCAGAGGAGGGGTGAAAGGCATCATCACGCCAGAAAGCCACAGGCTCATCCAGAAGGTCCGGCCTACCGCCCGCTTCGACGTACTCGGCCAGCGCCAGCAGGGGCCAGACCGGGATATCCCCGTGGGAATCGTGCCGGTAGAGGTCCGCATACTGGTCGAACATAAACCACTGCGGCAGGGAGCCGTCGGGGTTCTGGTGGGCGAAGACCTTGAGGAGGATAGCCCTGGCCAGATCGTCATGGCCGAAGGTCAGGGCCAGTTCCAGGGGCCCCTGGCAGACGTCCCGTGTACCCCAGGCGGCGCCGCCGTACTGTTCCAGCCCATGGGGTGACAGAAAATGAACCAGGGCGTTCTGCACCAGCCAGGGCAGAAGGACATTGAATTCGGCGAATCTTCCCTCCCCTGCCACATGCAGACCCTGCATGAAGGAGGTCATGGCCAGGTAATGGGCATGGAGGATCTCCCTTTCGGAGGCGGCGGGGGCCGCATCGGGCGTGCTTTCCTCGCTTGCGCCGCCATCCATGGATCCGGCGATGGTGACGGACAGGGCCTGCCCCCCGTTCGACAGGAAGATGGCCATGGCCGGATCGGTGGCATGGACCCCTGCGCCTGGTTCGAAAAGGGGGCCGTCATCCCTGGCCCTTGCGTCGGGCGATGAGACGACATATTTCAGTTCCGGGCAACGTTCAGCCGCCGGGCTGCCCGGTGCAGGGGTAAAGGAAATGGACCCCCCCATCCCCCGAGTTGCATCGGCAGGAGCGAACTTCCGAAGCCAGGTGGACGGATCCTCCAGGCTGATCGTCAACAGGGCCCGGATCGGGCCATCGGCCTCCAGATGGATATCGATGGCGGCCCTGTCCAGGTGGGCGATGGTGGACACCGTCAGGGTCCGATCACCCAGACGATAGACCCAACGAGATCCGCCCAGATCCATGATGTAGGCCGAGGGAACACCCAAAAGGCGCCAGGCCCCGTCCACCTGGACCAGGATGCGGACCCCCCGTGAGCGCAGGAGGCCCAAACCGGTCTTCTGGACTGAAATCAGCCGGTTCATGTCGGTGTTGCCCAGGACCACCTGGGAGGCGAAGACGCCTCCGGCGTAGGTGGTGGCGGCCATGGTGGGCCGTGCCGGGTCGGCATCCGGGTTGCCGGACAGGAGAATCTGCCCGTGGGTGCGGGCCACCTCCAGTTCCTTGCGTGCGCTTACCACATGGCAGGCATCATCTCCGAAGTAAGAGAGCAGATGGCCTGTCTGGCCCGCCTCTGGCTGGAGGATGGGCCCTCCACCCAGTCGGCTGAACTCACCCTCAGGCAGGGGATCGCCATTCAACAGTGAGGAAGAGATAAGGAGTGAGGTTGCCGACTCAGCCTGTGAGGCAGCGGGAGAGGCAGGCGAGGCGCCATGGTAACCGGTGGTGGACGGACCGCCATCGGCCTCGGTCTCGTCTGCCCCGCTCCGACTTTCTTCAGAGGCCTCTGCGCAGGCGGCGCAGGCCTTGCCCAGGTCACCCCCGTAATCGGACAGTGCCGTGTTCCACACCTGCCAGGTGAGGCCTCCCTGGGTCAACGGCGCCCTAGGGGAGAGGAGGCAGGCCATGGCGAACTCATACTGGTCTACGCCCCCCTGGCCCCAGTCGGCATCGCCGAGGGCTGCAGGCTGACCGTCCAGACGGGCACCAAGCCCGTAAAAGTCGTAACCGTCGGTCATGAATGCCCTGCATCCCTGTGAGATTCCCGTAACGTACAAGGGGAGCCGAGGGGCGCAACCCATCGTCTGCCGGGCTGACAGGACGTTGCCACAATTGGGGACGTCCTGCACATGGTAGGCGACGTACTGGGAGATGTAGGGCTCGGCGCCGGCAGCCATGGCCGGCTCCACCAGGGCCAGATCCTGGGCGGAAACCAGGTCCCACAGATCGTCGGGCAAGATGGCGTCATCCCATTCCTGCCTCTCACTGCCAGCAGTCGAGCCACTCTGGTCAATCGTGACCGACACCTCCCAGGTCCAGGACGCTCCCCTGCCAGGCCCGCCGCTTTCGTCACCGAATGGAAGAGCCCGGGAAAGCTCAGGGGATATGGCGCTTGGAACAAGCCGAACCCGCCAGCGGATGCCCAGATCCCTCCCCTCCCAGGCGGGGCTGCCAGCTCCCGGATCGAAGAAGGCCCGGGAACCTGATCCGGTCAGTTGAATGGGGTCGATCCGCCCCTCCCGATGGCGGCGGAGCCAGAGACCGGCCAAGGGACGGTCATGGATGCCGGGCCTGAACTGGGTGACCTGGATGCCTCCTACATTGATCAGTGTCAGGTCCCCGTTGAAATTGAACAAAGCCGAGAAGTCCCCCCTCTCGACAGTCATGCCTTCGGACCGCAGCATCCGGCCCCCGTCTCCCCCGCCGTCGTAGGCGCCCTGATCAGGAGATTTGCTGCGTGGAGTGTCTGTGTTCATCTTCTCCGCTTTCATTGCTAACAGGCTTGTTCCTGCTTAAGTTCACCGTCTGTCCTGCACAGAAGCCCAGAAGTCGTCCAGAAGGGCCGCCGTCCCCTCAGGCCTGTCGATGTTGGGACAATGGCCGGCACCCGCAATCACCTCATAGCGGGCACCCAGCAGCCGGGCCATCCTGGCCTGCCAGTCCTGGGGCCAGGAGAAGTCGTCGTGCTCACCATGGAAAACCATCATGGGCAGGCCGGTGGCAGCCAGCTGTTCCGTCCTGTCATGCAGGTCAGCCAGCTGGTCTATGGCTCCGACGAGCTGGTCCTGGCTGGTCTGTTCTGCACGAAGGCGCTGGAATCTGTCTTGGGGATTCAGCTCATCGTCCGGCAGGCTGGCCTTGTCCGGGTTGTCCAGCCTCCACAAGTCCACGCCAGGGTGGTCCAAGAGTCGCTGACGCAGGTCTGCCTTCCGGCCCGGCCAACCGTGGGGGCCAGACGACATGAGGGTGAGGCTGGCAAAGAGGTCAGGTTCGGCCAGGAGGGCCGCCTGGGCCACCACCCCGCCGAAGCTGTGGCCTAGGAGATGGACCCGTTTGACCCCGGTGTGCTCGGTCAGGATACGGGCCACATCCACGGCATCACCGGCCGTGGACCGCCTGTCGTAGGCCTTCCTCCCCCGAGGGGCCACCGAGTCTGCCTGCCCTCTCTGCGAATAGGACCAGACGTCCCAACCATCCTCTCCCAGAATGGAGCTGATCCGGTAGAAGTCCTCCTTGGAACCAGTGAAGCCGGGGATCATCATGGCCGCTCCCCGCGCTCCCTTTACCCCCTTGGGGGCATGGAGGGCGGTCAGGTCGCCCACGGGGGCATGTATGACCATGGCCTCGATGTTCTCCGGCAGGGGTAGGTTCCCAAAGGGCACGCCCCCGTCCACGACATGGTGGGATATCATTGTTTCTCCCGTAGCTTTCCATCTTCAGACCTGCGTGCGCAGGCTGGGGATGGCGTCGAGCAGCTTGATCGTGTAGTCGTTCTCAGGATGCTGGAGGACCTGGGCCGTCTGTCCCCGCTCCACCACTGTGCCCTTGTTGAGGACCATGATCGAATCGGTGATCAGTCGAGCCGACAGGAGGTCGTGGGTAATGTAGAGCATGCTCACGTTCAACCGGGCCCTCAGGTCGTCGAGGAGGGCCAGGATTCCGGCTCGCAGAGTCATGTCCAGCATGGAGACCGGTTCATCGGCCACCAGGACGTGAGGGTTGCTGGCCAGCGCCCGGGCTATGACCACCCTCTGGCGCTGCCCTCCCGACAACTGGTGGGGAAGTTTGGCGGCATACTGTTCCACTGGGGTCAAGCCCACCGTGTCCAGGAGTTCCAACATCCGCCTGCGGGCATCACCTCCCCTCAGGTCCGTGTAATTGAAGATGGGCCTGGTCAGCGTGTACTCCACCGTGTGGAGAGGGTTGAGGGCCGCATAGGGATCTTGGAAGATCATCTGGATGTCGGAACGCAGGGACCTAAGATCCTTGCGCCGCTTCATCTGATCCACACGCCTGCCACCCAGGGTGATGTTGCCTGAGGTCGGCCTTTCCACACCAGTGAGCATTTTGGCTATCGTGGACTTGCCGGAACCGGATGCCCCCACCAGGGCCAAGGACTGGCCTGGGGAGAGGGTGAAGGAGACATTGTTGACGGCGGTCACCGAATCCTCACTCCGCTTGCGGGGAGGATAGATTTTGGAGACGCCGGTCACCGTGACCGTCATGTCTTCCTCATCGTCGGCCTGTGAAGGGGTTCCGCCAACCGAGCCGGAGGCGGCGGCCTCACCGCGCGGCTTCAAGCCGGGTACTGAAACGTGTTCGGCTCTGGGGTCACCATAATGGCTGAGGAGCATCTTGGTGTAGTCAGCCTGGGGATCGGTCAGAATCCGCTCGCTGGGGGCATCCTCCACGATCCGCCCGTTGTGCATGACCAGAACCCTCTGGGTGGACTCGAGGACCACACCGAGATCGTGGCTGATGAGGATGGCGGTGAAGCCCTCCTGTCTCTGCAGCTCTCGGATGGTCCCCATCACCTCGTGTTGGACCAGGACGTCCAGGGCGGTGGTCGGCTCGTCAAAGACCATGAGCTTGGGCTCCAAGGCCAGAGCCAGGGATATGGAGACCCTCTGCCTCATGCCGCCCGACAGTTCGCCCGGATAGGCGTCGAGAACGGAGTCCTGCAGACCTACCTTCTCCACAAGCTGCTTGGAATGGGCCTCGTAATCCTTCTTCCCCACGTTCCCATGGGCCTTGTAGATGTCCACCAAGTGCTTGCGGACGGTCCGCACCGGGTTCAAGGCGTTCATGCCCGACTGGAGGACCATGGCGAATCCGCCGCACCGCTGTCTGCGGAGCTCCTCCTGGCTGAGGATGGTAATGTCCTTGCCCCCGAAGAGCACACGCCCCCTGCTGATCCGGGCCGGCGGCTTGGAGAGTCGCGTGACGGCGAAGCCCAAGGTGGACTTGCCCGACCCCGACTCCCCGACCAGACCCACGAATTCGCCCTGGTCCAGTGAAAAACTCACGTCCTTGACGGCCTTGACCGGTTCCTGGCCGGGGGCGTCATATTCGACGGACAGGTTTTCGACACGTAGCAGTTCCATCATGCCTTCCCTTCACGCAGACGGGGGTTGCTCAGGCGGTCCACACCGAAGTTGATGAAGGTCATGGAAACCGCCAGGAGGGCGACCATGAGACCGGGCGCCAGCAGGAGTGCCCACTGGCCGGTCAGGATCACATTGTTGTTCTGGGCCCAGTAGAGCATGGTTCCCCAGCTGACCGTGGTCGAGTCGCCCAGGCCCAGGAATTCCAGGCCTGCTTCCGACAGGGCGCCGGAGGTTGCCGCACCGAAGAAGTTGTTGATGATCAGGGAGAGCATGTTGGGGAAGATCTCATGAAAGATGATCCGCCAAGAGCTGTCCCCGCTGAAGGCCGCTGCAGTGACGAAGTCCCTGGAACGCAGGGACTGGGTCTGCGAGCGCAGGACCCGGGACCCCCAGGCCCACCCGGTCAAAACGATGACCAGTATGATCACGCTCATGCCTCCGTTCTGGAGGTAGGCGGCGATGATGATCATCAGGGGGAGGGAGGGGACGACCAGGAAGAGGTTGACGATGAAACCGACCAGCTCCCCGGCGAAGGAGCGGATGTAGCCCCAGCTCAGGCCCACCAACACGGCTATGCAGGTGGATAGGAGGCCGGAGACCATGGCCACCATGACGGAGACCCTCCCGCCACACAGAAGCTGAGAGAGGACGTCCTGCCCGTTGCTGGTGGTACCCAGCCAGTGCTGGGCGGAGGGTCCGATGCTGGCCTCGAAATCCCCGGCCTTGGGGTCATAGGGGCTGAGCCAAGGGGCGAACAGGGCCGAAAAGACGATCAGGGCCAACAGGACCAGGCCGAACCTGGCCTTGGGCACCTCCCAGACCGTCTTGAACCCCTTGCCTATCACCTCCAGGGCCCGAAGGACAGGGCTCTGGCCCCTGGCGGTACGGGCCTGCGGCCCCTGAGGGTCATTCCCATTCCCCTGTGCGGAAGTCTGCATCCCTGTGCTGACGATGCTGTTCGTCATCGCCCTCACCTCCTCGTCCTCGGGTCAAGGACCCCGTAAAGAATGTCCACGATGAAGTTGGCCACCAGCACGCTGATGGTGATCATCAGGAAGATGGCCTGCATCAGGGGATAGTCCTGGTTGGTCACAGCCTGGTAAAGGAGGAGGCCGACCCCTGGATAGTTGAAGACCTGCTCGACCAAGAGGGAGCCGCCGACCACGCCGCCCAGGACCAGGCCAAAGGAGGTCAGATTGGGAAGGAGGGCGTTCCTGGCCGCGTACTTGAGCATGACCGTCCGCTGGCGCAGGCCGTTGGCTTCGGCGAAGGTGACGTAGTCATCACCCAATGTGTTGATCATGGTGTTGCGCATGCCCATCACATAGCTGCCCAGGGAGGTCAGCAGGATGGTCAGTGCCGGCAGTATGGAGTGCTCCACGGCGTCAGATATGAAGTCCATCGAGAAGTTGGGCATCGCGGTGGACGAGTAGGCGCCGGAGGTCGGGAAGAGGCCGGCCTTGTAACCGAGGAAGAAGAGGAGCATGAGAGCCAGCCAGAAGGAGGGGAAGGCCGAGAGGAAGGAGCTGGATATCGTACCCGTCACATCCACGGCGGTTCCCCGCCTCCAAGCCATCAGAGCCCCGAGTGCAGTACCGGTGATGAAGGAGATGATCGTGACCAGCCCCACCAGTGTCAGGGTCCATGGAAGGGCTGCCCCCACCAAATCCGATACGTTCTGCGGGAAATTACTGTACGAGACGCCGAAGTTCAGGTGGACCACATCCCCCAGATACTGCCAGTACTGGCTGAGCAGGTTGCCTTTGGGCATGCCCAGCTGGGCCTCTATGGAGGCCCTGACTTCAGGGGTGACCGGCCCGTTCTGGGACAATTTGGCTATGGCCGCGTCGGCAGGTGATCCAGGCATCATTCTGGGCAGTATGAAGTTGACGGTTATAGCCGCCCAAAGGGTAACGAAGAATAGACCAATTTTCCCGAAAAAATATCGCACGTGACGACCTTTCATCCGTCAGGGGCGGGAGGGCGGCCCTGCAGGCCAGCCCGATCTCCTCCTGCCCTGATGGGCACGGCCTCTCAGGCCTTCTTGATATGGGTGACCACCATGAGAACCGACTGGGTCCAGGTGCTGGGTGAGGTGTAGGGGTCGCCTTCACTGGGCCAACCCGTGTAGTTCCGAGTGCTGAACAGGCCCCAGAGACCGCCGTAGAAAAGACCGATCACAGGCACATCGTCGTAGACGATCTGCTGGAGCTGGTCGACTATGGCCTTCTGGGACTTCTCGTCGGCCGCCTGCTTGAGCTGGGCCAAAAGCTCATCAGCCTTAGGGTTCTTGTAGCGCTCGAAGTTGGCGTTGGCCGACTGACCTACAGGAACCGCGAATTCACTGTTGAGCAGGCCGTTGTAGTCCTGGAAGACGCTGCCGGTACCTCCGAAGGAGGAGATCAGGAGGTCATAGTCGCCGTTATTCTGCGCCTGTGTGTATGCGGCGGGCTGGGGCTGGGCGAGCTTGACGGCTATGCCCAGCCTGGTCAGTTGGCCCTGCATGGTCTGCACGCCGCGCAGCCAGTCGGTGTAGCCGCTGGGCACGGTGATGTTGACCTCGAGCTGCTTGCCGTTGGAGTCCACCAACTGGTCACCCTGCTTCTTGTAGCCGGCCTTGGCGAAGTACTCCAGAGACTGGGCCTCATCCTGGGAAACCTTTCCCTTGTTGGGGATGGAATCATTGATCCACTTGTCATGGTTGGGCAGGATGAGGCCGGTCTGGGTAGCACCGTCCACATAGCCCTCCTCGGCATCCTTGGCGATCTTGTCACGGTCGAGGGCATAGCTGAGGCCCTTGCGGAAGTTCACGTCGTTGAAAGGGACCTTGGTCAGGTTGGGGTAGAGGGAGACCGTGCCCCCCGGGGGGAACCAGTAGTGGTTGTGCTGCTTGTCGGCTCCCACCCAGGTCTTGTCCACGTTGTTGATGAAGGAGTAGGCCCAGTCATACTTTTTGTTGACCAGGTCCAACTGCTTGTTGGATGCGGGCAAGACGATAGTGTCAGCCGCAACCTTACCGGCCTGCCAGTAGTCCTTGTTCTTCGTCAGGGTGTACTGGTTGGGCTTGAAGGTGCCCAACTTATAAGGGCCAGTCCCGACGGGGTTCTCATTGGTCCACTTAAGAGGGTCCTTCACACCCTTCCAGATGTGCTCCGGGACGATGTTCTGCTGGCTGACGATTGACACCGCGGGCACATCGTTGTCCTTGAAACGGAAAGTCACCCTGGAGCCCGAGGCCTCAAGGGAGGAGATGTGTTGCCAGACCCCCAGGGAGTCCATGGCCGCATCCTTCTTGACCAGGTTGAAAGTGAAGACCACGTCCTGCGCCGAGAAGGGCTTGCCGTCGTTCCACTTGACTCCGTCACGAATCTGGAATTCGACCGTCTTGGGGTCCACGATCTTATGCTCGCTGGCCAGGAAGGGGGTTGAGGTCCCATCGAGGCTGTTGACCACCTCGAGGGGCTCGTAGATGAAGTTGATACCTATCCTCTTGCTGGTCGAGAATGGGTTGAAGTTACGGGTGAATGTTGGGTTGCCGCTATCGCCGCCAAAGAGAATCTGACTGTCTGCAGCAGCCTGCTGCGTTGCTCCGGGCTTGCCTCCGCACGCCCCTAGTCCCAGGAGAGTGGCCCCTGCAACCAGTGTTGCGAGAATCCTCACCGCCACTGTTTTTCGTCTCATATGTCTCCTTTGTCCGCATTGACATTCACGGGCCAAATCCGTCCTCTGCCATCGGGGTGCAGTCGGCGCGTGCATACACGGGTGGGCTCCCGGAGCGGCACGACATCCTTTGGCCGGGCCGGATCAACCATCGCAGCCTCTAGTGTATGCGCTTACATTCAAATGTGCAAATCAGCTTCCATCAGGAGCTTTAAGCGAGATTTTCCTTTATTTACTTATGTGATTACTCTTATCCTCAGATAAAAAGCATCCATGTTAACGCTACCAAATCTTGTGTTCGGTTGCACGTTTCAATGATATGCTGTATGGGATGTATGAAAGGAGGGAAAGCGGATGGCAAGGAAACCGACCGTCTACGATGTCGCCCGCGAGGCCGGCGTATCCATAGCCACCGTCTCCAGGGTCCTGCGCACCCCGGAGAGGGTGAGGCCCCAGACCAGACAGACCGTGCTCAAGGCCATAAATCTCCTGGGCTACCTTCCCAGCGGCAGCGCACGGAGCCTGGCCGCCCGGCGGACCGACACCATAGGCCTCTTCCTACCCAACATTGACCAATTGGACCAGATCGGCGACTTCGAACTGGTCAACGAGGATGCCGCCGATATAGTCGTCGACCCACCCCACGACCAGAAAGACAATACGGATTCCCTCTACTTCGACGAGGTATTAAGGGGGTGCGAACTGGAGTCCTGGTGGCAGGGCCTCAGCCTCATGGTCAGCATCGGCCTGAGGGGGAAAGGTGACGACATCCCCCAGCTGATCAACAGCATGTCGGAAAAGGTGGATGGCCTGATTGTCCTGGCAAGGTCCGTGCCTGACAGCGTCCTGACCTTCCTGCGCAAACGCCTGCCCGTTGTCATGATCGCCAATGCCCCGTTCAACCAGGAAAGCGAATTCGATCTGGTCCGCGTGAGCAACCGCAAGGGTATGTACACCCTGGTCAGGCACCTGTTCGAGAAACACCAGGTGGAGCGGATGGCTTACATGGCGGGCATGGATGATTCTCCAGACGACGGCAAACGATACGAAGGGTTCTGTGAGGGTCTGCGGTCAGAAGGGCTGGAACCCTCGGCCGCGCCAATTTACAGGGGACAATTCTCCCAGTCCGTCGCCTACCAGATCGCCGCCAGCCTGGTCAAGCAGGGCACCCTCCCCCAGGCCATGGTGTGTGCCAACGACCAGATGGGGCTTGGGGTACTGAGAGCCCTGTCTGATGCGGGTATAAGCGTTCCCGATCAGGTCATCGTCACCGGGTTCGACGGAATCAAGGAGGCCTCCGTCTCCCAGCCCCGCCTGACCACGGTCCGTCAGCCCATGGTCGATCTGGGCCGAGCCGCCGTCTCCACCCTGGTCAGGCGTCTGAACTCGCCGGAGGAACCGCCCATTTCTACCGAACTCCCCGTGAAGGTCGAGCTCCGGGAGAGTTGCGAAGGGACCATGGTCTGACCCATGCGGTCTGACAGCCCCGCCAACTGATCGGCGGCAGCGGTCAGTGGGACTTGGCCTGGCGGAAGGGATTGTCGTCCCGCCTCCGTCTGCCTCCCCTGTGTCTGTGACCGCCGTTGCGGTAGTCCCGACCGCCGTCGTCGAAACGACCGCCATCGCGGCGATCTCGCCCACGAGCCCCGGCCGCACGGCCCCGATTGCCCCTGCCTCGGTGGCCACCGGCGTGGACGGCATGGTTGGAGTCGGCATGGCCGTGCCGTCTACGCCTGTCGAATGGGCGATCCTCGTCAAGCCCTTCGGCCCGCTTGAGACGGGGATTCCTCCCATCGCCGTCACGGTCCCGGCCAGAGCCCTTCGGCCGCCTGCCGAACCGATCGTACTTCTGTCTCCTACGGGCGGGCCCGCCGGACCGACGACCACGGGAACCGGCCTTCTTACCGTCCTGTGATCCTCGGCTCTGGGCCATGGCGGCCTCCAAGGACCAGCCCTCAACCAGGGGGGCGTGAGGTCCCACAAGGTCACCCACCTCCTGGGAGTTGGCCGTGACCCCGACCGGCTTAGCGTCTATGTGGGCCATACGCAGCATTCGCCGGGTATCTCGCCGCTGATTGGGCAGGACGACCGTCACCACATCGCCAGAGTGGCCGGCCCTTGCCGTGCGGCCGGAACGGTGGAGGAAAGACTTGCAGTCGGCCGGAGGATCCACCTGGACCACCAAGTCAACCCCGCTGACATCCATACCTCTGGCCGCCACATCGGTGGCCACCATGACCCGGACCAGACCTTCCGAGAAGGCCTTGAGGTTGCGATCGCGCTGGTTTTGAGAGAGGTTTCCATGCAGCTGGGCAGCCGGAATGCCGTTATCGATCAGGTTCTTGGCCAACTTCTTGGCTTGGAACTTGGTCCTGGTGAACAGGATCCTCTTGCCCTGCCCCGCAGCCAGCGTGCGGACCAGGTCGTGCTTAGCGGCCTGTGTGGTCTCGAAGATGTGGTGGGTCATCAGATCCACATGCTGGGTGGCGGAATCCACCTCGTGAATCTTAGGATCCTTGAGGAAACGCTTGACCACGGCATCCACACCGTGATCCAAGGTGGCCGAGAAGAGCATGCGTTGACCGCCCGGACGAACCTGGGCCAGAATCCGCTCCACAGCGGGCAAGAAGCCCATGTCGGCCATCTCGTCGGCCTCGTCCAGCACGGCGATCTCCACATCCTCCAGGCTGAGCTTGTGCTGGCGAAGCAAGTCCTCCAGGCGACCCGGGCAGGCCACCACAATCTTGGCCCCGCGCCGAAGGGCATCGACCTGACGGCCCTGGCCTACCCCGCCGTAAACGGTGCAGGTCCGCATGCCGTAGGCCTGAGCCAGCGGATTGAGAACCTCATCGATCTGATTAGCCAGTTCGCGGGTAGGAGCCAAGACAAGACCGCGCGGGTGGGGCAGACTGCCTGGACTAGCACCACCTCCGCGGCCATGACGGGCACGTCCTCCCTCGCCGGCAGCCAGTCGAGCCACCAGAGGAATGCTGAAGGCCAGGGTCTTGCCGGAACCGGTCCGGCCCCGTCCCAGAATGTCGCGGCCAGCCAGAGCATCAGGCAGGGTGTCCCGTTGAATGGGGAAGGCACTGGTCTTGCCGTCCTTGCGCAGGACGCGAACCAAGGGCTCAGGCACCCCCAGCTGGCCAAAAGTCATAGGTTCTACGGCAGAATGATCGGAATTGGACGAATCGGAATCGGACATGGATGAATCAGTCACAGTGACCTTTCACAACAGGGAAGAAACGGTACTGTCGGTCGACAGTTCGCAGGCCGCGTGCAAAGCAGAGAATGACGAATTTCGCGCAAGCGGTTTCCCCGTACTCAAAGCATTCAGGCGACGATCGGCCGCAACGCTCGGGCGAGCGGCCAACCCGTACAACATAGCACAGGCCCCTCACCTGCCTCAGGAGCGTACGCTCCAGACGATCAGCGATTTGGAATCAGTCGGATCAGCCTCGTCATGCGTCGTATCCTGCCGCCAGAGCCGGGCCCTGCTGGACCGCCTGACTTCGACAACCCGGCCATCGGCAGCGGCGGCGAACATGCTGGACCCCTGTGACTGGCGCAAGCGCCTCAGCTGGCGCCTCAGCTGGCGATTCTCTTCGGCCAGGGCAAGGATCCTGGTCACACCGGCCAGGTTGATGGACTCGTCCTGGCTCAAATGCTGGGCCTGGCCCAACCGGTCCAGATCCCGCAGGGAGTATCGGCGCGCACCCCCCTCGGTCCGTTCCGGCACGATCAGACCCAGCCGATCATATTGGCGCAGGGTCTGCGGATGGATGTTAGCCAACTGTCCGACCTGGCCGACGCTGAAGACCGGCAGCTCAATGTCCAAGCCGACATCGTCGGCAGCATCCAGGCTGATGCGCCCGGCCACCAGGCCGCGAGCGCAGGCCAGATAGATCCGCCTGGTCTCTGGATCCACCCTGACCATGATCATCGCTCCTCTCCGCTGGTCGTTCCGCCTCGATCCGGCATCCGGATCGTCATATCTTCATGCGCTCCCCAGCAATCTGCTCGTCAAAGTCGCCACTGGATTTGGCAAAGTCACGCATGGCCTTCTTCTGGGCCAAGCTCAACCGACCGGGCATGCGAATCTCAAGCCGGCCCACCAAGTCGCCCTTGCCGCGCCGGTCCTGAACTCCCTTGCCAGCGATGCGAATCTCATCCCCGCTGGAGGAGCCAGCCGGGATCTTGAACGTGACGACCTGGTCGTCGATGTCCCGGGCCTGGACCTTGGCCCCCAGGGCAGCCTCAGAGACGGTCACTGGCAGGGCCATGACCAGATCCCTGTCCTTCATAGTGAACCTCTGGCTGGGCTGGACGCTGATCTGCAGGTAGAGATCGCCATTTGCGCCTCCGTCCCTGCCGGGCCGACCCTTGCCGGCCAGCCTGATCCGCTGGCCGTTGCGCACCCCGGCGGGAATATGCGTCTTGAAGCGCTTGCCACCCACGCTCAGGGAGACCGTTGCCCCCTTGACCGCCTGACGGAAAGACAAGCCAATGCGTGAGTTGCGATCCTCGCCCTTGACGGGTCTGGGCCTGCTCTCCCGGTAGGTGGTCCGGCCGCCACCGCCGGCGCCTCCTCCGAAGGAGGAGAAGATGTCAGCGAAGTCCGGCTGTCCCGAACCATTGCCGAAGCGTATCCGGGTGCCATTCGGCGCCCCGGCCCCACCGAACATGGAACCGAAGATGTCCGAGAATGCATCAGTGTTGAAGCCACCCTGGCCGGAGCCTCCGGCGAACCGGGCTCCACCCATGCCAAACTGGCGAATGGCATCGTACTTCTGGCGCTGCTCCTTGTTGCTGAGCACGTCGTAGGCCTCGGAGATGTCCTTGAACTTCTCCTCGGCCTCTTTGGTCTTATTGAGATCGGGATGGTATTTGCGGGCAAGCTTGCGGTAGGCCTTGGTGATCTCCGCTTCGCTGGCGTCCTTGGAGACACCAAGGACCTTGTAATAGTCCTTGCTCAGCCATTCATTCTCAGCCATCCATGTCTCCTTTCCTCATAAGCTACGAATATATTGAATTGGAATCCGCCCCTTCGCATGCGGCGGCGGGCGGGACCATGCCCACCCAGCCGCCGCATGCGAAGGCGTCGATTCAGCCTGCGGAAGGTCCGCAATTACCGTCCCTGCTACTGCCCGGGCGAGGTCACCACCACCCTGGCTGCCCGGATCACCCGGTCGCCGATCCGGTAGCCTGCCTCGACAACCGTGTCAACAGTCTCTTTCTTGGCCTCGGGATCCGGCTTGTGCAGGATGGCCTCATGCTTGGTGGGATCGAAGTCTTCGCCTTTTTCACCGAACTTCTCAACGCCGAACTTCTCGAAGGTCTTGTCGATCTTCTTGGCCACGGCTTGGAAGGAGTCGTCCATCTGCCCATGCTCCTTGATCCGGTCGATGTCGTCAAGGGCCGGGAGAAGGGCGGTCAGCACATCCACGATGCCGTGCTGGCGGAAGATGTCCTGCTCCTTCTTGGCGCGGTTGCGGAAGTTGACGAACTCGGCCCGCTCGCGCTGAAGGGCCTCCAGATAATCGGCAGCCTCCTTCTTGGCCTGGCCCAGAGGAGTCAGCCCACCCGATCCCTTGTCAGCATCCGTCTTGTCATCGGCCTGAGCATCTGCTGACGGCCCGTCCTTGGCGGAGTCCGGCGAGGTCTGGCCGGCCGCCTGGCTCTCGTCTGCTGCGCTCTTGTCGGCGTGACGTCCGTGAGCCGCTTCTTGGTCGGGCGCCGAGGCGGCGTCAGAGGACTTGGCCTCGTTTCCGCCCGGTTCGCCGGCGGCGGCCGGGTCGCCCCTCAGCGGCCCGGCATCATCCTTATCTAAGGCCGACATGTCACTCGCCGTCCTTCTTCTTGTCGTCGTCGTCCACGACCTCTGCATCCACCACGTCGTCATCGGCGGACGAAGAGGAGCCTGCACCCGAGGCAGCACCGGCGGCACCTGCAGCGCCCTGAGCGCCTGCACCATCAGTGGAGCCCTGCTGGGCGTAGAGGGCCTGCCCGATCTTCTGGGCAGAGGTCATCAGCTCGCTCTGGGCGTTCTTGATCTTGTCGATGTCCTCGCCCTTCAGAGCCTCTTTCAGAGCGTTGACCTTGTCGGTGACCTCCTTGGCCACCTCGTCGGAGATCTTGTCCTTGTTGTCGTTGACCAGCTTCTCGGTCTGGTAGGCGGCGGACTCGGCGGCGTTGCGTGTGTCGGCGTCCTCACGGCGCTGCTTGTCCTCGGCCTCGTGAGCCTCGGCCTCCTTGACCATGCGGTCGATCTCGTCCTTGGGCAGGGCGGAACCGCCGGTGATGGTCATGGACTGCTCCTTGCCAGTGCCCTTGTCCTTGGCGGAGACGTGCACGATGCCGTTGGCGTCGATGTCGAAGGTGACCTCGATCTGAGGAACGCCGCGCGGAGCCGGAGCGATGCCCGTCAGCTCGAAGGTCCCCAGAGGCTTGTTGTCACGGGCGAACTCACGCTCGCCCTGGTAGACCTGGATCAGCACGGAGGGCTGGTTGTCCTCGGCGGTCGAGAAGACCTCGGACCGCTTGGTGGGGATAGCGGTGTTGCGGTCGATGAGCTTGGTCATGATGCCGCCCTTGGTCTCGATGCCCAGGGAGAGCGGGGTCACGTCGATGAGCAGGACATCCTTGCGGTCGCCCTTGATGACGCCGGACTGCACGGCAGCGCCGACAGCCACGACCTCATCGGGGTTGACGGTCTGGTTGGCTTCCTTGCCGCCGGTCAGTTCCTTGACCAGGTCCTTGACAGCGGGCATACGGGTTGAGCCGCCGACCAGCACCACGTGATCGATGTCCTGAACCGAAATGCCGGCATCGTGCAGCACGTTGTTGAAAGGCGTGCGGCAGCGGCCCAGCAGGTCGGAGGTCATCTCTTCGAAGTGAGCCCGGGTCAGGGTCTCGTCCAGGTGCACTGGTGTCCCGTCGGGGGTCATGGCCAGGTACTGCATGGAAATGCTGGTGGACGAGGAGGAGCTCAGCTCCTTCTTGGCCTGCTCAGCAGCCTCCTTGAGCCGCTGCAGGGCGATCTTGTCCTTGGACAGGTCCACGTTGTACTTGTTCTTGACCTCGCTGACCAGCCAGTCGATGATCTTCTGATCCCAGTCGTCGCCGCCCAGCTTGTTGTCGCCGTTGGTGGCCTGGACCTGAATGGTGGAGAATCCGTCGTCGTCCTTGCCGATCTCCAGCAGGGAGACATCGAAGGTGCCGCCGCCCAGATCGAAGACCAGGATGCGCTCGTCCTCCTTGCCCTTCTCCAGGCCATAGGCCAGGGCCGCAGCAGTGGGCTCGTTGATGATGCGCAGCACGTTCAAGCCGGCAATCTTGCCGGCATCCTTGGTGGCCTGGCGCTGAGCGTCGTTGAAGTATGCAGGGCAGGTGATGACCGCGTCGGTGACGGGCTCGCCCAGGTATGACTCGGCATCCCTCTTGAGCTTCATGAGGATCTGGGCCGAAATCTCCTGAGGGGTCCACTTCTTGCCGTCAATCTCGACGGACCAGTCAGTGCCCATGTGGCGCTTGACCGAGCTGATGGTCCGGTCCACGTTGGTGACCGCCTGGCGCTTGGCCACTTCGCCGACCAGAATCTCGCCGGACTTGCTGAATGCCACCACCGATGGCGTGGTCCGCGCGCCCTCAGCGTTGACGATTACCGTGGGCTCGCCGCCCTCCAAGGTTGCAATACAGGAATTGGTGGTTCCCAGATCAATGCCAACTGCACGTGCCATACTCATTACCTCCTGATGTAATTGAGGCGTAGGGCCTGACCCTGCACCTCATCGTTCACGTCCTCCGCTCGCGCTTCGTTCGTGGTCCCGATGGCCGGCTTCCGTCGACCCGGACAAGCAGCCATCATGACCACTCCGAAACTTGAGCCTACATCACTCAACTTCTTCTGGCAAATATTATTCCCGTTGCGTCTAAATTGCTGGCCTGGACGAATTTGACAGTGATGAAAACGTGTGCAATCATACATCTCCAAAGCTCGCCCTGAATCAACCTAATTCTGAGGTAAGCTCCATCGAATGCTAATCAAACCCCGAAAGCTGATGACCAATGGTTTTGCTATCGTTGTCATATAAAAGCTGACCAATAAGACGGCCTGTTTCAGGGAGGATATGTGCATGACCAACAACAACGTGAACGATGATTGGTGGAAGCAGGCAGTTGTATATCAAATATATCCGCGCAGTTTCAAGGATGTCAATGGGGACGGCATCGGCGACATCCGAGGCGTGACCGAAAAAATGGAATATCTTCGAGACCTGGGCATAGACGCCATATGGCTGTCGCCCTTCTACCCATCGGACTTGGCCGACGGCGGTTATGATGTCATGGACTACTGCAACGTCGACCCACGCCTGGGCAGCATGGCTGATTTCGACGAAATGGCCGAAACAGCCCATAAAATGGGACTCAAGGTCATCGTGGACATTGTTCCCAACCACACGTCAAACAAGCACGAATGGTTCCAGGATGCCCTGCGGGCAGCTCCGGGCTCCCCCGAACGCAACAGATACATCTTCCGCCGGGGCAGGGGCTCGAACGGCGAACTGCCGCCAAACGGCTGGATGTCCTTGTTCGGAGGGCCGGCCTGGGAACAGGTTGACGATGGCGAATGGTACTTGCACATATTTGCCAAAGAGCAGCCTGATTTGAACTGGAAGAACAAGGATGTTCACGAAGCCTTTAAGGATATATTCCGTTTCTGGTCCAATCATGGCACGGACGGCTTCCGCATCGATGTGGCCCACGGTCTGGCCAAGGATCTGGACAGCCGCCCCATATCCGAGTTGGATAAGTGGCCCGTTCAAGAACAGTCCAATTATCACAACTATGAGCATCCGCTATGGGACAGGCCCGAGGTGCATGACATCTATAAGGAATGGCGAAAGGTCTTCAACGAATTTGAACCTCATCGCTTTGCAGTCGGAGAAGCTTGGGTCGTGCCTGAGCACCAGCATCTGTACGCATCCGAGAACGAACTTGGGCAGGTCTTCAACTTCGAGTTCGCCAAGGCCAATTGGGACTGCCAGGCCCTGTACACCGCAATCGCCGAAGGCCTGCAATCTGCCGAGGATTCGGGATCGACCACAACATGGGTGATGAGCAACCACGATGTAGTTAGACAGGCCACCAGATACGCCCTGCCTCAGGTGGGCAGCTCCACTTATCATCAGCTTGACAAGGACTGGCTTCTTCGAGATGGGCAAACCTACTTCGAGGACCGCGCCAAGGGCACGCGCAGGGCACGCGCAGGGTTCGCCCTGGAAGTCGCCCTGCCCGGCTCCGTATACATCTATCAGGGTGAGGAGCTTGGCCTGTTCGAGGTTCCCGATATTCCCTGGAACCGTCTGGAGGATCCGACAGCATACCGAACCCGCGGCAAATATACCGAAAAAGGCCGTGATGGGTGCCGGGTCCCCCTGCCGTGGGTCGCCGGAGACATCCCTGCCCCCGCGAAGTGGAATCCAACTTTTGGAGAAGGGGCCTCCTTCGGGTTCTCCCCCTCTCATGCCGAAGACGGAGAGCCAGCCAGCGATCCCCATCTTCCGCAGCCGCTCTGGTTCAGAGACTTTGCAGTCGATAAAGAGGAAAGCGACGAGACCTCGATGCTCTCCCTCTATCGGAAAGCCCTGAATCTACGGGCCACACTGCTGACCACCGCAGACAGCGCAAAAGTCACGGCCCTATCTGCCACAGACGGCCGGATTTCATACACACGCCAGGCGATTGTCGATTCCAAGCCTGCCGAGCTGACCTGTCTGACCAATTTTTCGCAGGCGCCGACTCCACTTCCGCAAGGACGAATCGTACTTGCATCGGGCAGCCTCACCGAGGATGGCTTGCTTCCCCAAGACACAACCGCCTGGGTGGTTCGCGCAGTGCAGGAATAACGGACAGAGGAGCTGAGCCCAATTGATAAAAGGGCCCCGCAGCAATATGAGGATTGCCGCGAGGCTCTTTTTAAATGTCTGGGCATCTGCCAGAGCGTTGTTTATCCTTTGACGGCGCCGGCGAGGACGCCTTTGATGATGTATTTCTGGCAGATCAGGTAGAAGACGACGATGGGGATGATGGCCAGGACCAGGCAGCCCATCATCGCGCCCATGTCCACCGAGCCGTACCCGCCCTTCAAATATTGGATGGCGATGCTCATCGTCTTGAACCGGCGCATGTCCAGGGTCAGGTAGGGCAGCAGGAAGTCGTTCCAGATCCACATGGCCTCCAGGATCGCCACCGACACGATCGAGGGACGCATGATCGGCACCACGATCCCGAAGAAGGTGCGCGGGATGCCGGCCCCGTCGATCATGGCCGACTCCTCCAGCTCCTGGGGGATGCCCTTGACCACGCCCGTGAAAATGAACACCGCCAGGCCGGCGCCGAACCCCAGATACACCACGCACAGCCCCCACGGCGTGTTCAGGCCCAGCGAGTCAGCCATCTTCGACAGGGTGAACATGACCATCTGGAAAGGCACGATCATATTGAACAGGAACAACAGGTACAGGAACCTGGCCACCCGCGTGTTGACCCTGACGATCCACCAGGCGCACATGGACGTGCACACCAGGATCAGCAGGACCGAGCCCACGGTCACCACCACCGTCCAGCCGAAGCTGGCCAGCAGATTGGTCCGCTCCACCCCCCTGCGGTAGTTCTCCAGGCCCACGAACGTCCTGCCCGCAGGAAGCGAGAACGCGTTGCGCGAGATATACGCCTTGTTCTTGAACGAGTTCACGACCACCAGCGCGATCGGGAACACCCACAACAAGGACACCAGAGCAAAGAACAGGGTCCACAGGCCCGAATGCCTCACCTTGCCGCTCATGCCGAAACCTCCCTGCTGGTCGTCAGCCTGTTCTGCACCACCGCGATCACCGCCACGATCACGAAGAACACCACCGCCTTCGCCTGGCCCACGCCCTCGAAGCCCGTGCGCCCGTAGAACGTCCGGTAAATGTTCAGCGCCAGCAGCTCAGACGTGTTCGACGGCGCCCCATTGGTCAACGCCAGATTCTGATCGAACATCTTGAACCCGTTGGTCATCGTCAGAAACGTGCACACCGTGATCGAAGGCATCATCAACGGCAGCGTGATCCGGAACAGGATCTGACGGCCGCTGGCCCCGTCAACCGAAGCAGCCTCCACCACATCCCCAGGAAGCGCCTGAAGGCCGGCAATGTAAATGATCATCATATAGCCGATCTGCTGCCAGCAATACAACAGCACCATCCCCCAGAAGCCATACACCCCGAATACGTGATCGACCTGCCCCAATGCTGCAGCACCCCGTTCAACAACAACAGCCAGATATACCCCAGGATGATCCCACCGATCAGATTCGGCATGAAGAACACCGAACGGAACACATTCGCCCCACGGATCGCCTTGGTCAGCATATACGCCACCGCGAAACCACACACATTGACCACCAGCGTCGTCACCACCGTGAACGCCACCGTATAATTGCCCAACCCCACAAACCGGGCATCCACCACCGTCGTGAACCGGCAAAAACTCAAATACACACCCATCACAAACGGCACCACAAAACCAACCACAAACGCCAACAACGTAGGCAACACAAACAACCCCCACCACCTACGAACCGACCGACCAACCATCGAAATCATCGAAACCTCCAAACCTGGAATCATGCAGTCTGCACTAGAACCTTGGAGCCGGCCCAGCTCTAAAACACGGGGCCGGCCGTATCAATTCATCCCTTATGTGTGGTCTTGTACTCAGAAGCCCAGCCGTTGACAAAGGCCGACTCAACGCCGGTCCAAGGCCCGGTACCCTGGGCGTACTCCAACATGGCATTGCCTAGACTCAATGACCATTGCTGGGTAGGTAGAGGACGGATAATTATGTCATAGCAGCCACGCTTGGCGTAATCATCGTTGGCGCGGAGGATCGGGTTCTTTGTCTTGTACCCAGCCTTCGCATAGGACTTAAATGGGGTTTCGAACCCCATGGTGTCCGTAACGATTTTCCTGGCGCTGTCGCTATCCAGCATCCATGACATAAATCTCTCCGTAGCTCGCCGGTCCTCCGGCGATATCCTCGAATTAACGGCAAAGTAGTTGGAGCTTATGGTCAGCCCGGCTTTGTCCTCGCCCGGCACACCCATATAGATGGGCAGAACTCCCATATCTTTGTCGGCAACCTCCTGATTTCTTAATTGCGGATATGCCCAGGATCCCGTTTGAATGAAAACTGCGTCGCCAAGGCCGAACTCGGAAACAGCATCGTCGAATGTCGCACTGGAAAGCTGGGTCGGTGCAATGGTTTCGTCTTTCACATACAAATCAAAAATCTTCTTGAGATTGGGCATATATTTATCAGAAACAGTCGCTGGCAACTCTGTGACGTTCTTATCTCGATACTCGTAGTAGACCGGTATATGAGCCAGCTGGTCACCATATCGTCGGATAGAGCTTGATTCGAATCCGGCGGACGTGAAGGCTCCTTTGACCCCAAGATAGTCTTTGTGACTCTGAATTTCATCAGCCACGGTTTTCAAACTGTCAAATCCTCTGATGGCATCCGCCGAACGGACGCTGGCCCACGGTGCCTTAAAGTATTTATTCAAAATAGCTTTGTTATAGATGATGCCATAGCGGTCCAGGACGAACGGAATGGCGCCCACCTTTTCCCCGGTCTTAAGTACGTAATCCGGATCTGCAAGATCTTTGTACATGCGTGTTTTGGACAGATCCGCGCAATAGTCCGACCAATTGGGATAGTCGTTGTTGTCGAGGCCGATGACAGTCGGAGCTTTGCTCTTGGCCAGCTCACTCTTCAAAGTCTGCTCATAACTGTCGGCAGAGGGGGAAATCAAATCAAACGGTATGCCTGTATCTTTGGTGAATTGCTTCCCGAGTTGGAGGAACTGATCGTTGTTTTCCACTTTCTGGCTGATCATGTACACTCGACCCTTTGCTTCTGAAGCTGAGGTACCGCCGCACGCGGCGGATGCCATGACCATTGCGCATGCAAGACCTACGGCAAACGCAGATTTTGTTTTTACACCCATGACCCATCTCATTTCATACAGTTCCGCACCAGATTGGTTGCGGAAAATCAAGCCCCGCTGGATTGCAGCCAAGAACGCCATCTCGCATCCTGGGCCAGAGAGGACATCCCACCAGATCTCAGTGGGATGTCCAACATGGTCAAACTGATGGTTATCCCCACTCGTCTCAGTGGGTGGTCTTGTATTCCTTTGCCCAACCGTCTACAAAGGCGGAGGCGACTTTTGACCAACTTCCGGTGCCCTGGGCATATTCAAGCATGGCATCGCTGAGCGAAGCCACCCATTGGGCACTGGGAAGAGGGTGAATAACAGTGTCGTAGTCACCGGCTTTTGCATATGCGTCATTGGCCCTCTGCACGGGGTTCTTCGACTTGAATCCCGCCTTTTCATAGGACTTGAACGGCGTCTCAAAGCCCATCTCATCAGTGAAGATCTTGCGGGCCTTATCGTTCTCCAAAATGTAATTCAGGAATTGTTCGGTAGCCTTCCGGTCCTTGTCCGAAGCGTTTTTGTTGGTGGCAAAGTACATGAAGCTAACCGTCAGCCCAGACTTTTCTTCGCCTGGCACGCCGATATAGATGGGCAGGACTCCGATATCCTTGTCAGCCACATCCTGATCCTTAATCTGAGGATAACCCCAGGAACCATTCTGCAGGAATACAGATTGCTTAGTCGCAAACTCGCTGTTGGAGTCGTCCATCGTGGCGCTTGAAAGCTCCGATGCCGGAGTTGTAGAATCCTTTAGGTACAAATCAAAGATGTTCTTGAAGTTATCCATGTATTTTCCAGTAAGTGTCGGGGGCTCTTTTTCGGTGTTCTGATCCCGATACTCGTAGTAGACCGGAATATGGGCGAGCTGATCTCCAAATCTCTTGCTGGAGCTGCTGTCGAATCCTGCTGAGCTGAAGGCGCCTTTCACTCCAAGGTCGTCCTTGTGCTCTTGGATTTCATCGGCAACAGTCTTCAGCGCCTTGAAGTTGTCGACCTTGTCTATGGACTTTATGCTGGACCATTTGGCTTCGAAGTACTTCTTCATCAGTGCTTTGTTATAGATGATGCCATAGCGTTCCATAACGAAGGGAACGGCTACAACCTTGTCCTTGAGCTTAAGGGCATAGTCCTGATTCTTCAGATCCTTGTAGATCTTCGTCCCGGACATATCGCGATAGTAATCTCCCCAGTTCTGGAAATCATTGTTATCAACGTCGAACATGGTGGGCGCGTTGGATTTTGCCAGCTCGCTCTTCAAGGACTGCTCATACGTACCGGAAGAAGCAACAGACACATCAACGGGTACACCGGTATCCTTGGTGAACTGCTTGGCCAGATCCTTGAACTCATCCTGTTGCTCAGGTTTGGCGCTTAAATAATAGACGTGTCCCTTGTCGGCACTAGCCTGAGAGCCTCCGCATGCGCTTAATCCGCCTATGGACATAGCGAGCGCTCCTGCCAGAGCCACTGCTTTGGTGATTTTTCTCATTATTACTATTACTCCATTACTCTTTGGCCGACTACTTTATCGGGCGCTTATTCGTGCCTTTCGACTGACGAATAAACGCTTAAGCTCAATGGTTCATTACTCAGCTCGCCGACACCTGTGGCAACGTCGCCAGGCGCCGGCGATCAATTTTCAACAGCTAAGGAAGTCACCCCTCTTTCAACGTGTTGGAAAATGTTATGTTGGTGGTCTGCAACGACCCCTCTGTCACGAAAATTCCCAGGTCATCGCCAGGTTTCTTGTACATCCTGGAATTCAAAGCCACGCCATTTACATATAGGGTGGCAATGGTGTCGTCAACTATGAGCTGCAGGTGGTACTTCTGCCCTGCAACCAATTCAAGCGGCCGTTCCAACCCTATATTCATGTTGGCGAACCAGGGATAGTTCGGGTTGTTTTCAAAGAGGAACCTGTTCTCGCCGACCTTGAATATGAACTGGTAGGACTCACCGGTGTCTTCGTTTTCATTCAGCCGCAGACCAAATGAACGGGTTCCCGGGGAGAAGGTCAGATCCGCCTCAAACGAATACAGATCACTGCAGTCTTGGACTACGGTCTTTTCTGCTCGTCCGGCCGACGCATCTATGTTGAAGTCTGCAATCTCGCGACGGTGGTTGAAGGCGCTCCATAGGGTGTCAACCGGCTGCACGCCAAGGGACCCATCCTCACGCTGATAGACCTGATGAGGAGCGAAAGTCCCGCCCCATTCATAATTGGACCTGTCGTCTTCGTTTTCCTTGGTGCCGACCCAACCGAACATTATCCGCTTGCCGTTCAGTTCAAAGGTGCGGCCGGCATAGTAGGCGCTGCCATCAAATGCATCGTCGGCAGGAGCAGCCCAAGGCCCCTCGAGCGAGTGGGCCATTCTGTAGACCATTCCATGCTTGTCACTGTATTCAGTGACGATGTGATACCACCAATCGCCCATTTTGAAAAGATCAGGCATCTCATGCATGGTGTAAAGGTTGGGCGCCCAGAAATCACCTTCAAAACTCCAGTGCTCTAGGTCTTTTGACGAGAATGCCACGGTTCGCCCCGACTGTACGGTTTTAGGACCCTGCTTACGCGCGCCAAGGATCAATAGATAGCGATCACGCTCATCGTCGCGGATGACCCAAGGGTCTCGCCAATCATCAGGGTCGTAGCCTTCCTGGGGCGAGAAGGTCAGGGCATCTTGAGTCTTCTTCCAATGATAAAGGTCATGACTCACTGCATGCATGAGGACCTGCGCCGGCTTTCCCTGCGCGGAGTAATCCCTGTTATAGGCGGTGTAGAAGGCATGATAAGCGCCTTCACCCTCACAGACACTTCCAGCATATATGAATTGATCCTGGTCTGCGTCTCCGCCTCGCGGAATAGCAACGCCACAATCCCGATAATGAACAAAGTCTTTAGTCGTCGCCAAGTCCCATCCAAACGGCTTACCGAATGGTTCTGGGTCCCGGTTATCGCGCTGATGGAAGAGGAAGAACTCATCTCCTTTTCCAAAGGGCATGCAGTCTCCGAACCAGGTGCCCGGGAATTGATAATACAGCTTAGTCATTGCAACCTTTCCGTCGAGGATCGCACATATCGGACCCTTAGCTACATCATTGTTTAAGCGATTAAGCACTCATTATATTAGCCTGATGCTAAAAGTCAAACAAGGCCATAAACCGAGGGATATCAACTTCATTGGGAGGCGCAGATACCTCGCATCCCAGTGATCCATAAATCAAGAAGCCTCGAGGATGCGTATTGAGTCGCGGGGCACTGAAGGGCAGGCCACCCTGATGGGCGAATAGGGCCCGTGCTCGCCAGCAGCGTCAGCGCTGCCACCCTCGCCCTTCTCGCCGACATCCTCGCGTTGCAGCAGCGTGCGAATTCCAAGCACCCCGAGGTCATACTGCGGCAGACCAACTGTGGAGAGCGCCGGATGGAGATGGGCGGAAATCAATTTCTGATTGTCGAATCCCACCACCGAAATATCGTCTGGCACATGCATTCCTCGTTCGCGAAGCGCATCGAACAGGCCCATGGCAGTGCGGTCGTTATGGCAGAATACCGCCGTGGCGCTGGTCTGCATGACCTGAGACATGATGCCGTATCCGCCTTCCTGATCCACCGTGCAGGTCATCACCATGTCCGGGTCGTACTTCAATCCGGCTGCAGCCAAAGCCTCCTTATACCCTTGCAACCTACCCTGCGAGGCCGGCGTCTGCTCGGTGGCGTTGACGAAAGCTATACGCTTATGGCCTGCATTTGTCAGCATTTCCGTAGCCGTGCGGCCTCCCTGGACTTCATCCGGCACCACTGCCGGGAATCGACCCAGACGATCAAAACAGTTCACAAGGACGGAATTCACCCGGGCCAAGTCCTCAGGAGGGCGAACCTCGTGGTGGACCCAGGACGAATACACGATTCCCTCCACTTGCCGTTCCAGCATGAAAGCACAGGCTCTGCGCTCAATATCGGGTTCTCCATGCGTATCGACAATCAGCAGGATCTTTCCGTTGCGCCAAGCCTCATCCTGAGCACCTTGAATGACCTGCCCCGCAAAAGGGGAAGTAGCCACCCCATCGCTAATAAACCCAATCAGGTCGGACCGTCCTCTGGCAAGGCTTCGGGCCATGGCATTCTGCCTGTATCCCAGATCCGCCGCAACTTTGCGGACTTTCCTCATGGTGGACTCAGGAATCCTGACGTTCTTATTGTTATTGATTGCCCAGGACGCCGTGGCAATCGAAACACCTGCGGCTCGAGCGACATCCTGAAGTGTAACCATGGACCCTCATTGTAATATTGCGAGCCAACCTCAGTCAGCGGTCTTCTTCTAATCTGCTTTAACGGCGGCGGACCGTGACATCGGGGCATTCGCAGCAAAATGCTTAAAGGCACCATTAAGCAGAGGCGTGTGCACCATGATCAAAGTCCCATAGCCGAGAAGCAGTAACAAAAAGAGCCCTTGCGGCATGTAGAACCAAGACAGGACCAGCAGAACAAGATACGCAGCGTCAAAAAGCACCATGATCAATGTTCTCCCAAGATTGGTCAAGGCAAATATCCACGCATTAAACAAGGTACGGCCAACAGTGTTTTCAAAACGCGATTGCAAGGCCCATACCCACTCGAACCCTAACACCCACAAAATACTGAGAGCAAACTTGACGATCAACAAGGGCGTGATTTGGAGAACTACCCAAGCGTAGATCAACAGCAGCAGCAATGGCCCGAAAACAAGCCAGATCATGGTTGCCTTTACGAAGTTTGAACGGAAGGCACGGAAATAGTTCGATGTCACATGCCCTCGCCCTTCAAGGCTCCTCCTGGCGGCGTCATGGCCGGCGGTTAGAGCGGCTCCGATGGATATCAGGGGGATTGACGTGACCAGCATGAGGATGTTAATCCATATGGCATCAATAAGATCGGCGAGACCTCTCATGAAGCCTGAATCAGGAGAAAGAAAACTCAACGGGACCCCCCAAGCCAAGAAAGGGCAGGAAACCGGCAAGGACGCTCGTTCCCCATTGTGATGCCGGTTCCCATGATAACCCACTGCAAACTGGCGTAAATTCGTTTATCCTTTGACGGCGCCGGCGAGGACGCCTTTGATGATGTATTTCTGGCAGATCAGGTAGAAGACGACGATGGGGATGATGGCCAGGACCAGGCAGCCCATCATCGCGCCCATGTCCACCGAGCCGTACCCGCCCTTCAAATATTGGATGGCGATGCTCATCGTCTTGAACCGGCGCATGTCCAGGGTCAGGTAGGGCAGCAGGAAGTCGTTCCAGATCCACATGGCCTCCAGGATCGCCACCGACACGATCGAGGGACGCATGATCGGCACCACGATCCCGAAGAAGGTGCGCGGGATGCCGGCCCCGTCGATCATGGCCGACTCCTCCAGCTCCTGGGGGATGCCCTTGACCACGCCCGTGAAAATGAACACCGCCAGGCCGGCGCCGAACCCCAGATACACCACGCACAGCCCCCACGGCGTGTTCAGGCCCAGCGAGTCAGCCATCTTCGACAGGGTGAACATGACCATCTGGAAAGGCACGATCATATTGAACAGGAACAACAGGTACAGGAACCTGGCCACCCGCGTGTTGACCCTGACGATCCACCAGGCGCACATGGACGTGCACACCAGGATCAGCAGGACCGAGCCCACGGTCACCACCACCGTCCAGCCGAAGCTGGCCAGCAGATTGGTCCGCTCCACCCCCCTGCGGTAGTTCTCCAGGCCCACGAACGTCCTGCCCGCAGGAAGCGAGAACGCGTTGCGCGAGATATACGCCTTGTTCTTGAACGAGTTCACGACCACCAGCGCGATCGGGAACACCCACAACAAGGACACCAGAGCAAAGAACAGGGTCCACAGGCCCGAATGCCTCACCTTGCCGCTCATGCCGAAACCTCCCTGCTGGTCGTCAGCCTGTTCTGCACCACCGCGATCACCGCCACGATCACGAAGAACACCACCGCCTTCGCCTGGCCCACGCCCTCGAAGCCCGTGCGCCCGTAGAACGTCCGGTAAATGTTCAGCGCCAGCAGCTCAGACGTGTTCGACGGCGCCCCATTGGTCAACGCCAGATTCTGATCGAACATCTTGAACCCGTTGGTCATCGTCAGAAACGTGCACACCGTGATCGAAGGCATCATCAACGGCAGCGTGATCCGGAACAGGATCTGACGGCCGCTGGCCCCGTCAACCGAAGCAGCCTCCACCACATCCCCAGGAAGCGCCTGAAGGCCGGCAATGTAAATGATCATCATATAGCCGATCTGCTGCCAGCAATACAACAGCACCATCCCCCAGAAGCCATACACCCCCGAATACGTGATCGACCTGCCCCAATGCTGCAGCACCCCGTTCAACAACAACAGCCAGATATACCCCAGGATGATCCCACCGATCAGATTCGGCATGAAGAACACCGAACGGAACACATTCGCCCCACGGATCGCCTTGGTCAGCATATACGCCACCGCGAAACCACACACATTGACCACCAGCGTCGTCACCACCGTGAACGCCACCGTATACCCCATCGCATGCCAGAACTCCCCATCCGACAACGCCGCCGCATAATTGCCCAACCCCACAAACCGGGCATCCACCACCGTCGTGAACCGGCAAAAACTCAAATACACACCCATCACAAACGGCACCACAAAACCAACCACAAACGCCAACAACGTAGGCAACACAAACAACCCCCACCACCTACGAACCGACCGACCAACCATCGAAATCATCGTTCCTGCCCTCTCATTCGGCACGACACGTCCATTGATTCACACATACGCTTGCTCCTTTGCAAATTGATGGCTCCCTGCGACAGCCAAAGACGGCATATACGGGACTGACAGTATTTCAATGAAGCGCGCTATCATCAGATACCTGAGCACCGCAACGGCATCCAATCGCAGGAGCTGGTCTTGGCTCAGCATTGACGAGGAGTTACCCATGGAATCCACAATCCAGGACGTGGCCAAACAAGCTAATGTCTCCGTGTCCACTGTCTCCAGATCGTTCACGCGGCCGGAGCTGGTATCCGAGCGCACGCGTTCCAGGGTCCTGTCAACTGCGCAGAAATTGAACTTTTCGATTTCACGCTCCGCGACCGCGCTCAAGTCAGGCCAGTCCCTACGAGTGGCCGTGCTCATCAACGACCACTTGAGCACCTGGTTCAACTCGACCATCATGGAAGGATTCAACGCTGTCTTTTCACGCCATGGATACGACATCTCTATCTGCCAGATCATCAGCGGCCACGCACGAAGGGAATTCTTCGAGGCATTGCCGGTCAAGCGCAACGTCGATGCCGTCATAGTCACCTCTTTTGATATTGGGGCCGCCGAAGTCTCGCGCCTCACCAGCATCAACGTGCCGATCCTCAGCCTCAACGTTACGGAGGGGAATGGCTTCATGGCCTCGGTTCGCATCGACGATTTCAATGGCGGCATGCTGTCGGCCAATCATCTGATAGCTCTGGGTCACACCCATATTGCATATATTCGATCAACTCCTGTTGCTTCACTTCACTTCAGCGTTCAAGCCAGATTGGAAGGATTCCTAAGCGCCTGCAGGGCTGCCAACATCAAGCCAACAGTCCTGGCAGCCCCGGCAACCGAAAACCCCACCAGCGCTGTGCTGGCACAGCTGGAAAGCCTGAAGACCAGACCCACCGCAATCGCGGGTCAGGAGGATTCATTAGCCATACCGCTGATTTTCCAACTGCAACGGTTCGGCATCGCCGTTCCCTCAGACATGTCCGTCATAGGGTATGACGACAGCAGATTCGCAGAGGACATCGGGCTGACCACCATTCGGCAGAAGCCTTATGATATGGCTGTTTCGCTTGCCAAGAAGACCCTGCAGCTTATCGAGGGAAAGAAGCCGGAGAATCCGCATGAACTGATCCCTCCCACATTGATTCTCCGGTCGTCCACCGCTCCGCTCCAGCGCTGAGACCATCCTTACGACGAATCAGTGCTTGTTGGCCTGATACTCCCTGGCCCAATTGTCCACAAAGGCCTTCCGGACACCATCCCAGCCAGCGGTGCCCTGTGCGTATTCAAGCATGGCGCTTCCGAGATCGTCCTTCCAACGCTCCGAAGGCGCAACTGTGAAGCTCCAGCCCACGCGCTCATGCTTGGAATCAGCGTCCTTCTGCATGGCAGCGACCAGGGGGTTATCGGTCTTCACCTTATTGAAAGTCTTGAAGGGGGTGGTGAAACCCATATCCTTGGCTATGGCATTCTTGCCCTGTTCTGAAGTAATCATCCAGTCGAGGAACTGTTCGGTGGCCTTGATGTTCTTGGAATCGGCTTTCTTATTCAAACACCAGTACTGCGCAGAACCTGTCGCCAATCCCTGCTCGTGCTCGTCGGGCAAACCCATGTAGATGGGTATCATGCCGACCTTGTCGGCATCCATCCCAGCGTTCTGCAGATCAGTCCAGGCCCAAGTGCCATTTTGATAGAATGCAGCATCCCCCAAGGCAAATTCAGAGTTCGCATCATCGTTCGTCTTGCTGCTGAGCTGTGTGCGCGGAGTGGTTGAATCCGCTAGATAAAGGTCGAAAATGTTCTTGAACTGAGGCAGGTAGGTGCCTTTGATGCTGGCGGGCTCCTGCGTGATCCCATCGTCTTTGAATTCTCTATCAAGCGCCATGTTGGCAAGGTGAGTGTCATACCGCCAGATGGAGCTCGAGTCGAAACCGGCTGAAGTAAATGCTCCCTTGATGCCAAGTTCGTCCTTGTGCTCCTGCATCCCGTCGGCAACGGCCTTGAGCTTGGCAAAAGAGTTAATGTCTTTGACGGATTTGACCGCTGCACTGCTGGTCTTGGTGTACTTGTCCAGGATATCCTTGTTATAAATCAAGCCATAGCTTTCTATGACGAAAGGCACACCTACTGGCTTGCCGGTTTCTGCTGATTTCAAGGCGAGGGTCTGATCCTTCATCTGCTTATAGATTGCCGTGTCAGTCAGATCAGCCGTGTAATCCTTCCATGTCTCCATGTCCACCGGCCCAGAGAGCTGAAAGAGCGTAGGGGGTTCAGACTTGGCAAACTCGGATTTCAGTGACTGCTGGTAAGTACCTGAAGCAGCGGTTTCCACCGTAACTTGGACACCTGTCTGCTTGGTGTACTCATCGGCAATCTTCTTCCAGCTGTCCGAAACCTCAGGCTTGGAATTGAGAAAATACACTTTTCCCTGATCACTTTTGGCAGCAGTTCCGGAAGCCCCGCACCCGGCAACGGCTCCAAGAGTCATGACTGCAGCCACCGCCGCAGTTATGGCCGTCTTGACCGTATTATTCATCTTTGAACCTTTCCTCCAGATCGCGATGTATCCCGCAATCACTTACGCGGCGGCGCAGATCAAGCAAGGCTTCATCAACCGCCCGTACTCATAATTTCCCACTTTTCCGAGCAAATTGCAAACGCTAGCATTGTATAATGTTCCTTGTTTACGTTGATTAATACCAATAAGAAAGGCAATTCGACTCTGTTAGTCAGAAACTGTGCGTTTCATTATACAAACGTTTGCATATCGTCCGTCAATCATTTTTAGTCTGTCGCATATCCGATGATTGATTCACCCTGCCATTATCGATAGGGCGCGCGGCAAGCCAAAACGCAGATCCGCCTACTGCCGGAATCGCTCATCTGCAGAATTGAAAGGTTCCGATTCAACAATTCCAGTGCTTCAAGACCTGGTCACCTCTGTAGAAGCCAAGGATTCCAAAGTGCGCTGTATACATCCGCAGCAATCTGGCATCCATGGGATCAAGCCCAAGCCATCGCATGGCCAGGATTCGCAGCACATGTGCATGAGCTATGAGAAGGACATCCTTGCCCTCAAGAATCTGCGGTTTTATAGCAGCGATTGCCTTATCGACACGCTCAGCCACCTCCGGCAACGATTCACCAGGAGTGACATGTACCTGCACATGCTCACCGCTAGAGAGCACTTCGTCCCGATCAGCCTTTGGCAGTTTCATCACAGCAGCAGGCCCATCAGACCATATATCCCAGTCACGGCCCAACTCCTGGCTAAGATCCTGACGGCGTTGGCCCTCGGCATGGCCATAATCCCACTCCATTATTTCAGGCATAGGGAGCGGCTGATCGAAGCCGGCCTGCTCTGCAGTCTGCAAGGCACGCTTAAGAGGGCTCGCATAGACGCAATTCTTTTCGAATCCGTGCGGGAAGGATTGCCTAAGACGAGCACCAGCCTGTCGGGCCTGAAGCATTCCTTGCTCAGTTAGCGGCAAGTCCGTCCTGCCCGTATACTGCCCTGATACGCTCCAAGCTGTCTGGCCATGGCGCAGCAAAACCACTGAACCCGGCTCCGAGGCGTCCTTGCCCACATTTTCGTCTGCGTTAAGCATGACTTGACTTTATCACTGCAGAGGCCCAAGCCTCCTTAAGGCCCATCACGGAGCAGGAGGGGATCGGTTCAGACATATGCACATCGAGCTAGGACAACTGCTCCTCAACAGAACAGTCGCTGGCCAGTGAACCAACTTTGCTGATTAATGAATCAGGCGACGCCGCAATTACCTAAGCCCGATAGCACTGGAGGAAAACCGCAGCAGCAGGATCAAACAGTTGCCACGTCTATCCCCAATGCAAGACTAAGACCTCCTGCGTGTGGGATAATGGACCTATGACAGACTCAGGACGGGAACCTGGCGGGATGGCCGACCAAGTGGTCGGCATGCTTCATCAGGTGGATGGCAAGGTGAACGACATGCGCAGCTCAATTGAATCGGATCCGGACTCGCTGACGGACAAGCTGGTCAAATTTGCACTTCCCAGCATCGCCGCACTGCTGGCAGGCAAGCTCTTCCAATCCTTCTGGAGCGGGTTGGTCCGCAAGCGCAACGGAGGCGTAGACAGCCCGGAAGAGGATCAGGAGAGCGCTACTGCCGGCCTGCTCTTCGGCGTTATGTCGGCAGCCGTCACAGCCCTGGTCTCCGGCCTGTTCGAGCGTGGTTCCCAAACGCTGATCGATCGCCGCCACCAGCGCTGAAGACATAGGATGCTGACTGACGCCAGGCCGGGCCCGATAACGCTTATTGCGTGATTTTGACGACAAGATCTTGCATTGGAAGAAGTTGATGGCCACAATGTCAAAATGACCTTATCAAATTCACAGAAAACTCCAGTCTCGAATCCGGCCGATAATCCCACCATACGGACCTTGCTCGAGCGACGCTCCATCCGCGGATTCACAGACAAACCGGTTGACGACCAAACCATCGCCCTGCTAGAGCAGGCGGCCCAGCATGCAGCGACCAGCCGGTACTTCCATGAATGGTCGGCCATCAGGGTCAAGGATCATGATGAGGCGCTTGCCATCGCCGATATGGCCCATCAGCCCTATGTCGCGGAAGCCCCGTTGCTCTACATCTTCCTGGCCGACCAGCGCCGCAATGCCGATCTGGTCCGACAATTCGCCAATGACCTGGATCCGGATACCACCCTGCTCAACTCAGGTTATGTCTTCCTGCAGTCGCAGAACGATGCGGTCCTGGCCCTGCACGCCATGGAGACCGCAGCCAACGCCCTGGGCTTGGGAGGAGTCATTCTGGGCAGCGTCATCAATGACACGAACAGATTGATTGATCTGCTGAAGCTTCCCAAACTGGTCTATCCCGTGCTGGGTCTTGCCATCGGACACCCGGCCCAAGATCCGGACCCCAAGCCCAGAATGCCTCGTCAGGCGCAATTCTTCACCAACACCTATCAGCGGGCCGACGATGACACGGACATGAAGGATGCCCTGGCTGACTTCGACCAGACAGTCACCCGCTATTATCGCGACATCCGGCACCTGGACGATCCCCACCGTTCATTCAGCGCCATGATGGCCGACAAGGTTCGCGACCCTGCCTCCGGCCATGAACCCATGCTGGACTCGATCCGCCGACAGGGCTTCGACCCAGCCTGCTAGACAACGGAATTCCTGCCAGCCGCACAGGTGTACGGCCCACCCGATAAGCTCACCAGCCTCAAGTTCGGCCCCAAGCAGCGAGATCAGCGGAATCCGATCTTGCTCCTTGGGGCCGGCAGAATCAATCAGAATAAACTTGGCAATCGTCAAGAACGCATGGGCTGAAGAGACAATCTCACCTGCGACGGGGCTTGTACCCACGTTTGCGGCTGCGCGGTTTTGAAGCGCGCGAGACCGCCCTCATGCGCCGGTAGGAGCCCGGCTCATGACTGGTCAAATGCCAGCTTCCGCAGTAGTCACAGCGGTAGACCCATAGAAGAACGTCGCGTTCGACCATACTGCGGTCGGCAGCCTGTTGGGCCTTGGCCCGATCGTGATACATGATCTTGGACGTAGCAGCGCAACGTCGCGGGGTGAAATAATGCATGACAGCGTATGACTACCTCGAAACCGATCTAATTATCCTTCTGCGCATCTTTTGCACTAATGGCGACCAATGCCCGACCAGACAGGCCCTGCCAGATGACGCAAGAGAATTGATGCAAGATCAGACTGGCAGGGCGCAATCCTTCATAACCTGAAGCGGTAAAACCGGGCGGACGTGCGCGACCCTACAGCGGGGATCAGGGCAGATCGTGACCTGCACTCAGATAGAGGTCATACCATTCCTGGGCGGTCAGATCCACATCTGCGCCAGCGGCCATCTGGGTGATGCGCTCAGGGTTCATGGATCCCAGCAGCACCTGTATACCGGCGGGATGCCTCAGAATCCAGGCCACCGCAATAGCACTTTTGGTTACCCCATGCTGCTTGGCCAGTTCGTCCAACTCGTCATTGAGCTCGGGATAGCGGGGATTGTCCAGGAAGACCCCGTCGAAGTACCCGGTCTGGAAGGGGCTCCAGGCCTGAATGGTCATGGATTTCAGCCGCGAATAGGCCAGAAGGCCACCATCATGGTCCAGGCTGGGATCGTCGCTCATATTGACGTGGATCTCCTGGTCGACCATGCCAGTATGTCCCAGGCCGAACTGCAGCTGGTTGACCTCCAGACGCTGGCTCACCGCGCTCTGCAGCAGCTCCACCTGCATGGGGTTGACGTTGCTGACACCGAAATGCCGAACCTTCCCGCTGGACTGCAGTTCATTGAAAGCTTCAGCCAGATCATCCAGGTCAACCAGGGTGTCAGGCCGGTGCAGCAGCACGAAGTCGACATGGTCGGTCTGCAGGTTGACCAGCTCCTCATCCAAAGCCTTCAGCAGATGATCCTTGGAAAAGTCATAGCGGGTGATCTCGTCACTTTCAGGGTTGCGGAAAATGCCGAACTTGGTCTGAATGCCCACGCTGTCCCGGTCTACGCTCAGATCCTTCAGAGCCTGTCCCAAGGCACGGCTGCTGGCCCCTGCATGGTAGCAGTCTGCTGTGTCGAAGAAGTCCACGCCCGCATTCATGGCCGTCTCCACAATGGTCCGCGCCTCCTCGCGGCTCTTCTGATCGATCCGCATGACCCCCAGGGCCACACGGGAGGCCCGGAATCCTGACCTTCCTAAATTCATGTATCGCACAACATCCTCCTCGCAATTGACGTCTAGGCTCGAGTCTACCCGTCCCAGCCACCTCCAGCCTTATGCGGTTACTCCAGCAGGTTGCGGCGCAGAGCATCTAACCGGTCTGCACCGAAACCTAAAGCTTGACTCGCATAGGTGAAAACGTCCCCGTAGGCCTCGATCATGGTCTGCTGGGCATGGGTCAGGTATTCTTTCTTGACGCAGAGCGCAATCTCCAGCGCATTTAGCGAATCCAGATCGAAGCCTTTTGCCCGGAAGTGGTCCAGCAGCTGATTGTTGGCCGTGACCCTCTCTTGGTTGGTTTTCAGGTAGTCGGCGAATATCTGGTCGTCGTCCACCTCCAACAGCCAGAGCACAAGGGCCGCGGCGAACCCGGTCCGGTCCTTGCCGGCAAAGCAGTGGAAGAGAGTAGCCCCCTGGGTGTTGTCAACGACGATGCGCAGAAACCTCCCATACCCCTGCTGAGCGGCAGGATTCATGACCAGGTCATGGTAGACATTGAGCATGTGACCGTTGACCTGATCCGCCGAACCCAGCGAGGCGAAATCGTCCAAGCTGGCACCGTTGGCGCCGCTTTGCTCCAGCAGATCAATGTTGGTGAAGGTCACGCCGTCGATCTTGTCGTCCGGGCTTTCCCGTATCTCGAATGGCCGGCGGAAGTCCACGACCTGCGTCACCTGGTAGCAGTCGACCAGTTCCTTCTTGGTGTCTTCATCCAAACCCACCAGCTGTCCTGACCGGATGAACCTGTGGGGGCGGACCCGGTTGCCATGAATGGTCCGCATGCCACCCAGATCCCGAAAATTGGTGATGTTCATCAACGACCTCCTTAAGATCCGCCATGTCTCCAAGCCAACCTCATCTTCACAAAGATTACAGAGACGTAGCATGCCAGCGCGCAATCAGCAACGCAAGCATTTACAACTAGGGTACAATCACCGTTGCTGTACATACACGCCGTAGTTTGACGCCAGAGCTGCTCTTGAAGAATCAGCTGGCTCTGTCACTACTTTGCGGTCAAGGCCTGTCTGATGGGCGTGTTGCCTCCGATGATGTTGTAGATCCTGCCTGCGGTCTGTGGGAGGTCGACGCAGTCTGCAAGGGATTGCGCAACATCCGCGATCGGTATGGGTCCGGGGCCGTCGGGCTCTACCTGAATGGTCCCTGTGCCGTCCTGCTCGGTCAGGCTGCCTGGCTCGATGATTGTGTAGTCCAGTCCGGAACTGATCAGGTACTGGTCGGCCATGTTCTTGGTGACGTAATAATCGGCAAGGGCGTCTATGGCAGGTTTGACTTGTGGCTGCTCCCAGCGCAGCCAGTCAGCTGCATACATGGCTCCCAGCATGACATACCTGGAGATGCCGACCGCTTTGGCGGCCTCTATGGTCTTCATGGCTCCCAGGGCGTCGATCTGATTAATGTCCTTGCCGCGCGAGCCTGCGGTGAAGACAACAGAGTCAGCATGCATCTTGCGGAATGCATCTGTTACCAGGGAAAGCGGATCACGCAGATCCAGGGTCATGGGCTCCATTTGTCGGCTGGACGGGATCTTCGAGGCTCCTCGGGAGCAGGCTACCACTTCATGGCCCGCCTTAACTAGGTCCTCGAGAGTCTTTGCACCTACCCTGCCGGTAGCTCCTATAAGAATGATTCTTTTGCCCATGCTCATCCGCCTTCTTTGCATACGTGCTTACGCGCCTGATTTGGCTGATATCATTCTAGTTGTCCTGAGCCATAGGCGACGGGCGGCAAAGTAAGCCAGAGTTTCCGGATCATCGATTTCGAATATCAAATCGCAGACTGGTTAAGTGCCCGGCAGACTGAGTACGTGGTTGCCATTAATATTCCGCTCAACCGTGTTCGGTTACTTGGCATATGGTTTTGGCGTGTGTGGGGGGTTCGGGTCGTCTGTGGTGGTGGCCGGATATGAGAAGAGGACCATCAGGGTGTTGCCCCTGGTGGTCCTCTTGTGTTTACGTGTAGTGGCGGCGGTGTGCTACTCTCCCACACTCTTCCGGGTGCAGTACCATTGCCGTGCTGGGTCTTAGCTTCCGGGTTCGGAATGGGACCGGGCGTCTCCCCCAGGCCATGACCGCCGCGAATCTTCTGTTCTGCCGTTCCCTGTTTGAAGGGGAGCGGGGTTTCCTGGCGGTTTGGGGACCGGATGGCGGACGCGTGTTTCGTGTTCGATCGCCTGTGGCTGTCCGTGCTATTGCCGCAGGCCGTGTACGCAGTCGGGTTGATGCCGCCGCCCTTCCATGAGGGCGGGTGTTGTGTTGTCCTCGACCATTAGTGCCGGTCGGCTCCGCCCCTTGCGGGGTGTCCACGTCCGGTCTATCGACCATGTGTTCTGCATGGGGTCTTCAGAAGCCCGGAGGCTTCATGGAATCCTTATCTTGGAGGGGGCTTCCCGCTTAGATGCTTTCAGCGGTTATCCCATCCGAACGTAGCCAACCGGCCGTGCCGCTGGCGCGACAACCGGCATACCAGAGGTTCGTCCACCCAGGTCCTCTCGTACTATGGGCAGGGCTCCTCAAGATTCCAACGAGCGCAGAGGATAGAGACCAAACTGTCTCACGACGTTCTGAACCCAGCTCGCGTGCCGCTTTAATCGGCGAACGGCCGAACCCTTGGGACCTGCTCCAGCCCCAGGATGCGACGAGCCGACATCGAGGTGCCAAACCATCCCGTCGATATGGACTCTTGGGGATGATCAGCCTGTTATCCCCGGGGTACCTTTTATCCGTTGAGCGATGCCGCGTCCGTACGCCGGCACCGGATCACTATCTCCGACTTTCGTCCCTGCTCGACCCGTCGGTCTCGCAGTCAAGCTCCCTTGTGCGATTGCACTCAACACCCGATTGCCAACCGGGCTGAGGGAACCCTTGGGCGCCTCCGTTACTCTTTGGGAGGCAACCGCCCCAGTTAAACTACCCGCCAGGCACTGTCCCTGGCCGGGATGACCGGCCGAGGTTAGAGGCCAGATGAGGACAGAGCGGTATTTCACATTCCGGCTCCACGGATGCTGGCGCACCCGCTTCGAAGCCTCCCGCCTATGCTACACAGTCCTCACCTAACGCCAATACCAAGGTATAGTAAAGGTCCCGGGGTCTTTTCGTCCTTCTGCGCTTAACGAGCATCTTTACTCGTACTGCAATTTCGCCGAGCTCCTGGTCGAGACAGTGGGGAAGTCGTTACGCCATTCGTGCAGGTCGGAACTTACCCGACAAGGAATTTCGCTACCTTAGGATGGTTATAGTTACCACCGCCGTTTACCGGGGCTTGAATTCACCGCTGCCCCCTCCGAAGAGGGATGACGGATCCTCTTAACCTTCCGGCACCGGGCAGGCGTCAGTGCATATACAGCGACTTACGTCTTCGCATGCACCTGTGTTTTTGGTAAACAGTCGCTACCCCCTGGTCTGTGCCGCCCCAGCCGGCTCCGCGCGCAAAGGCGCCTCACCGGCCGGGGCCTCCCTTATACCGAAGGCACGGGAGTGATTTGCCGAGTTCCTTGACCAGGATTCGCTCGATCGCTTTGGTATACTCTACCTGACCACCAGTGTCGGTTTAGGGTACGGGCGGCGCCACTCCTCACGCCGAAGCTTTTCTCGACGGAACGGCACACCGGATTCGGGGCACAAGACCCCCCATCATCACACCTCGCGCTCATGCCGGGCGGATTTGCCTGCCCGACGCGCCGCATGCTTGACCACGGATAACCACCACCGCGGCCCGGCTCCCGTTCCGTGTCACTCCCGCGCTACCCGCCACGCATCCACACGCCGGTCCCATGCCATCGGACGGTCCGAAGACCATCGCCCGACACGGGTAAGGGCATGCTTCCACGTCTTGGATTGGACGGCTTGACGCCGGTAGGAGAATATCGACTCCTTCATCCATTCGACTACGCCTGTCGGCCTCGCCTTAGGACCCGACTCACCCGGGGACGACGAACGTGGCCCCGGAACCCTTGGTCATCCAGCGGACGGGATTCTCACCCGCCTCTCGCTACTCATGTCTGCATTCTCACTTCCACGCGGTCCACGGCCGGCTCACGCCGCCGCTTCACCCCACGCGGAACGCTCTCCTACCCAGCACAGCGAACTGCGCTGCCGCGTCTTCGGTGGCGTGCTTGAGCCCCGCTACATTATCGGCGCGGAACCACTAGACCAGTGAGCTGTTACGCACTCTTTCAAGGATGGCTGCTTCTGAGCCAACCTCCTGGCTGTCTATGCGACTCCACATCCTTTCCCACTTAGCACGCGCTTGGGGACCTTAGACGACGATCTGGGCTGTCTCCCTCTCGACGACGGAGCTTATCCCCCGCCGACTCACTGCCGCGATACACCTCACACGTATTCGGAGTTTGGCTGCTGTCGGTACCCGATACGGGCCCTCAAGCATCCAGTAGCTCTACCCCATGGAGGCACTCACGCGACGCTGCACCGAAATGCATTTCGGAGAGAACCAGCTATCACGGAATTTGATTGGCCTTTCACCCCTAGCCCCAGGTCATCGGCCCGGTTTTCAACCCAGGTCCGTTCGGTCCTCCACGCGGTCTTACCCGCGCTTCAACCTGCCCAGGGCTAGATCATCCCGCTTCGGGTCCAGGACACGCGACTGGAAACGCCCTTATCGGACTCGCTTTCGCTACGGCTGCCCCACACGGGTTAGCCTCGCCACGCACCACTGACTCGCAGACTCATTTTTCGATAGGCACGCCGTCACCCCGAAAGGCTCCGACGGATTGTAGGCACACGGTTTCAGAAACTCTTTCACTCCCCTCCCGGGGTGCTTTTCACCTTTCCCTCACGGTACTCGTACGCTATCGGTCAGACAGGAATATTCAGGCTTACCCCACGGTCGGGGCCGATTCACACGGGATTCCACGAGTCCCGCGCTACTTGGGAACAAGAACCGGCAGGCGGCGCGCCTTCGGCTACGGGGCCATCACCCTCTACGGCCGGGAATTCAATCCCGTTCGCCTCACACGCCGCTTTATCACTGCCGCCGGGCCCGTCGGAGCCCGGACGCCAAGTCCCACAACACCCATGCCGCAACCCCCGACGGGTCTTGCACGGCACCGGTTTGGCCATCATCCGCTTTCGCTCGCCACTACTCACGGAATATCCTTTCCTGCAGGTACTGAGATGTTTCACTTCCCTGCGTACCCCCCGCACGAATGCGGTGCCGGCCCATCACGGCCGGCGGGTTACCCCATTCGGACACCCTCGGATCAAAGCCCTGTCGGCGGCTCCCCGAGGCCTATCGCGGCCCCACGCGTCCTTCATCGGTCCTGTCTGCCAAGGCATCCACCATGCGCCCTTGCCGACAACACGACCACAGGCCATGCCACGACAACAACAACTGCGAACTGCCAGACGACAAATCATCACACTAAACGATCACAAAACGATCGACCCGAACCCACTCAAAAATAGGCTCGGACGAAACAATACAGCAGACAACCGGCCCGAAAGCCGGCCATCCGCTCGCGTCCACTATCCAGTTCTCAAACCACCAGCACACCGACAGGACCCGACGCGGGACAAACCCCACGCAGGAACCCGACGGGCATCAGGAACACCACCCACCAAGGTGGCGGTCCGGGAACCCAACAGCGCATCCATGCCACAGCCTTCAAACCGTTCCACGCCAGCACGCCCACGCCAGCCAGCCAACCGGCCGGCCCACAGGCACGACCCCCACGCAAACCACGCAGAGGAATTTCATAATCTCCGTAGAAAGGAGGTGATCCAGCCGCACCTTCCGGTACGGCTACCTTGTTACGACTTAGTCCCAATCGCGGACCTCACCTTAGACGGCTCCCCCCCTCACGGGTTGGGCCACCGGCTTCGGGTGCTGCCCACTTTCATGACTTGACGGGCGGTGTGTACAAGGCCCGGGAACGCATTCACCGCGGCGTTGCTGATCCGCGATTACTAGCGACTCCGCCTTCACGGAGCCGGGTTGCAGGCTCCGATCCGAACTGAGACCGGTTTTCAGGGATCCGCTCCATGTCACCATGTCGCATCCCGCTGTACCGGCCATTGTAGCATGCGTGAAGCCCTGGACGTAAGGGGCATGATGATCTGACGTCATCCCCACCTTCCTCCGGGTTAACCCCGGCGGTCCCCCGTGAGTTCCCGGCATGACCCGCTGGCAACACGAGGCGAGGGTTGCGCTCGTTGCGGGACTTGACCCAACATCTCACGACACGAGCTGACGACGACCATGCACCACCTGTGAACCGGCCCCGAAGGGAAGCCGCGTCTCCGCAGCCGTCCGGCACATGTCAAGCCCAGGTAAGGTTCTTCGCGTTGCATCGAATTAATCCGCATGCTCCGCCGCTTGTGCGGGCCCCCGTCAATTTCTTTGAGTTTTAGCCTTGCGGCCGTACTCCCCAGGCGGGATGCTTAACGCGTTAGCTCCGACACGGAACCCGTGGAACGGGCCCCACATCCAGCATCCACCGTTTACGGCGTGGACTACCAGGGTATCTAATCCTGTTCGCTCCCCACGCTTTCGCTCCTCAGCGTCAGTGACGGCCCAGAGACCTGCCTTCGCCATCGGTGTTCTTCCCGATATCTACACATTCCACCGTTACACCGGGAATTCCAGTCTCCCCTACCGCACTCCAGTCCGCCCGTACCCGGCGCCGATCCACCGTTAAGCGATGGACTTTCACACCAGACGCGACGAACCGCCTACGAGCTCTTTACGCCCAATAAATCCGGATAACGCTTGCACCCTACGTATTACCGCGGCTGCTGGCACGTAGTTAGCCGGTGCTTATTCGAAAGGTACACTCACTCTCGCTTGCTCCCAATCAAAAGCGGTTTACAACCCGAAGGCCGTCATCCCGCACGCGGCGTCGCTGCATCAGGCTTTCGCCCATTGTGCAATATTCCCCACTGCTGCCTCCCGTAGGAGTCTGGGCCGTATCTCAGTCCCAATGTGGCCGGTCGCCCTCTCAGGCCGGCTACCCGTCGAAGCCTTGGCAGGCCATCACCCCGCCAACAAGCTGATAGGACGCGACCCCATCCCATGCCGGTAAACCCTTTCCCACACCATCATGCGACAGTGCGGAGCATCCGGCATTACCACCCGTTTCCAGGAGCTATTCCGAAGCATGGGGCAGGTTGGTCACGCATTACTCACCCGTTCGCCACTCTCACCAGGCAGCAAGCTGCCCGGATCCCGTTCGACTTGCATGTGTTAAGCACGCCGCCAGCGTTCATCCTGAGCCAGAATCAAACCCTCCACAAAAAACCATGAAGAAGGCCGAAACAGCCCACATCAATAATTGACGGGCCGGCTTCCATAAGGAGGAAACCAACCCACGAAAAACCCCGACACCAATTACACGCTCCCACGAAACCCCAAACAGGGGAAGGCATCGGACTGGCAATCAAAAAGCTATAAGTAGCACAAACACGCTCTTGAGTTCTCAAACCACCACCACACCAACAAGCCATTCAACTTCCTCCCGGAAGAAGAACCGCCGTGTTGAGCAGCAAGAGATAAACTTACCACGAGCCAGCCAAAACGCAACTCGGCCCTTCCATAAACACCCTCAAAACAAGTAATAACAAGGCCTCAGACGGCGTGTCGTTACATGCTCCTTCCTAACTTCGAGTCTCACGAAGATGGGCCTTCAGCTCACAGTCCCCGCTTCATGCGCACATTTTATTCACAAATGAACGATCAGGCCCCGGTTCCATCGGCGTGCCGGCTCAGTCCTTTTCATAGTCCTTTTGAACTCTGGTCATAGTCGTCTATATCCAATGCGGAGTTGACCTTCCGTTCTCGACCGCCAGTCATCCACAGCCTATGAATATGAATGTTGATATAGGTGTATGTTCGCGACTATGTTGGTCTGCGAGTCATGGATTCTGTTGACGGATGGTAAGACGGGTGTATGAGCACAACAATTGCAGTACTGACCGGGGCGGGAATCTCGACCTCAGCCGGCATACCGGATTTTCGCGGGCCTGACGGGGTTTGGACCAAGCATCCCGATCAGATGAATGTCTATGACCTGGACCTGTTCATGAGCGACAAGAAGCAGCGGGAGTATTCATGGCGGTGGCAGAAGGAGTCGCCTGTCTGGAAGGCCCAGCCCGGAGTGGCCCACAAGGCACTGGCCAGGCTGGAGCAGGCAGGCATGCTGAACCTGCTGGCTACGCAGAACTTCGATGCCCTTCACGAGAAAGCCGGCAACTCCGATGATGTCATCGTCAACCTTCACGGGAGCATCGGCAGCTCCCATTGCATGAAGTGCGGCCAGGCATATCGGACTGCCGACATCATGGCCAAGCTTGATCAGGAACCCGATCCACACTGCCACAAGCCCATGCCCTACCAGGGCAACATGCCATGCAATGGCATCATCAAGACTGATGTGGTCTACTTCGGTCAGGCCCTGCCCGAGGGAGCCATGGAGAAGAGCATGAGACTGGCCAGCCAGGCCGATCAATTCTGGGTGATCGGCTCCACTTTGGAGGTGTATCCGGCCGCCTCGCTGGTGCCGGTGGCAGCCCAGGCAGGTGTGCCAATCACCATCATGAACATGGGTTCAACCCAGTATGATTCTCTGGCAACCCGACTCATCCACGAACCCATCGAAGAGGCACTGCCCAAACTCGTCGACAAAACCATCGCCGGACAGGGTTGATTCGCTGACTGCCCCGCGCAATTGCTGGAACAGATCTGCGATCTGCAGATTTCTGATGGGTCCTGCAAGAACCTGCAGGGCCCACTATGGCAATCCTTGCGCCGTCTTCCGTCTCACTACAGGCTCACTCCGACTGTACCGGCCCCCTGTCAGCGTCGTTTTGGAACACCGGCACCCCTAACACGCGGATACTCTGCATCAGGTAGCGAACCCCTGCCCCAGAAGAAGGACAGCGAATCGACTCCGGAAGCCGAAGTCTTCCCGCCCGAACAAAGCTCTGATGCCCTGGACATGCCCTTATCAGCACCGACGAGGACTGGAACCAAATACCAATAGGGTCCATGAAATTCGAACAGGAATAATCGCGCTCCCCAGCTCCTCGGCATTCACTCGCCCCATCCTGTCTCTCCACCTATTCGCAGCACCAACAGAGTCAATCTGTGCTTCAAAAACACCCATAGTCACGCCGCAATGATCAGCAGACACCCCGCAGATAGTCACTAAATAGATTAAACATGTAATAGCCGAGCTCAAGCTCGCATGAAAGACATGATCACGAGTACAAATTCATCAGGAAAAGCACCGGCGCCTCTCGCCAGCGGAAGAAATCACCATTTAATGGTGACCGCAGCCGGCGAACCCGCTGGGCCATCATGGCACACATGGCCGGCTGTGGCTTCCCTTGACAGCAGATGATCAAGCGGAGAAGTGCCGAATACCCCGGAATGATCATGCGTGGTCGCCATGATCCGGCAGGTTCGGCTTCAGTCCCGTTTCATGCGCCGACAAGTTCAGTGTGGTGGATTTCGGCGTCCCGCTGGACGAGCATGCGGAAGTATTCGCTGCGGTTCTTCAACCCCTCGCGCTTGATGGCGGCGGATACGTATTCGTCCATGGGTTCGCTCAAGCGCACGCTGTGCTGCACGCTCGGTTTCCTGCCCTGTTCGCGCTGCTCGAGCGATGGGCGCCCCATCAGGGTGGCGAACAGCTTCGTGGCGTCTGTGTCGGGGTCGAGCATGGCCTGGCTGATCCTCCTGGCCTCCTCGCCGCCCCATGCGGAGACCGGCGGCTTCGAGGGGGCCCAGTCGAGCCGGTCCATGCGGTTCTCGTATTCGCTTGCCCTCACGGTCGTGCGTCGTGTGTGCTTGTCGCTCATTGCCGTTTCCTTTCCGTCGTCGTCCTGTTCCCGCCCCGGCCGTCGGGCCAGCGGTGCCAGTAGTCGCGCCACAGTCCGCCCAGGTGCATGACGTGGAATACCCGCATGTCGGGCCCATCGGGGTGGATGAGCACTTCGAGCAGGTCGTCGTCCAATGCGCCTGGGTGCCTTTTGCACACGATGAGCGCTATCGGCGGATCCCCGAGCGCCGACGGTAGCACGGACGGGTCGTCCGGTCAACGATCGCGGTCCATACCGGTTCACCCATGGCCCTGAGCACCATGGCTTCGTCGAGGCGGTCCTCGCAGAAATGCCGGTGCGTCGAATCCGTGAACCTAATCGCCATACCACTATTGTAATGCACTTTATGACTATGAGAAGAAACTCCGTCCCCTTCTGCTGGGCGCGCTGCGGTGGATCGGCATGTAGTGCAATGCCATTTGTGACGTCCGGGGACGTAGGAATGGTGGCGGGATCATGGGAATATCGTATTTGAATAGTTGAGATCGTGAATTGTTCTTAATCCAAAATAATGTGCTAACTAACTCCCTATGCTGCTATTCAAAATGATGACGAAATTCGGTACTCATTAAATCAATATTAGTCAGGTGTTCCAGCGTAGAATTATGCAAAACGCTGTCGGCGTTGGAAACATGTACATAATCGTAAATCATCGCGGTAATCATAGGAATGCCCGTTGTCGGCGGGTTAGGCCGTGTGGCACAATCGATTATCTCCGGCCTTGTTCTGCAGCTAAAAGTTGGTAATGGCTGATTAATTTTTATCTTAGAATCAATTTCTTGGAATGTGCTATATGTTGATACCTCGTTTTCAGCTGTTTCTTCGTATAGGCGCAAATCCCATGAATACTGATCACTTTTAATCGCAAGACTCGCAAAACATAGTATCCATATTCCTATATAAATAATGCATGCCCGTAAACCGATACGGAACCATTTTCGTTGTATTACCGGTTTACGAACATGCGTTTTCAAACCAATCAAGCCTGCCTAAGCCTTACCATTCCGCTTTCCATTGCAGACCGGCCCATCTGGTCGTTTTTGGAGCATTTTTTACGGAATCCCTAAAGGGGTAGTCATGGCGTGGAGCGCTCTTTTGGCAAATAACTGGAGTTGAATTATAGCCATCATTGATGTATCCGACTACTACCATTACATGGTTGAAGGATCCATCATTGTCCCAATCGCCATAAATAAGACCGCCTTGACCAACCCGCCACGGGCTGTCCTCTTCGGTAAAAGCACCAGAAGAATCCTTCATATAATTATAGTTATGCTGTGCCGTTGACCAAGTATGCGAAGCCTTGGCTATACCGGCAAGATTCCATGTCCATACATGATCATCCCATATCTGCAGTGAATTGCCGAAGGTGGTTTTTAGACCTCCTGCATATATAGCTTGAGAAGCAAAATTAGCGCAGTTCCCGTTCTTTTCATCGTAGATAGGGAAGTCCGGATTCATCTTATTACCCGGAGCATCTTCAGTCCATTTTTCAGCATATTTGGACATCTTTATATAATTCAATCCCGCTCGATTCGCAAAGGGGTCTGACGATTCTCTTGTTTCAGCCGAGTTTGGAACTGATTGAGGAACATTAATCATATCCGGTGTTTCATCATTTTGTTCGTCTGGATATTGTATTTCATCACCGACAACGGTGTAGCCATCCGCATCATTGCCTTTTGTGAGTGCGATACTTATTGAATGAAGATCCGTTGCGGAGGAATCCAAATGGTTCCTGTTTTCACCAGCAATTGTAATTGTGGTACCGGCCTCTGGCACTAGTACCATTTTAGTGGTAATTTCACTCAGTACCTGATAACCGGAGTCGGTTTTTTGAGTACCGATTAGCTTGGTGGTAGTGGATACGTCTTTCAAAGATAATCCTGACTCTTTGTACGATGTAGAATTAATGCCATTCTTTTGCGCCAGCTGGTCTTCTTTATCATTGAAACGCATCTGGACACCAGAATAACTATTTTCAATTTTTTTACCGTATCTGGTGACTATGGATTCCAGTTGGTTTGTGTCCAGGTCAGGTGTCTGCGCAGATGCTACTCCTGTAGTCAGCGTTGAAAAAACTAATGCAGCGGCAAACAGTCCTATTATTCGTTTACCGATAGAAAGTCTGGTGGTCATATCTGTCTTCTCCCGTAGTCAGATTAAATTGATCGTAAACATCTCTGTTTCAATCGAATATAATACACCCCTCAGCTATATTGCGAGTGAGTTATTTCTTTTTATAAATAAATTATCACTTTTATCCGAGCACCCAATATGCTTATCTGAGCAAATCTAAATCACAAGCATCACATTTGAAAAATGACGAAAGCGGAGCAGGAAGCAGTCAGGCTATGGGCGGAAGCAAATGAAATAATAAGAAGAAATAAGGTATTAAACAATGCAGAAATGTTTGTCCTTTGCTTTCAACAGTCCTTTTCCTCTAGTGGCCAGAACATGACTGCTTGATTGGGGCCGTACCTTGCGAACCCGCTGTGCCATCATGGCTCCTGGAGCCGGGTGAAGCTTCCCCTAACAGAGGACAATCAAGCAGGAGAATGCCGAATATCGCAGAATATCATCACCGGGGAAACGCGGACTCAGATATGACGGCAATGCCTATGTGATCAGGCGGCTGGAACAGAAAGAAACGGACCAGCCGAAGTCAGCAGACACAAATCCGCTGAAAACAGGCACGGATGTTAAAAATTCTGAAGAAGAATCAAACAAAGAATAAAATATAAATAGCATTTTAATATTAAAAACAACCGTTTTATATACATTTTATTGGTTCCGCTGAATCTTCGCTGTCCGAAACGGTAAGCCGTAGTTTAACTGGTCTTTTAATCTATGTATTGTAAACATATGGGAAAAGAGAACAATTGCCTTGGAATATTCGCCAGATGGGTGAAACATAGAGCGCGTCGAAGAAGATGGTGGGAAAATTTTAAGGAAAATGTAAACCCATGTCATAAAGGCCCGCTCTGTCTTATGTCGTTCTTGGCTGATTTCGGTCTTTTAATTATGGTCTTAATCTGCTTTTCACCATTCAGGTTTCTTTGGCAAAAACACAAAGACGGGTTAGCTTTCGTTGCCGGATGGGTTCCTCTTGTCTTTTCTTTCTTCATCTTTTCTTATGGTGTCATAGTCATGTATGGAGCCGAATGGGATAAGAGTTATAGTACGGTAACGACGGGCTCCTATCTCCTGCACCTTTTGTATATCTTTCTGATGGTAAATACTTTTATAAATTACTCTGAGGAGTCGTATTCGACTGCGTCGTTTGTGTTTCTCATACTCCTCTTTCTGGTTGAGGCAACGGCGCTGTTCATTTATGCTCGCGATGTTATAAGAGATCGGGAGAGTGATCCGCCCAGCAGGTGGTGGATTCGTACCACGCCATATGCCGTCATCGGTGTGGTCTTCGTGATCGTCCTGTACCTGATGGGAAGATGCAAAATCAACAAATCGGACTATTCGCTGTTCTATTCGGTGGCTGTTTCCGTGCTGGCGGTCAACTATCTGGTGCAGATCATCAACGAGCGTATCGTCCCCAGGGAAGGCCCATACAGGAAGACCCATATGGCGGTCTATAACCGTCCGGTCTATAACGGTCCGGTCCACCGTCCGTTTTCATGGAAGGCGTATGCGCGGCGGCCGAAGCCGTCGCCGTCGGCCGGCCGAGGGGAGGGCGCATGCTGATCGGCTATGCGAGGGTGAGCACGCTTGAGCAGAACGAGGATCTGCAGACCGATGCGCTGAGGAAGGCGGGTTGCGGGAGGATCTATGTCGATCATTCCTCCGGGGCCAAGGCCAGCCGCCCCCAGTTGGACCGGATGCTGGAGGCGTTGCGCGAGGGCGACACGGTGGTGGTGTGGAAGCTGGACAGGCTGGGGCGCAGCGTGCAGAACCTGGTCGATCTGATGGACCGGTTCCATAAGCAGGGGGTGGGGTTCCGCAGCCTGACCGAGAATATGGACACCAGCACGCCTGGAGGGGTGCTGGTCTTCAACATCTTCTCCGCCTTGGCGCAGTTCGAGCGGGACCTGATCCGGGAACGCACCATGGCCGGCCTGACGGCGGCCAGGGCGCGCGGCAGGAAAGGCGGCCGCCCCTACAAGCTCTCCGACAAGGACGTCGCCATGGTGCGCCAGCTGTACGATTCCAGGACCGTGACCGTCAAGGAGATAGCCGCCAGGTTCAACGTCAGCCGAAGCACCATCTACAAGGCGATCGGACGGGTAGGGGAGAAGGAACAGCACCAGGCAAGCCTCTGAAGGAACAGCCGCGCCGGAGGAAGCGCCAGAGAACTATCCTTGTCCTTGCGGGGATGGCTCCTCACGCCCTGGCTGACTGGGCGGCTTTACTGTTCCGGTTCAGGCCATTCTCCTCTGGTCCAGCCGCGCATTGTTCCTTTTTTCGTCTCATCGACCAGGGACTGGTAGACATCGCCGGCGATCTTCTCCGGGTCGGCGTCTACTGCCCAGGGCCTGACCATTTTGTCGCTTTCCACTTCCTTAGTGAATTCCATGAGCCTGTCGTGTTCGTCATCGTTTCGCCAGCGTCTCTCGGCGGGCAGATTCTCGGGATGGTCGCACACGAAGGACAGCACCCTGACATCAGGGTTGGCTTTGGCCATCTCATACTCCTCATGCGTGTAGCTCCTGTCCGCGCGGGGGGTGAGGGTGCCGTACCTGCCGCCCAGGAGCAGCACGTAGATGTCGGTGTCATTGAGCCTTTCGCGGATGTAGTCGAGCTGGCTGCTGTCGGAGGCCATGAAGTTCTCCATGCCGATCGGCATGAAGTCTTCCGTGGAATATAGCCTCCCCAGCACAGCCGCGCGAATATCCCTCATATCCTCGAAGGTCGAGCTGACGAACACCGTGTAATGTTTCCGCCCAGCCTGCTCCGCTTGCGTTGTGCTCTGCTGGTGCTCCTGCGGATCCTGTCCTTCGTTTGGCTGTGAACGGTAGGCTCCATTGGACAATCTCGAATGCTGTACTAGTGGATCCACTACATCAGAAAGAATTTTAGGTGAATTTGCAACAAAGCCTGTATTATCAACAGGCTCCACTGAAAACATGGGGTGTCTCTTTAACGGCGGTTCGCGGAATCTATCCTGTGATCTAGGTTCCTCCCAATGTGAAGGCCTGTATCGTAGAGATTGAATGGCGTGTTCAATCTGCGCCCTAGGAAAGTTATCGCCGAGAACCACCTCATAATCGGCTTCAGTCATTATCGTTTTGTCGAAAGCAGACAGAGCACCTAGCGTATCTGTTAAGTTGTTAAGAAGACTTTCTATTTTACTTTCACCGCTTATCGCCTTATTAAGAGGCAGGAGGCAGTTGGCCAGTTGAAGTTGAGCAGCGGTCAGAAATAAGTTCAACCTTGGAAAATCGTTTTGCCTAAGCTGGTACCTACTAAAGAGATATCCATTGAAGAGCTCGGGGTGTTTGTCTGCATCGAATTGTTTACATGCATCTATGGCATGATATATTTTCTCTTTTGCATAGACTTCCATAGGAAAATCATAAGACCAAGCTACAAGATTCCTGGCTCTGCTGCTCTCCCTCTCGGATTACAGGGGGAGAAAACAAGCAATGATGCCATCCAGGGCAACTGCATATGCGGCATAGGCAGAGATAATTATGGCTTCTCGTAAGTTATTATGAGATTCCAATATATCGACCTGTGCCTTCCACTCATCAAGGAGGTTTTTTTGGTTTTCCCCCGTGGATTGTGGCTGTGCCTGTGCTGTGGTGTTTACCAGCATGGGGGTTTTTATGGGGCTGTATAGATCACCCATGATCACCGCAGCGATCAAAAATACAATGGTCACCAATAAGATAGTGCAGAAAACAAGCATTACTTTCTGCGGAGTGCTCTTAAGCTTCTTCCAGGCGGGCTGCGACATGAAGGAGATGAAGCTGGACACTGCGCACAACGCGAGCAGGCGCTGTGCATGCCATTTGCTTGTCGCGCTGGTCTTTAAGGTCGTCATACCTCTGCTGGAGCTGTCCAAGGGTTAGCCATTGAATATCGTCTGGGCGAAAAAGAGTCAGTTTTTGATTCTTCAGCTCCTTGAATTTCTTCCGTATCCCCATCATGGATGCCTCCCCACCACGCCGTTATGGACAACAGTATTTACCCGCCTCTGGCCAAAATTCATAAAATATGTACCACATATTCCATATGGTCATACGGCAAGCAGCTGGGCCTGGTGTCCCCGGTCGCCGCCCAGGAGGCGACAGCCTATGCGGATGCGCTCAACTACATGCTGGCGACGCCAGGATGGCATGCGCCCATCGGCAGGGTCGCGGCTGGAAAATCCAAGGAACACCCAGAGGAAAAGAGTGCGGCCTTTGACTGTAGGTCGTCAGTGTGGTGCCATATGGATGGAGGGCGGGGGAGAGAGGAGCTCAAACGCTCAAGATGGCCAGAAGCGCTGGCGGGCATGGTGTATCGCCTGCCAGGAAATCGGCTATGCCGTCCTACATCATGCAAGCAAAGAGGAGATTCAGGATCGGAATGGGCTGGATGCCGTGGTTCTCGTCGGGCCCAGGCATCCTGGAGCGCTTGGAAAGGGCTGCATCGAGGTCATAGTCAAGGAAGCCGAGCCCGGGGATTTCGTCGCCTTCCAGATCATGACCGTCACCGACGTGTGGCGGCGGCTGATCAAGTCGCACAAGCACGACCGATAGACGGCCAGACCACACCAACCAATAATTTAAAAAGCCATGTTATTGGGTACAGGAGAATAGCCATGAACGAATACGAGTACGAGCCTAAGACGGAACAAGAGCACCGGCAGATGGAGGAGATGAACGCCAAGGCCGAACGCGAGGAACGCCTGGACGTCATACCAGGCTCCGTACGACGCAAGGATCCGAACCGCGGAGTGGATGAGGACGAGTTCTTCCACGACCTCCAGGAGGAATTCGACCAGATGCGCCTGCGCCGGGCCGAGGCCACCCGGTGAGGGCGGAGAGGGACAGGCGTGCAGGAAGGGAAAGGAGCGCGAAATGGCCAAGCAAGTCACATCCGAGAACCAGGAGGACATCGATGCGCTGATCCGCGCAGCCGACCGGGGGGAGCTGATCCACCACCCGAAGGCCGCCATCCGGCGGGACCCCGACGCCCCGCTGCTGACCGACGAGCAGGCCGCATCGCTCATGGCCCAGAGCCTGGCGAAGTTGGAGAAGCCGGAGGAACGGCGGGCCGAGGCACGGACCGCTCGACGCACCTGGAGGGTCAGGGTGCCCGAGGACCTGGACGACAAGGCCAGCCGGCTGGCCAAGAAGGAAGGCATCCCCAAGTCGGCCATCATCCGCAAGGCCGTCGCCCGATACCTGCAGGCCATGGCCGAGCAGCCGACAGAAGCCTGACGGCCACCGCACCAGGACGCAAGGGCGCCCCAAGGAATTCCAATCTTCATGGATTCCTGGGGGCGCCCTTCGTTTATGCGTTCATGCGTTCGGCTGCGCGTAGGCGATCCCGCGAGGCATGCCCAGAACGGTCAGCCGGTCCTGAGCCATCCTGGTGGAATGCTCCACCTCCATGCACGGGGTACAAGCCCGCCGGAGCCGGCAGGAAAGAACAGAGCCGGGCGTGTGCACCGGAAGAACCGCCGCAGTCCGAAGCGAGTATGCCACCGTTATCCCGGAAAAGACCCAAAACCAGCTCACCACATCCATAAAACACCAGCAATCACATTCACCAAACATAACCACCCAAGCATCAGACCCACCAGCAATCACGAAACCACCATCAATCAACACACTCCAAATGCACCAACCAGCGCAGACAAGCCACAATCAGGCCAAATCCAAGAGATGGACTTTGAATGCAATAAAACCCCTCTTAGCCCTACTCGCAGTGGGACTAACGAGGGGCCCCTATATACCTATACTAGATACCTATACTAGAAAGCTTGAGTTTTTGACTTTGATTTTGACGGTGGATAACTTCGCTTCGCGGTCATTGGGGGAGACGCTCATCGAGAAGCTGCGCAAACAGATTAAGAGCGTGGTCGGGGAACTGCAATCGCTGCTGGACGAAACGAGGAGACATGGACGAGAACCCGAACCAGGGCAACGAGGAGGACCTGAGCACACGACTGCGCGAGACGAGGCATGTGCTCAAGGAGCTCAGGAACTCCAGGGCGCAGATACAGCTCACCTCCAGCAGCCAGTTGAACCTCAAGGAGCAGTTGGAGGTCATAACCTCCACGACGGAACAGCCAACCAGATGCTGCTGACCAGCTTGCAGCGATCAGAGGACCCAGGCGACAGGCAGAACGAGGCCTCAAGGAAGGTCATCCTCTCTGGCTGCAAGGCGTTCGAGAAGAGCGTGGAGCAACCGGCCAGCAGGAACGAAACACAGCTCAGGAAGATGCACGACGGGCAGCAGCACGTGAACGAGCGGGTCTCCAGGCTGCAGGGCGAGCAGATCGGACGGATGGGCGACCGGCTACCGGCAGCAGATCCGCAGCTGGCTGACCGCCACTATCCCCGCCAGTGTCATCAGCAGAGGCATTCTCTGCATGATTCCGCACTGCATCCACTAAAACATCCCATGCTCGTGGTGTGAGTGCAACCAAGCAAACTGGTCTTGGGTGTGTTGTCCGAACTCCGGCAAGGGAATTGTTCCAGGAATGGTCAGCGTCATCGTACCGGTTCGGATTCCGCATCGGTGTCAGTGACATAAGAGTGGCCTCAATGTGTGAGAGGCTGGAATGAGTTAGCTGTATTTGATTTAGCTGTGTTTATGGAGTATAACGAGTGGCGGTGGAAAGTTTTCACCATCATATTTGTTTTCAAAGGAGAAAACTATGAGGAAGTTTGGGAGAGTTGTTGCTTCATCAATGGTAGCTCTTGCATTGTCGACTGGTATAGCGCCTGTTGCCATGGCAGGTGGCGCTGGTGGAGGTAGTTTTACTTGTGATCTGTCCGGGGTTCCAGCTTGGGGACATGTGACTTCGTCATATATGCATCCGAAGAAGAACCATTATGCGACCGCGATAGGTACTGGACGCGTCACATCACAAGCATATAGCGGTAAATGGGCTGTCGCTCAGACTGGCCGCCGTGCTAAAGGCAATCAGTGCTACTGGGGTATATATTAACTCAGTTACGAGTATCAGGCATGCTAATACCATGATGCTTAGTATCACTGAGTGAACGAGGCGCTGACCCCTATTTGCCGGCATGTGCGGGCACATGCCGGCAGGACTTCTCTTTGCTTTGGGTGGGTGAGGTGATTTGCGAATTCACTGGATTGAACGGTTGACTATTTGGGCTTCCTTGATTCTGACCATGGTGGTGACATTCGAGATGCTTATCACCATCGATCAGGAGCTTCCTGCGGGTACTGGTACCTCTTTCACCATCGAGAGGGTTGATACCGCGACAAAGGCGGATGCTGTGCGTGCGATTGCCCAAGCTTCAAGAACTTTGGGGATCAATGTCTTCAAGATCCAACCTTCATTTCGTAACTCGATGAATTCTCGTGTTCTCGTGGCCTTTGTGGGTGACCAAAAGTCTTTTCAACGAAATGGAGGGTACGATTATCCTTCCTTTTCAACGCGTGACCAGTCAACGAAAGTAGTTTCTTATAAAGAGATTACCACCCAGGACTTGCGCGGAAGCTATGCGACCAATGCGGATAGGTCGCATATGGAACAGCTCGCCAAGGCTTTGTCACGTTCCCGGATAGTGGTTGACGAATCACAAAGCCTCTGGTCACGAGGCTTCTGGATAGCTGCGATGATATATGCGTTAGGGAAGGGTGGCCTTTGGGCGGGAGTCGTTATCATCGCCATCACATTGGTGGTTTCCACCGCGTATTCCCTGTCCAGGAACAGGAAGATACATGCGATCAAGGCAATGCACGGTTATACCAGCGGAAGGATACTTGTCGGCGAGCTGGTTTCACTGCTCGCCACGCTCGCCGTGGGATTGATGACGATTGCCTTGGTGGGATTGCCTTTCCTCTGGATTGTCAATGACTTCCACCAGATTTGGAGACTCCTCCGAACGCTGTTGATCGCCGTGGCTGTATTGACAGCATATCTTGTCTTCCTGGCGTTGACTTTAGGCGGTGCCAGTACATTCCGCGATCGGATACCCGCCGTCCTTAACGGGGAGGGCGACGAACTCCGTGATGGCATCATCGCGGGTTTTGCCCAGTTCATGGTGGTGGCTGTTCTCTTTGGTACCATCAGCGGGTCTCTGAATAGAATCAGCGCGGTACAGAGCACCAGCCGGTCCCTGGCACAGTGGTCTCGCATCTCGGATCAATATGTCCTCAGATTGTCAGTCAACACCAACACCCCACACGAGGATGATCTCCGGACAGCGCCTCCCCTGATGAAAGTGATCGAGGATCTTGACAGCAGAGGGAAGGCAATGCTGGTCGGATATAACGGTGACTCCGTTCGTCCCGCTGATGGGAACAATGATCCTTATGAACCGGACGGATCCGATTCGATGATAGTGAGCCCGAACTATCTTGACAAACAACCCATTGCCGGACTTGATGGGAAACCGGTTAGAGTGGTTGGAAGAGATATTGGGGCTTTCACACTCCTGGTGCCTTCATCATATAAAGGGGACCCCGGAGCCTTGTTGAAGAAATATGCCGAATATTTCAAGACACAGTGCCAACTGGGTGTTACCCAGAAACAGAAACCATATTCCTGTAGCCCTCACGGCGTCCTGGTCCGCACACGTTCGGGCCAAGACATATCCCTCTTCTCGGGGACCCAGTTCATGCCTGCAGAAGATCAGCAGAAGCTGTCTTTGAAGGATCCGGTGGTAGCCGTCACATCCCCATCGTCAGGGTTGATCAGCCCCATGGTATACCTGTCATACACATCAAGCGATAGTGTATTGTTCTCCGATCCGGAACTCCTGCAAAGCAAGCTGGACCATTATGGAATCTCCGGATACTTCCAGGGTATTGACAACGCCAAAGACTCGGTAGCGTATACATTGTCATTATCCCGGAACGAGCAACGCGGGGACATCATAGCCATATCGTTCGGTCTGGCCGCTGCCATGATGGCCATCCTCGTGTGCTCGGCCGCGTATTGCGCAAGACGACGCAGACTCTCCTTCGTCCAATTCATCCATGGATACGGGTTCTTCAGAAGACACGGAGGCTTTCTTGTCATGCAGAATACCGGGGTGCTGCTGACCCTCATGGCAGTCGGCATTATCGGCTCGATGAGCAAGGTTGCGGATCTGGTGGCTGGAACATTGCTCTTCGCCGGATCCAGCCTCATCATGGCCATTACCGTATCGGTATACGAATCAAGGTTCCGTGCCGACGACATCAAACGCCCGTGAATCCACGGTGCGGAGGGAGATGCATATGACAGACGCAGGCAGGCAGCCGACATTGAAAGTCGAAGGACTTACCAAGAGATTTGCAGAACACACCTTATGGTCGAGACTGTCCTTCGACGCTGGACCTGGTTCCATAATCGCAGTGAGCGGGCCGTCCGGTGCAGGCAAAACGACCCTGCTCAACTGCGTCGGCTTGTTGGAGGACTTCGATGAAGGATCGGTCACTTACAACGAAGGGACATTCCGCTCCGGTTATTTGCATAAGAGCCGGAAGGGGCAGCGAGTGTGTCTTCGCGAAAACATAGGATTTCTATTCCAGAACTATGGTCTTGTCGAACAGTGGAACGTGTCGCATAACCTGCAGATTCCCCTCAAAATGAAGAAGCGCGAGCATCGCAAGGAACAGGACGAACGAATCGGCAGAGTACTTGACATCGTCGGAATGAATGGCTCGCAGAAGAAAAAGATTTACACCCTATCGGGCGGGGAACAACAGAGAATCGCCCTCGCGAGGCTTCTGCTCAAACAGCCGGGTGTCATTCTTGCAGACGAGCCGACCTCTGCGTTGGATCAGGACAACGCCAACGTCGTAATACGCATACTGTGCGAACTTGCCCAACAAGGCGCTGCCGTCATCATCTCAACACACAATGAGGAAATAAAGCAAATCTGTTCGTCGATTATCGAAATAGGCTGATATACCCACGTCCTCCACCCGCAGACCGTGGCGACTCCGGGGAAGGGACTCCGCCTGTGATAAGACGCAAGGCAGCACAAGGATTGCCATAGATTGGTCCTTTAAGAACCAGCAAGTCCCATCAGCCAAGCCCAGCAAAGGCATCGGCGATTCCGACTGTTCTCGCAGCGATGATCATTGTCCATCATTGTCCCCGAACATCGGATGCCGGGCACGGGCACCGGATCCAATCTTGACATAGTGCTCAGTAGTTCTGATGGACCTGGAAGCCTCGACTACGCAAGGTATCCAGGATCTGGGTGATGTGATCGGGGCCGTTAGTCTCCACAGTCACCTCCAAGAGCACACCGTTGTCATAGTGGCCGGAGGATTTGAACTGGTCGTGGTTGAGCTCGATCACATTGGCACGCAGATCGGCCAGGACCGTGGCCACCTTAACCAGCTGACCAGGAACGTCGGGCAGCTCCACGCCGAACTGCATGATGCGTCCGCGGGAGATCATCCCCCGCTGGATGACAGCACCCATGGTGACCGTATCGATATTGCCGCCCGAGATGATGGGGACGATCACATGCGGCCCCGGGGCCGACCGGAAGACCTCGGACTGCAGATCCAACTGTCCCAGGGCCGCCAGGGAGACGGCGCCAGCCGCCTCGACCACCAGTTTGTGCTTCTCCAGCATGAATAGGATCATCTCGGAGATGTCGCTTTCGGTCACCTGGACCAGATCATCCATATAGCGGCTGAGCAGGGCGTAGTTCAGATCGCCGGGACGCCTGACGGCCACGCCCTCGGCGGCCGTACGCATCTGATCCGCCGCGACCACATGACCAGCTGTCAGAGATTCACGCCAGGCCGGAGATCCGACCGGGGTGGCTCCGATGACTCTGACATCTGGCTTGAAGGTTTTTACGGCGAGCGCAACGCCAGCGCCCAGCCCGCCCCCACCCAGGGGAACCACGATATCGGTGACATCGGGCACATCCTGAAGAATTTCCATGGCGATGGTCCCCTGACCACAGACGACCTCGTAGTCGTCAAAGGGCGGGACGAAGGTCATGCCGCGATCACGTGCCAGACCCAAGGCGTAATCGGAACTTTCGTCGAAGACCTCGCCCTGCAGGACAACCTCGGCGCCATAGGCCCGAGTGGCATCGACCTTGAGGGGCGGAGTGATCCGGGGCATGACGATGGTGGCCTTCGCGCCACGGCTGCGTGCGGCAAAAGCCACCCCCTGGGCATGATTGCCAGCGGAAGCGGTGACGATGCCGCGGTCCAGTTCGTCCTGATCCAACGAGGCCACCTTGTTATAAGCTCCGCGAATCTTGAAGGATCCAGTCAGCTGCAGATTCTCCGGCTTGAGCAGAACGCGATGGCCAATCCGAGCACCCAGGTCATCGGATTGCTCGATAAGGGTGTGACGGGCCACACCTTCCAGACGTTGGGCGGCTTTGCGCAAATCAGCGGCATGATCTGCCTCAAGACAGGCAGTGATTGTTGAAGTATCCATGCTCCAAGTATGGTCGGCCGGGCCCGACCAATGGGGCCGGCCGTCAACATGGTGGACATCCGAACATACCGAAAAACCAAAACCTGCGGACAATCGGACGTCCGGGCGCCCGAAGACCGGACAAGCATGAGAGCAGACCTGAAACAACCAGACCGATAACCAAGCCAGCCACCAGCCCGCCCGTGAACTTGACGGACTTCACGAGCGGTCACCGGTAGTGCCTAACAGTCGCCGGTGATGGCAGTGGTCGCCTGTCTTACTTGTCGTCAGTGAGCTGGGCATGCGCCTCGTCGACCACGGTATGGTCGTCGCGGAAGTCGTGGGATGCCACGGGCTCATTGGAGTCACGGGCCACACCGGCACCCAGGTCGGCCAGCAACAGAGTGACCGCGGTCGGATCGTTGACCCGCAACCGGGCCTTGGTCTGGCCGGGCCCGACCTTGATGGTCCAGCCCTTATCAGGCATGACGGCGAACATGGTCTCGTCCGTTTCATCGTCGCCCAGGGCCATCATGAAGTCGTAGTCGCCGCTGTTGACGAAGGGCAGGATGGCCTGGCCCTTGCTGGTGGCCACAGGGGTGACCTCGACGACCTTGGAGTTCTCCATGATCATCAACCCCAGGCCGACCACTACTCCGCGCAGGCGATGGAGCAGATCCTGACGCTCCTGGTCGGCCACCTGGGCATCGCTCATCCGGTAATGCCAGGCCACCGCATCGGACTTGCTCTCCACAAAGGAGTTGGGGACCCTGGTGGCCGACTCATCCATGATGGGCCGGATCACCTTCTGCCAGGTATCGGAGTCGGGCAGGCCTTTCGCCCGCTGCCACTCCTCCGAGTCGCTGCCGGGCAGGTTGCGGTTCCAGGCGCCATGCTCGGCAATCAGCCCCACCGGCAGGTCACCGAACCAGTCCTGCATGATCTGATGGCTGCGGCCGGAGACCAGCAGGAAGTCCACATCGGGATTGCTCCCCACCTGGGTCAGCAGGCGGCGAAGGGCCTGGGTGGGCTTGGCCCGCTCAGGACGGCGAACAAGCGGGGTCAGCGTCCCGTCATAGTCGCACAGGACCAGACGACGATGGGCGCCGTCCCACTGATGAACGATGGCGTTGTGGTGATCCATACGCAGCCTCCTGTCCGTCATGCCCGGAGTGGACACCTGCCGCAGGGAGTCGAGGAACGAGGTGCACCAGTTGGCTGCGGTGCGCACCTTGAGTCGGGCCTGCATGCGGATGTTGCGCCGCTTGGACTCCTCGGGGGTGATCTCCAGGGCGTTGTGCAGGGCCTCGCAGACCATGTCGATATCGTAGGGATTGACGATGAAGGCATCGGTCAGCTCGTCGGCAGCCCCGCACATGTCCGACAGGACCAGGGTGCCGTCGCGTCCGTCATGGCAGGCCAGGTACTCCTTGGCCACCAGGTTCATCCCATCGCGCAGGGGGGTGACCAGGGCTACGTCGCCGGCCGTGTAGATGCCGCAGACAGGCTTGATGGACAGGGAGCGGGTGATGTAGTGGATGGGGGTCCAGGCCAGCAGGGAGTAGCGGCCGTTGATCTCCCCCACCAACTGGTCCACCTGGGCCTTGAGCCGCTGATAGGACTCGACGACCTCACGCGAGGGGGTGGCCAGCAGGTAGTAGGTGACATGGCCCACCCACTCAGGGTACTTGTCCAGCATGCGGCCGAAGGCCTGAAGCCGCTCGGGCAGACCCTTGGTGTAGTCCAGACGATCCACCGAGACGATGACCTTGTTGGACCGGCTGCCCACCGAGGAGGCCGCCTGCTTGGCCAGCGTGGACTCGGGGATGTCCTCCTTCATGTAGTGGCTCCACCAGTTGGCATCCGATGCGGCGGCTTCGTTGGCCGCCACCCCTTCAGCCGTCACCGATGTGCGATAGCGATGACGGGGGGACTTGCCGCAGACCTCGTCGATCCCTCGCCGCATGGCCCGAGCCAGGCTGGAGTGGGCGGTACGCCGGTAGAGGTTGTAATCGATGCCGATGGGGAAGGCGTCGATGGCTGCTCGGTGGCCGTCAGGCATTTCGACCACGCCGTCCCGGTTGACCGGCAGTTCGGGCAGCAGCCTGTGCAGCGAAGCCAGGAAGCTGGCGGAGAAGTCCACCGTATGGAAGCCGATCAGGTTGGCGCCCAGGACACCCTCCAGGATCTCGCGGCTCCATGGCAGGGAGCGGAAGATCTCGGCGCTGGGGAAGGGCACGTGCAGGAACCAGCCGATGGAGGCATCGGGGTAACGTTCGCGCAACATCTTGGGCAGGAGCATCAGGTGGTAGTCCTGGACCCAGATGGTGTCGCCCTTGCGGATGAGCGGCTCCACCACCTGCGCGAAACGCATGTTGACCTTGCGGTACATCTCCCAGTCCTCCTGGCGGAAGACGGCCTCATGCGAGAAGTCATGGAAGAGCGGCCAGAGGGTGTTGTTGGAGAACCCGGCGTAGTATCCGTTCAGCTCCTCCTTGCTCAGGAATATAGGAATGCACCGGCTCTCCCGGTAGGCCTGACGGATGCGGTCCAGCTCCTTTTCCGAGTACTTCTGAGGATCGATGCCGCTCCAGCCGATCCAGAGGCAGTCCTTATGGGAACGGTGGTAGGGGCCGATGGCCGTGGCCAGTCCCCCCACGTTCTGGCGCAAGGTGTAAGAACCGTCCTCCTGTGCCTGCAGTGACATGGGCAAACGGTTGGAGACGATGATCAGACGAGACATGCAACCCGCTTTCTTTTCCCGTCCGCGCCGGAATCGTCGGGATTGACCACAGCGCGAACCCATCGCCCCGGGACCCGCGGACCCGACCGGTCCGCACAGGCCCATCAGGGCATCGCTGACTTCCACTCTAGCCTGGAAAGCGTGCCGACGGCGGGGTTTTCCTCAGAGTCGGTAGACGAAGCCCTCCCAGGGGGAGAGGCGGCCGGTCAGCAGGGAGCTGGCGGTTTGCTCCGGTCTGTAGGTGGATATGAGGATCCGATCGGGATCCACCGCTCCGAGGGCCATGGAGGTGAATCCGGTTTGGTCCAGGCCCAGAAGTGCGGCGGTTTCAGGCGGCAGTGAGGCCGGACGGCTGCTCAGATTGACCACAACCAGAAGGCGCTGACAGGGCAGGGCATCCAGAACGCTGGCAGCCTCGGGTCCCGACTTGGGCTCGGGCGCCTGGTCCAGGGAACGGGTGAATGAGTAAATCTGGTCCGCATCCGGATCCAGAAGGGTGAAGCCGCCGGCCGCCACGACCGGATTGGTATGACGCAGGCGGATCAGCTCCCGGTAGAAGGCCAGGACCGAGTCCGGGTCACGCAGCTCGGTCTTGGCGTTGACCTTGTCCCTATTGGGATTGACGGCCAGCCAGGGCTCCTTGGGAGCGTATGGAGCCGTGAAGCCGGCGAACTTGGTGGAGTCCCACTGCATGGGGGTGCGGGCGTTGTCGCGGCTCATATAGGCCAGGGCGGCCATCATGGACTCCGGATCCTGCTCGTGCGCCTGATCGACCCGCTGATGGTAGAGGTTGATGGACTCCAGATCCTGGTACTGGTCGAGGCTGGTGAAGCCGGCATTGGTCATGCCCAGCTCCTCGCCCTGATAGATGTAGGGGGTCCCCCGGTGCATGTGCAGGAGGAGCCCCAGGGCCTTGGCCGAACGCGAGCGCAGCTCCTCGCTGGAGGTGTCGCCCCAACGGGAGACGATTCTGGGCTGATCGTGGTTGTCGAAGTAGAGGCTGGCCCATCCGGCCTTGGCCACAGCCTGCTGCTGCTCGTCCATGGCCGCCTTGAGCCGGGGAACCCGGAAGGGACGGATGTCCCACTTGCTGTCCCCGGTGTCAACCTCGGTCTGGGTGAAGAGAAAGAGCATGTCCAGCTCGTGGTTGGCCGGGTCGGTGATCTGCCCGCTGCGGGCAGGCGCCAGACTGGGAGCCTCCCCCACGGTCAGGTAACCCTGCCGACCCTGGAAGACCTGGCTGCGCATCTCTTGGAGGAACTCATCCAGCCTGGGGCCGTCCACGCAGAAGGGCACCGAGGACGAGTACCCCTCAGGCCCCACGGGACCGTCAGCGATGGCCGATCCGTCCTCGCCGGGCAGGCGGCCCTCGGAGTCGACGGTCTTGGAGATCATGACGATCACATCCATGCGGAACCCGTCGATGCCCCGGTCCATCCACCAGTTCATCATGCCGAAGACAGCCTGCCGGACCTGTGAGTTCTCCCAGTTGAGGTCGGGCTGCTTCTTGGAAAACAGGTGCAGGTAGTACTCGCCGCGCTGCGGATCGTACTGCCAGGCGGAGCCTCCAAAGTAGGACCCCCATTTGTTGGGCTCTGCGCCAGGGGTGCCGGGTTCGTGGCCGGCCTTGGCGGGCCGCCACCAGTACCAGTCGGCGTGTGGGTCCTCCCTGTTGCGGGAGGCCTGGAACCAGGCGTGCTCATCCGAGGTGTGGTTGACCACCAGGTCCATGACCACCTTGATCCCCCGCCGGTGGGCCTGGTCCAGAAGCTCGTCCATATCGTCCATGGTGCCGAAGATGGGGTCGATGTCCTGATAATCGGCGATGTCGTAGCCGTTGTCATCCTGAGGAGACTTGTAGACCGGGCTCAGCCAGATCACGTCCACGCCCAGGTCGGCCAAGTAGTCCAGCCGCTGGGTGATGCCCGGCAGATCGCCGTAGCCGTCACCGTTGGTGTCCTGGAAGGACCGCGGATAGATCTGATAGACCACCGCGTTGGCCCACCAGGGATTGGGGGCGGCTCCGTTGGTCCGCACCCTATCGGGCAGCTGCATGCGTTCTTCCTGGGTCATGGCCCTCCTCACGAAGATTGGATTCCTGGGACTTCCTTGTTCTGCGACCTCCACTATAGGCCGCCCTGACTGCCTGTCCTGGCTGGGCTACTTGACAGCTCCTCTCATAACGCCGCTGATGACCCACTTCTGTGCGAACAGGTAGACGATCAGGATGGGCGCCAGGGCCATCAGGTAGCTGGAGAAGGCCATCGGGTAGTTGGTGGCGAACTGGGAGCTGAAGACATACTGCGCCAGAGGGATGGTTTGGCTGGTCTGATCCGTCAGGACGATCAGCGGCATGAGGAAATCGTTCCAGGCCCAGAGGGCCGTGGTGATGGCGATGGTCGCATTGATCGGACCCATCAGCGGGAAGATGATGGTCCAGAATATCCTCCAGGTGCCTGCGCCGTCCAGGCGGGCGGCCTCCTCAAGAGCTGTAGGGATGGATCGGATGAATCCCGTGGCAATGAAGAGGTTGGTGCCCAGGCCCAACACCACGTAGAGCAGGATCAGACCGGGTACGTTGTCCAAGTGCCAGCTGCCGAACTGCTTGGCGATGGGAAGCATGACCACGGGGAAGGGGACGAACATGGCCGCGATGAAGAAGTAGTAGAGGAAGCGGAAGAAGCGCTTGTCCATATTCCTGGCCACGGCATAGGCCACGAAGGTGTTGGTCAGCAGGGTGAGTGCCACTGCGCAGACCGTGACGATGGCCGAATTCAGCGCAGCCTTGGGATAGTTGACCTTGTTCCAGGCATCGGCGAAATTGTGCCACTGCCAGGAAGAGGGCAGGCTGAAGGTTCCGGCCTCCGCAGGGGTCTTCAGAGCCGTGACCACGGTGAAGTAGAGCGGCACGAGAATCGTCAGGGAGAGGACAGCCACGGTGGCCGTCAGCCACCAGTTGACCCTCTTGAGGCGCGACCCCGGGAATCCCCCATGCCGCCTTCCCCCTCTTCCTGCTGATCGTGCCGGTGTCTGCGGCTGCATAAGCGCTGTCTGTGCCATCTCAGACCTTCTCCCCTCTTCTGGAAATGCCCAGCTGGATGAACGCGATCACGGCCAGGACGATGAAGAACATGACCGCGTTCGCTGTCTGGTAGGCGTACTCCCCTCCGGTAAGGCCGCCCTTGTAGATGAGGTAGGTGACTGTTTCGGTCTTGGAATCCGGTCCCCCTGCGGTCAGGGCCACCACCTGATCGAAGGTGTTGAAGGCATTCTTCAGAGTCAGCACCAGATTGATGGTGAAGAATGGGCCGATCAGGGGGAAGGTGATCCTCCAGAATTTCTGCCACTCGTTGGCGCCATCGATGGATGCAGCCTCATAAACCTCCGAGTCGATGGTCTGCAGACCCGCCAGATATATGAGGGTCGAATAAGCCACCGCCTGCCAAACCGAGAGGAAGACGATGGGGATCCACGCATAGTGCTCGCTGGTCAGCAGGGACTGGGAGAGCCAGCTGATGCCCAGGGCCTTGCCTAGAGCCGGCAGGGGCGTCATGAAGATGTATTTGAAGACATAGCCGATGACCAGAACCGAGAGCGTGTAGGGGATGAAATAGATGACCCGGAACCCGTTCTTGAAAGCGATCTTTCCATTCAGCGCCACCGAGATGAACAGGGCGATGAAGTTGACCAGCAGGGTGATCAGGATGGCGATCAGCAAAGTGAACAGATAAGCGTGGTCCACGCGGCCGTCACGGAAGAGGGCGCCGTAATTCTTGAAGCCGATCCATGAGAAGCGCCCGTATCCCTGGGAATTCGTAAAAGAGTAGGCCACGCCCTGGAGGAAGGGCACATAGAGGAAGAGCGTGAAAATCAGGGCGGCAGGGACCGCCATCCAGTAGAAAGCGCGGTCGACCTTGCGATTGGAGAACCTTGAAGGCCGTTTTCCGGCCTTGGCTGCGGCGTCAGCAGTACGGATGCCGACGACCTTGGATTGTGCCATGTCTGAATCCTGACCTTTCATCATTGGAAGTTCCTTGCCTGGACCTTGTCCCATTCGTTCTGCATGGAACCGATGAAGCCATCCACATCCCCCTTGGTGACCATTGTCTGCAGATAGCCGCCGATATTGATGGAAGAGGGGATGTAATGGTCGCAGAAGTCGGCCAAGCGGTTCTGCTGGAAGAAGGGAAGAACCCCGTTCAGGGCCGGATCACCTGCCTCCACCTTTCTGGTCGGTGTGAAGGCCGTCTGGGCCTTGGCATACGTGCGCAGCTGCTGGGGCTGCATCAGATAACGGATCAGCCGCATGGCCTCCTTGGGATGCCTGGTGTTGGCGCCCATGGTCAGCATGACATCGTCGCCAGCCGTCAGTATTTGCCGGGAGCGGGAATCATTCGCGGGCATCTGGGCGAATCCGAGGTCCACATCCGGTTCGATCATCCTGATTTGCGGTATGGCGTATGTTCCCAGGGGAAGGATCGCCACCTTGCCCTTGGCCATATTTTGGGTGCCCTGCTGGTAGGTGACGCCCTTGTCGCCAGCGGAATGGCTGAAGAGCTCGACCTCGCGCCGAGCCGGCTCCGTCCACAGGGTCTTGAAATCGGTTTTCCCAGCCATCAGATCCCTGTATCTGCTCTCGGGGACCAGGGTCCCCGCCAGTGACGCCAAGGGGGCCTGGGCGGTCCAGGAATCAGAGAGAGTGCCCTGCACAGGTTCGATGCCCAGGGACTTGAACTTGTCCATGACAGCCGTGAACTCCGACCAGGTGCGCGGCGGATTGTCAGGGTCAAGCCCGGCCTTTCGCCAAAGCGTCTTGTTGTATATGTACCCGCTGGCGTTGCCGGCAAAGGGCAGGCCATACAGGCGCTTGGCCGAAGGATCCTTGGTCTGGACCAGATTCCTGGCTATCGACACCATGCCCGGATTGAGCCCCTTGACCAAGGGATCGTCAGTGAAATCATGGAAGACCCCGGATGCCGCGAACATGCCGAAGCTGATATCGCCGTTGAAGGTGATGACGTCGGGCACCCGGTTTTTGACCAGACGAGTGCGCAAATCCGTCTGGGCATCGGCCGAATTATTGATGTTCACCCTGATGTCAGGATTCTCCTTCTCAAACTGTGCAACCATGGCCTTGAACTGGTCGGCGGCCTCGAACTTGAACTGAAAGAAGTCCAGAGTGACTTGGCCTGAATCTGCTGAGCCGCAGCCCGCCATGGCCACGACGGTCAGCAGAGCCAGGAGCGAGGCGACTCCGTTGCGAACCCAGGTCGTCATTCGACCAAGCCCGGATCCCTCCCTACTGCCGATATCCTTCATATTTGGCTCCTTTACCATCCGCACGGGCAACAATGACCTAGATGATTCTGCGGACCAGCATAGGAGACAGGGATATTTCATTCCCAGCCCCGGCGAGTTCCTTTCGTTAAGAAAGTAATTAAGATATGCTGTTCAGTGCATGGGGTTTGTCCGCAATCAGGTCGGACCAATTTTCCGTAAGGAGGCACCGTGGCCGACAGAGACAACCAGAGCTCAAACCATCACGAGAACGATTACCGCCTAGGAGAAGCACGGCCGTTCCCAGCCTGGTTCACGGCCTCCCAATATACCCACCGCATCGCCGTTGAGATCCTCCAGCACGGCCCGATCTCCAGAGTAGCTCTGGCACGGCGATTCAACCTGACCCAGGGTGCCGTATCGCGCATCACCAACGATCTAACCCACCGCGGGGTCATCAGAGAGGCAGGCACACTGCCGCAGGCAAAGAAAGACCCAGGAAGACAGGATGACGGCAATCATAGCTCCAATAGCGTAGGCAGACCGCAGCAGGCTCTGATCATCCGCCGGGAAGCCAAGACCTTCATCGGCATCAATCTTCACGGCGGCACCGCGCTGGCCACGGCGACGGACCTGGCCTGCCGACCCGTCGGCCAGCCCCACAGTCATCACATTCGACAGCGAAGCCCAGGCCAGGTCGTAAGGATGCTGTCAGACCTTGCCCAGGAATGCATGCGCGAGATCAGCCAGGCCGGGCTGCCCAGCCCCTCCGGCCTTGCCATCTCCCTTGGGGGTCGGGCGGAGGGAGACAGGATCGTCACCTACGCCCCCTTCCTGCACTGGAGCGAACCCATTGATCTTGCCACCCAGATGGAGAATACATGTGATCTGCCTTGTCTGGTCTTCAACGATCTCGATGCTCTGGCCCTGTACGAAGGATGGTTCGGCGAGGGCATCGGGCTGGATCGTTTCGCTCTGATCACCATGGGATCCGGCATCGGCTATGCCCTGAGCGAGCACGGCATGCCTGTCTCCTCACCGGATGAGGGTTTTGGGCTGATTGGCCATCAGCTGGTGGATCCGGACGGACCGGTCTGCTATCTGGGTCATCGTGGCTGCGCCCAGTGCCTGACTACAGGCTCCCTGGCTGAGCAGTACTCGCATGCCATCGGGCAGGCTGCCAGCCTTGACGAGTTGGTCAAAGACCTGGAGGAGGACATGCCACAGGCGGAGACCCTGCTCAATCTGACCGGTTATCGGCTAGGGGTGCTGATCGCTCTGGTGGCCAACGTGGCCCTGCCTGACAAGGTTCTGGTTGGCGGGGAGACTTCCTATTTGATGAAAAGGTGCGTCGAATCCGTACGCAAGGGCACAGCATCATTCCGCCACAGCCAGATGGTCGAGGTTCCCGTGAAAATCATTGACGGCGACTGGCTCCGCTGGGCCCAAGCACCGGCGGCCAGAGCAATTGCCCGGTACCTGCAGGGCCCCGGAGAGGCCGATAAGCCCGAATGAACGAGGAAACGACTGGACGGATTCAGATACGGCTCGCTTCAAAAATCACTGCCTCCGCCGGGTGAATGACCGGTGGCCGGATTCCCTGAGCGCCCAAGACCGCGCCCGGAAGGACCACGCCTTGGGAACGCCACCAGGCCAGAGGGCTCTGTCCGTTGCCGATCCGATCCAGGTCACAGCAGACACCCAAGGGTCTGATCTTGTAATCAGCCTTGGGATCCAAACCGGGAAGCGCCAAGGGCTGCGGAGGGTAATTGACCGAAGAGGTCAACTGGGTGAAGCGGTAGAGCGCCTGCGAGCCGCCAGCAGAGACTACTCCATCCAAGCGGACTGCCGGGTCGGGTGCGTCGCCATGCACTACACGACCGGTGTGCAGCATATGCCGCCACTGCTTATAAAGATCAATCCAACGCCCCAGCTCATCCAGCTGATCCTGGGGCACGGCAAGCAGGTTCCATTCCACGCCCATATGGCCGAAGAAAGCCATGGCCGCACGCAGACCGAGCGAGCTGGCACGGCCGGTGGAATGGGCCGGGGAATCGCCCACATGCTCACCCATCATCTCCGGCGGCAGCAGTAAGGATGTGTAGCGCTGGATGTCAGCCCGCTCGACCGGATCCACGCAGTCCGAGACCCAGACCCTGTCAGCATATTCCAATACGCCCAGATCGATGCGTGCGCCCCCCGAAGCGCAGGATTCAATCTCCAAGCCAGGATGCCTGGTTTTCAGGTCGCGCATGATTCTATAGACCGCCTCGGTCTGCGCATGCATGGCAGGACGTCCCGACCGGGGCGAGCAGGCTTCGGTCACGTAACGATTGTGATCCCATTTGATGTAGTCGATGCTCATAAGCGCAATGAGCGAGTCCATGGCATCGAACACATAGCCATAGGCATCGGGATTGGTCAGATCCATGACCTGCTGGTTGCGGCCTTCGACAGGCAGCCGGGAAGGCCCCGGGGACATGACCCAGTCAGGATGTGCGCGAAAGACGTTTGAGTCTGGACTGATCATTTCGGGTTCGAACCAGAGGCCGAATTCCATTCCCAGCTGATGCACCTTGGCAGCCAGAGCCTCCAGGCTCTTAGGCCCTTCGGGCCATACCTGCCGATCGATGGACCAGTCCCCCAGTCCGGCCTCATCCGAACGCCTGCCCTGGAACCAGCCATCATCAACGACAAAACGCTCCACACCTATACGGGCGGCCTGTTCGGCCAGGGCAGCCAGCTTGTCATAGGACTGGTCGAAGTAGACCGCCTCCCAGGTGTTCAGAGTGACAGGCCTGGGATGTGAGGCCAACCCGGGATGCAGGGATCGCAGGAAAGCATGATACCTATTGGCCGCCTGGTCCAACCCTTTGCCCCGGGAACCATAGAGCCAGGGCGTGGAATACGCTGGCTGGCCGGAATGGCCATCAGCAGGAGGAAGCGCGATTTCTCCCGCCATCAGAATCTCGCCGCCGCCCAGCAATGCGGGAGCTGAAGGAATCCGCTCGGCGCTGAGCAGACCATTGCCGCTCCAACCCAAGTGGACCATGCATACCTCATCATGCTCGAATCCGAACCCGGGTCGACCCGCGCACATGACCAGGGAGGAATCAAAATCCGGCCGGCCCACCAAGCTTGAACGCTCCAGACGGCCTACGGTCAATGGCTGGCGTTGCGGGCTGCGCTCGCGCAGGTGGTGACCGGTGGTGGTCAGAATCTCGCTTGCCTCGGCCGGCAAGGGGAAAGCCAGCTCCAAGCCGTTGACATCCAGCTCTCTGACCTTATCCAGGTTGAACAAGTCCGCACGCTGCCTGACTAGACCGGACGAAAGCACTTGGCACTGCCAAGTCAGCCCCACGCCCTGGTCCCGGTCGCATACCTGAACTCTCAGCGTCGGAACGGCGGAGCCGTCAGGGCGGACCTGGGCTGCGCCCAAATCGACTGACTCCACCTGGAAGCGGCAAAAGACCTCAACACCGCTGCGGCAGATGCGCAGTCGGCGCTGTCCGGTCCAAGCCTCAGACTGGGTCGGAAGGATGCTGGGCCAGGCCGTCAGGTCCAGTCCTCCTGAGACCCGCTGCGGGGCCAGAGCGTCATAGGTTCCCAGAAGGGCCTGCGGATCGGCCACTGGATCGCCCCAGTGAACTATTCGCGGCAGACCCCTCCCCGGGAAAAGGGCAGCAAGGGACAGCTCGGACTGCTCCATGTAAACCAACCTGAGGGGAACCCCCAGATTCGATTTGCTCTGATAAGACCCCATCCTCGGGCCGCCGCGATGAACCTCCATGACACCTCCGCTATAAGCCCGGCGATGCCGGTCGCCGAGGCTGATGAATCAGGCTCCATGCTAAGAACCCGCGGCTAACTTGTCTGGAAGGGCGTGTTTTTCTTACTTAGGAAAGTAATTCATGGAAATCCGCTCAGCAGCTGTTTGCATCAGCTCTGGCCGACCTGCTCTTCGTGGTGAACACGGAAGGCCAGCTCGGCCAGGTGGACACCGTGGGTCAGGAACTCCTGAGTCCGGCAGACATAGTCATGCTCACGGCCCAGGCGCGCCAGGTAGCCGTTGATGTAGTCCACCTCGGTCGGGCGGCCCTTGGACATGTCCTGATACATGGAGGGGTAGTGAAGCGGGTTGCTCACCCGACTGACATAGTCCACCTCGTCCAGTGTCTCCTGACGGGTCTGGATCAGCTGCTTGCCAGCCCTCTCGCAGGCGTCATAGGCCTCGTCAATCAGCTGGCGGGACATATCCTTGGCGCCCGGGTAGGAGACGAACTGGCCCATGGTGATCTGATACATGGTGCAGATGGTGTTGACCACCGAGTTGAAGATGATCTTGGCCAGGCAGGTGCCCTCGAAGTTTTCCGTCAGGATGGGGTTGAGGTTGGCGGCCTTGAAGTCCTCGGCCATCCTGCGCTCCAGGTCGGTGGTCTGCTCGGTCATGGCGCACAGGTGCAGGGAGCCGGCCCCGGACTTGCCTATGAAATCCACGTCGCCGGGCCCATTGAGGACCGTGCCGATCATGGCCGTGCCACCATAGATCCGCTCCTGGGGGAAGTACTTGAGCAGCTTGTCGAAGTGACCCCAGCCGTTCATGGCCGAGACGACCACCTGATGGTCGCGGAAGAGCGGTGCGCAACGCTCCAGGACGGCCTCCAGCTGCATCTGCTTGAGCATGACGATCCAGACGTCGGGGTCGCCCTTGTAGTCCTCAGGGGTGTAAATATTAACGGACACCAAATGCCGATTCTCATGATCGCGGGAGACATAGACGCCTCCTTGGTCGTGAGCCTTGTCAATATTGGGCATCCAGGTATCCACGAAATCCACCTGCAGGCCGGCCTGCTCCTGCAGCAGCACACCCAGACGATAGCCCATGGCTCCGGCACCGATGACCGTATATCGCATCGAAATACACCCTCTTCTTTTCCTGACTAGGCGACGCACCTTCGGGGACCGGCCCGAGGGATACCAAGCAGTATGCCGGGACGGCAGAAGGGGACCAGGACAACGTTCGCATAGTGGACATAAGGACTGGAGCATGCGTGGATTCCTGCAGCGTGGAAAGCCTCGCCACGCCTAATCGACGCCGATAGGAGCATAAGCGGACATCCAGCCATCCCGGCAAAAACACCGGCATAGGCTAGAACCCATGCAAAGAGAGCAGAGAGGAGCCGGAGGGATGGACCGGCGGACCCTGGCCATCCTGGTCCTGGTGGGCGTGATCAGCGGATTCCTGTCGGGGATGTTCGGCATCGGCGGCGGATCGATCATAGTGCCTGCCCTGGTATGGACCGGACTGCAGCAACGGCAGGCCTCTGCCACGTCGCTGGCCTCCATGATCCCCATGTCGCTGGCCGGGGTGGCCTCTTACGCCCTGAGCGGGCATGTGGACTGGCTGGCGGCTCTGTTGCTGGCCGTGGGCACGGTCATTGGGGCGCAGGTCGGCACCTGGCTGCTGGACCGGCTTCCTGAGGTGATCCTCAGATGGCTCTACGTGGGCTTCCTCATGGCAGTCATTGCCCAGCAGCTGCTGTCCACGCCCTCAAGGGAGAGCAGCATCCAGCTGAGCCCAGTGATGGCCTTGATCATTCTGCTGGTCGGCGTCCTGATCGGAACCCTGTCAGGGTTGCTGGGTGTCGGCGGCGGAGCCATCGCGGTGCCCGCCCTGGCTCTGCTGGGCGCCAGCGACCTGATCGCCAGGGGAACCTCCCTGCTGGCCATCCTGCCCAGTTCATTGTCGGGAACGTTCACCAACCTGCGGCACCACCTGGTCCACGCCGGTCAGGGGCTGCTTCTGGGAATCGTGGCCGCTCTGACCACACCTGTGGGCACCTGGGCGGCCTCGGGGGTCAGCGCGCGAGTGGGCGCCAATCTGTTCGCCGCCTACCTCTGCCTGATCGTCCTGCGTTGCATCTGGGCGGCCCTCCAGGTTACCCCGGTCTTCCAGCAGTACATGGCCAATCACAACCACCGCTAAAAACAGGCTCAGCCCTGGCGGTGCCGTGCAAAGAAATCGGCAAGAATCCTGGCACACGCCTGTTCGCACACACCACCCAGCACCTCGGCCTTTGTTCCGGTGTGCGGGTCACGGGGCAGATCCCAGACCGACCCGCAGGCTCCCATCTTGGGATCCCAGGCTCCGAAAACCACCCTGCTGAAATGACAAGCCATCAGCGCCCCTGCACACATGGGGCAGGGCTCCAGGGTCACGATCATGGTGCACCCGGCCAGATCCCAGCCCACGTCGGATTTCCCGATGGCCTCCATCTCGGCATGAGCCAGGGGACGGCCCAGGGCCTGCCGCTGGTTGAAGCCCCGGCCGATGACGCGGTCCGAGGCATCCAAGACCAGAGCGCCCACGGGCACGTCCCCACGGTCTCCAGCCAAGCCGGCCAGCCGCAGGGCCTCCTCCATGGGCGCCTTCCACTGTTCTTGCACGGGTTCAGTCTGGCAGTCCAGCCCGACAGGTCAGTTCAGTTGATCATGCCTGCGATACGGCGACGCACATGGTGCAGATGGGCCTTGGGCCGCCCGGACGTGTCGATGCCTCGCTTGGCTAGGAAGGCACGAACCATCTTGTCCCCCTCGCTGAAGATCAGAACCGTCAGTCCAATCCCCAGGCAGATGAGCCACTGGCTTGCACTCAGTGGAGCCATGCCCAGAACGCTTGCAACCGGAACCAGATACATGGCCCCCGCGTGGATGCCCAGGGCCACGAACGAAGCCACCAGGAGGAAGGTGTTGTCCAAGGGGTTGAGCTGGACGATCAGCCTGTTCTCAGACCTGGCCGACATGGCGACGAAGAAGTTGAAGAGGACCAATAAGGTCAGGGCCATGGTCCGGGCGTGGGCCAGATCCATCCCTGCATTGATGTTGAGGCGGAACAGGACCAGGATGCAAGTGGCCATCCAGAGCCCGCAGATGGCAAGCCGTGCCCAAAGCACTCGCGAGAGCAAGCCCTCTCCGGACGAACGCGGGGGCGACTCCAGCTCGTCCCCGTTGCCCGGCTCGAATCCCAGGGCTATGTCCTGGACGCCGTTGGTCACGAAGTTGATCCAGAGCATCTGCAGGGGCAGGAAGAGCAGGGGCTCCTCGGCAATCACATTGACCCCCACGGCGATCATGGCGGCTGCGGCCGTGGACAGGAGGAAGTAGGCGGACCCGCGGATGGCCTTGAAGATGACCCTCCCCTGACGCACAGCCTGGGTGATGGTGACGAAGTTGTCGTCGGTCAGAACCACATCGCTGGCCTCCCGGGCCACGTCGGTGCCGGAGCGGCCCATGGCGATGCCCACCGAGGCAGCCTTCAGCGCTGGGGCGTCATTGACGCCGTCGCCGGTCACAGCCACCACATGGCCCTCATCCTGCAGGGCCTCCACAATGCGCAGCTTGTCCTGGGGGGAGACGCGGGCGGCGATGGAGGTCTCACGCAGACGGGCCCGGAGGACCTCGTCGCTCATCTCCAGCATCTCGCTACCGGTCAACGCCTGGTCGGTATGCTCCAGACCCAGGCGACGACCTATGGCGGCTGCGGTCACCGGGTGGTCGCCGGTAATCATGACCACGCGGATGCCGGCCCCGGCGCATTCGGCGATGGCCTCGCGCACGCCGGATCGGGGCGGATCGAGCATGCCTTCAAGCCCCAGGAAGGTCAGGTCGTCAGGTCGACGGCGGGAGGCGGGATCCTGGTCAGAGGAGAGGACCCTGCTGGCCACGCCGATCACCCGCAACCCCTGGGAACCCATTGCTTCGTAGGACTTGTGGACAGCCTGGGTGTCCAAGGGAACGACCTGGCCATCCGGGTCCAGCATGGTTCGGCTCATGGCCATGATCGCATCGGGGGCACCCTTGACGTATTGGGTCAGGGTGCCGTCCGGGCTGCGGCGGATGGTCATGGAGTGGAGCAGCTCCGGCTCGTAGGGGGTCTCCATGACGATAGGAGCGTCCAGGTCTTCGGTGGTCACAGCCCCGGTCTGGTCGGCCAGGCGGGCCATGGCCATATCGACCGCGTCGCCACTGTATTCGATGCCGCCTTGTTCATTCGGCTGCCGGTGGGCCTCGTTGGTCAGAGCCCCAGCCCGAGCAAGGGCGGACAGACCACGCATACGGTCGTCGTCGGATACGGCCGCTGCGCCTAAGTCCATGCCCTCTACGGGGATCGGCTGGCCGCCGCCCAGGGTGAACTGTTCCACGGTCATGCGGTTCTGGGTCAGCGTGCCGGTCTTGTCCGAGCCGATGACGGTGATGGAGCCCAGGGTTTCAACGGCCGGCAATGAGCGGACGATGGCATGGTATTCGGCCATCCTCGAAACTCCCAAGGCCATGGCCACGGTCAGCACGATGGGCAGGGCCTCAGGCATGGAGGCCACCACCAGGGAGACTGCGGAAAGGAAGGCCCCAGTAGCGTCGCCATTGAGAATGGCTCCGCCGATGAAGACGAAGATGGCCACCAGAATGACGGCGACAGCGATGCCCACCTCGGTGCGGTGGATGATTCGCTGCAGGGGCGTGCGGCCCTTGGACACATGGACCAGATCGTTGATTTCGCCCAGCTCGGTGTCGGAACCGGTGGCCACCACCAGCCCTCGGCCTCGGCCGCTGGTGACCATGGTGCCCGAGAAAGCCATGCAGCGCCTGTCCCCCAGGGCTGCGTCGCGATCCACGGGGTCCGTATTCTTCTTGGCATCCTCGCTCTCGCCAGTCAGCATGGCCTCGTCGATGCGCAGGTGGAGGGCCTCGATCAACCGCAGGTCAGCGGGGATGCGGTCGCCGCTCTCCAGGAGGACCAGGTCGCCCGGGACCAGCTGGTCGGCATCAATCTGCTCCATCCGGCCCTGGCGCACGACCCGTGTAGTGGGGGTGGACAGGGTGGTCAAGGCCTCCACGGCCTTGTCGGCCTTGGACTCCTGCACATAGCCGATGATGGCGTTGAGAAAAAGAACCAGGAAAATGGCCGCGGCATCCACATAATGCTGCAGGAAAATGGTGATGATGCCGCAGACCATCAAGACGGCAATCAGGGGGCCGGCAAACTGCTCCAGGAAAAGCTTCCAACGGGGTTTGGCCTGGGCCTCGGCCAGGCTGTTGGGCCCGAAGAGCTCCAGTCGGCGTGCGCTCTCCTGCGTATCCAAACCCTGGTCCCCGGTGTGCAGGGTCTCCAGCACAGCCGAGGTCTCCAAGCTGTGCCAGTCGGTGTCGTCGAAACGCATGTCAGCCCCTGCTGCCGCAGCGTTCTGATTCTTGATATTTGTAGATGTCACGGATGATGTCATCGGTCAACCTGGCCTTTCCAAACCGGATCGGTCATTTGTCCCCGCATGCGACCCTCTGCAGTCTTTCTTGCAATCTTCCTTCTGGACCGGGGGATGTCCGGAAGCGTCGGGGAAACAATAGCGTGCGCGTAAGTCCCCGGGGTCAAGAGATGGGGCTCCATGGTCAGCCGCCGCAAGCAGTGCCCGCTGGGAGGTTCGGAGCCTTCCCGGTCCTTATGAGTATACCGATTGAGTCGGCCTTTCATGCGCTTAAGAGGGGTGCCCGGGCCGGATTTTCACAAATGTTCGCCTATCGCGAGCGCAGTCTGTCCACCATTCCGGCTTGAGGTGTCAACTTAGCGCACATTGTCCATTAATGCTGTTCCTGGATACCGCGATTCCGTACAATGGGTTATGCGACGTCAATCCTCATGCAACCCTGTACTCGGAGATTCCTTCATTGGTCGAATGAACCCTGCTAGTCGGGCCTGCGGTAGCCCGCCCGGGATTGCGTGGCGGAAAGGAAGCCCGTGGAAACATTCATTCTCATTCTGTGCATACTTGCTGCCGTCCTCGTCTCTTCCTTTATTTCCAGATTCATTCCCCGGATCTCTACCCCTCTCGTCCAGATCGTCCTGGGCGCAGTAATGGCCCTGCTGCCCATTTTCCCGCGAATGCGGCTGGATCCTGAGCTGTTCATGGTCCTCTTCATCGCTCCCCTGCTCTATTACGAGGCCCACACCATCAACAAGATGGAACTGCTCAAGGGACTGCGATCATCCCTTTCCCTGGCAATCGGACTGGCTGCTCTGACCATGATCATGGTGGGCGTCATCCTGCATGCCGCCTGGCCCATGTTCCCCCTGGCCGCAGCCATGGCCCTGGGCGCCGCCCTGGGACCGACCGATGCCGTGGCCGTCTCCTCTTTGGGCGAGAGCGCCGACCTCACACCAGACGAACACTCGATCCTTGCCGGCGAATCGCTCTTCAACGACGCCACCGGCGTCATCGGCTTCCAGTTCGCCATCCTGGCTACCGTGACCGGCTCCTTCTCCCTGCCTCAGGCCCTGGGCGAGTTCTTTGTCGAGTTCGTGGGTGGCATCGGCTTCGGCCTGATCACAGGGTTTGTGGTCAACTGGCTCTTTGAGTCGGCCCGTCGCCTGGGCTGGGAAACCACCACCACCAGGATCCTGTTGGAGCTCTTCCTGCCCTTCCTGATATACATGGTCGGGCAGAACATCCTGCATGTGTCCGGAATCCTGGCTGTGGTATCTACTGGACTGCTGATCCGCTTCGACCACACCGGGGTGGGACCCAATACTTCCAAGGCCAACATCGTCTCATCCAGCGTCTGGAAGGTGCTCTCCTTCAGCCTCAACGGTGCGGTCTTCGTCCTTCTGGGCATGCTGCTGCCGGCAGCCATGGGCACCAGCTGGCGAGACCGGCGGGTCAGCAACTGGATGCTGGTAGCCACCATCATCCTGGTCTGCCTGATCGTGATAATGCTGCGCTTCCTCTGGACGGCCAGCGTTCTGATCTTCACCAAGGACCATGAAACCGGCAGCAGACCACGGATCACATCCAAGCTCCTGAGGTCGGCAGCCGTCATGACCTTCGGCGGCCCCAAGGGGACCATCACCCTCTCCCTGGCCCTGACCATCCCCTATATGACCGATGACGGGTCCGCCTTCCCCATGCGCAGCGAGCTGATATTCGTGGCCGCCGGAGTCATCATCGTCACCCTGGTGCTGGCCAACTTCGCCCTGCCGCTGCTGGCCCCCTCACAGGGCAACGAGGTGCCGGCCCAACAGGTCGAAAAATTCATCAAGGTGCTCAGGGGCACTGTCCGGGAGCTCTCCAGCAGGATCACTGATGAGAATCGGCTGGCCATCCAGCAGGTGATCAAGCAGTATAACCACCGCATCGCCAAGCTCAAGTCGCGAATCGGCCAGTATTCCCCCAAGGACTTCCAGGACCTGCAGGTGCAGACCATGGAGTGGGAGCAGGACTACATGGAGGAGCGGCTGAGCCGAATCGAGGAGGCCCAGGATCAGCTGGAGGAGCGGCTCAGGAACGAAGACGCGGGCATAGAACAGGCACCTGCATCAACGCAGCCTGCCTCCGAGAACGGGACCGAGACCGAACCCAGTACTGAGGCCGAAACCGTAGCCGACAGGGATGCCGACGCCCAGCTGATCGACCGTCGCGACGAGCGCGGCGATGACCAGGAGGAACTGCTGAATCTGCGCAGCCAGGAACAGGCCGCCCGCAGGATCCTGTCCACCATATCCGGATCCCTCTTCCACTTGGACAGGGGCGGGGAACTGCGCTGGAGGGCCTACACGGCTCGCAGACGACTCAGGGGCCTGCTGCACAGCCAGTTCCACCGCCTAAAGCACCTGACTCAGCCGATCGACAAGGACCAAGTCTTCGTGGCCGGACGCCACCTGCAGGCAGAGATGAACCACTTCCTGATCGAAAAGCTCTACTCCGAGCTGGGCAAGGGCCGCTTCAAGACCGAGGACCTGCTGAACACTATCATCAACCATCAGATGATCGAATCATCCGCGGAGGGAAAGACCGAATACGCGGGCATGCCTGCCGTCAGGGATCAGGTGGAGGAGGCCAAGCGCGAGGGATACGCCATCGAGCTGGGCCAGATCCAGGACATGGTCGAATCGGGGGAGATCTCGCGCACGACGGCCAGGAAGATGCGCCGCAACGTCTACGTCATGCAGGTCGACGCCGACTCAGCCCTTTGAGCCGATCTACATGAGGCCCGAGGTCACGTCGATCTCGCCCAGCCACTGGCGAAGGTCGTTCATCTCGCGCATGTCGACAGCATGTTCCAGGTGGTCGTACTCGGTGGTGTGCAGCCATACGTGCTCGTCCAGCCAGGCGGCCAGAGCCCGGAATTCGTACTTGGGCACCGTGGTGTCATCCGAACCGAATCCCAGGAAGACCGGCTTATTCAAGCCAGCCAGGCGCTCATCGGCCGGAGCAGTGCCGGGCACCAGGCCTGGGGCCAGGAACCCGGACAGGCATATGGATGCTCGATAACGCTCAGGATTGACCCGAAGCAGATGAACAGCCAGCATGGCTCCCTGGGAGAAGCCCATGGCCACTACAGGTCGGTCTTCGGGGATATTGGCTGAAACCCAGGCATCCACGGCCCGGGCCGCTGCATAGCCATCCCGATCCAGGTCTTCCTGCTCGGGGCGCATGTCGTGAAACCAGGTATAGCCCGGGCCGAACATGCCGCGCTCGCTGCCTGGCACCATCATGGGCGCCCGCAGGGATGCATAGTCGTTGTAGGGGGCCACATAACGCATCAGATCAGCCATGTCCTCCTCGTTGGAGCCCCAGCCGTGCATGAGTACAAAAATGGGCCGCGAGGGGTTGCCTGTGCCCTGCTTGCGGGACCAACGGACCTGCTCGACCTTGAGCTCCTGCCCAAAACGTCCGGGCACCACCGTGGAGGGCCGACCCACCAATCCCCCGTCATCCTTTTGTGCTTGATCCATACCTGCCACGATAGTCGACCGGTCCTGTCATTCAATGCTGACTCATGAGTGGCTCGGCCTGACCACCCCACTGGCCCTGCAGTCCGGTCACCTGGGCCTTGCTGCCCACCACCATCCAACGCTTGCCGGTCAGCAGCCATAAATCCTGGGGCTGCAACCCGCCTCCGTAGCGGGAGAGCAGGTCGGGCACGCGGGCGCGGATAGGCCCTTTAGCCAGGGATGCCGCAGAGTCGTTATCGAAGACCACGTAGGCCATGGCCGTATCCGTGCAATACCGAGCTTGGGAGATGCCCACATAACCACCCAAGCCGATGTCATGCCAACCCGAAGCGCACTGGCCGGCAGCCTTGTCGATACCGCCGGTCATGGCCTGAGGCGAGCTGATGGGCGCGTCGTCACGCGCGGGGGTCTTGATGATGCCCTTGGGATAAGAGTTGGCAATAAGCAGGCCTGCCGCCGTCAAGAGCATTCCGCAAATCAAAAGAATAATGCCCGCCGAGCCTACCGATGGCCGATTCGGGACTGGTCCGGAGTGGCGGGCTATGACGACCAGGATTATGGTCAACAGGGCAAAGGCCACAGAGACGCCCACCCAAGCCGAGATGCCCACCTGGCCTATGACCCCCAGCCTGGAGGGTGCTATGGCATGGGCCAGCAAGGCCGCGCCCGCAAGAGCTGAGACCAGTCCTGTGACTGCTGCAAACCGACTCCAGATGTTGGCATGGGCTATCTGAATAGGACGCTCATCAATATCCGGGCGAGGAGGATAGGAGACTGGCAGACCCTCGTCATACCCGCTGTCCGCCAGCCGCTGATCCAGCTGGTTGAATCCGTCGGCCATCGACCTCGCCACCTTTCACGGTTGGTTTCAGTCTATGGGGGCGGACACATGCAGACCAGCGACAGCGGCCAATGCTTCACCATCCCGACATCCTGCCGAGCTGATAGATGGGCATATCAGAAGCGCATAGCTGCTTATCGCCGGGACGTTCGGCACCAGCACAGGCCCGATGACGGCGAAAAGTCCCAGGGCTCAGTTGCTCAGTTGGCGTTCAGCCCTTGATGTCTCGAGGATCCTTCTTGCCTATGGTGCGCTTGTCGCGGATTTTATTGCCGCCCTTGTTATGGATGTTGACCTCACCGCCGCCTGACCGGTCTGCAAAGACCTTGGCCTGCTTGCTGGCCTCCGCCTTGGTAGCGAAGGTGCGGGAAACGCGTGAGGCCCCGGCCCGCTTGACTGTCCAGAGATCGCGATCCTCGTCGTATTGCACGTGATAATCAGCCATGATGGCCGTCCTTTCCATACTTCCCTGTACCCCCTCATCTTCCAATGCCCGACCTAGGGCACCGTGCTTCGACACACCAGAATTTCCAGGATTATCATTCGCTAACGATGATGCTGACAAGGACCTTTCGCCACCGTTGACCACCTTGCAGCTTCTAAATCAGATGCAGAGGGGTCGATTAGGGACAAGAATATGGAAAACAATCACTATGAGGTGATTCAAGCGGGACGAAACTATGGAGGTCTGGTTACCCAGTTGGGTGGACTGGAATGGATACATAATCAGGCAAGATGGGTACATCTCAGTTAACGTTGATATTGTGCGGATGCGAGCAGGTTGCCGCTTGCGGTTATAGACGCGCTTGTTCCGCCGAGATGGAAGGCGGTGTACCCAGGATTCGCCAATGGCCGTTTCTCGCCGTTGGAGGTGCGGAGCGGAGCGGTGTCAGCTTGCTGACATGGTACGGACACCTTTGAGCGTCAAGGTGATGGCTCCGTCGGCGCTGATGGTGACTTCGAGGAGGCGCTCCATCAACTGGCCGGCAGGTGTCGCGCCGACACAGTCGCGGGCCGAGATGACACGCACCGGGTCGTAGATTTCTTCACGGGAAACCGGCCTTGGATATAGCTTCCTCGCATCGGACACGGCAAGCAAAGACAGCGCATATGCCTCGATCAGACGCGGAGACACAAACGAAGCCACGCTATGATTCGTACTTTCTTTTGTCGTAGTCAGCCGCCTTGGGGATCGCGCAGTCGAATCTTTCACAGATAAGAAACGCTTCAGTGAAAACTGCCTTTTATGTGGAACAACAACAGCGGGAATGGAACGAAGCAGCTGCATGCGGCCTTTCATACCTAATTGATGCTGCAGCCTTGCGACTACGACAAGCGGGAACGGAAAGCGCACAAAGCAGACGAAAATATGAAGCAAACCGACTTTCGCCACATGATCCACGTACCCGTTCATACCGAGATTGTCCTATGGTTTCTAGGCTTAACTCTGTTACTGTCAATGGCTGGGTATGGTATAGCAAAATTCCTATTCAGCTCTTTACGGCATTCCCACATGCCGTTGATTTTGCGTCAGACACCTGGGTGGACAGGATAATTGCGACGACTGTTATAGCTTGTCTGCTGGCTGATAAGCGGTATCGTCCATCTTGTCGCCTTCTATAAAAGAAAGTCGCGCAAAGCTCGGAAATGGTGGAACGTCGTCGCAAAAAACCTGCTTGTTTCAGTGACGTTGATCGTCTTATTGCACAGTCTGGCTGGGATGCTGTTTCTCTCGATAGACGCCAGCGATATCCTCAGTGAGCAAACGCCGATGCTGACGCTCTTGCTCACCGACTATAAGCCAATCAGCTTCATCTAACATCTAACGATATGGATTCGCAGGGAATGCAGCATATGCCCGGGCATATGCTGCATCCTTAGCAGGAGGCGATCAGCATTAGACGCACTCAGGAGTTTATCTTTGACAAAGTTGAAAATTCCCCAAACCCAAATGTCAATGCCAGTAGCAAATTTCTAAAAAGGAGAGCGGGCGACGGGAATCGGACCCGCCTCTGAAGCTTGGGAAGCTTCCATTCTACCAATGAACTACGCCCGCAAATTGGCTACCGGGGTCAGACCTCGGCCAACCGTATGCGAGTCACTATGGTAGCAGGTCTCGGCGATGTGCGCGAATCACCAACTCCGGGTGCGGCTGCGAAACAGGTCTTCAATCAACTTTCAGACGGTGCCGTCAGGCTCAATCAGGTCGGCCACCACTGTGGAGCAGGCCCCAAGCAAGGCGGCATCCTCACCCAGGGCCGAGCGGTCAACCACAAGGGGCCGCCGGAAATCAGTGGCCAGGGCATCGTTCATGGTTTTCTCCATAGCACTCAGGAAGATGCGGTTGACCACCCTGGAGTCGCCCAGAACAGCCACGCGAGGAATGTCCATAAGGCCGGCAGACATGGTCAGAACACGGCCCAGCAGTTCACCGGCCCGGCGCAAAATGCTGGCCAGATTGTCAGGATCCTTGTCCATTGCAGCAGTCAGCTTGGGAACGCTGATCAGCGATTCCAGGCAGCCGCGCTTGCCGCAACGGCACTGAGGACCAGTGGGATCCACCACCACATGGCCGATCTCGCCGGCCGCACGGTTGCAACCGGTCACCAGCTCGCCGGAAACCAGCAACCCCGCCCCAACTCCGTCGCCCAGATGGACCAGCAGTAGGTCAGATTGTCCTGAGCCGAACTGCTGCTCGGCCAGCACCTCGTTGTTAGCATCGTTGTTGACCGTTATCTCCAGGCCTGTCTTCTCATGCAAATAGCCGCGCAGGTCGGTCTGAACCCAGCCAAGGTTGGTAGCATCATCCACAACGCCTTCAGCACTGACGATGCCAGGACTGGATACGCCGATGCCCATGATGGGGTGGGCTGCCCGCTGCATCAATGAATCGGTCAGCTCCCCCACCAAGTCCAGGGGAACCTTGCCGTCAGCAGTTAGAGGGATCTCCTCACGCGCCACTACCTGCCCAGTCAGGTTGAGCACCGCCCCCCTGAAAACGTAGGGCGTGGAAAGGTCCAGGGCCAGGATACTGCGCCCGTCAGGATTGATGCGCAGCAGCCGTCCCCTCTTGCCCGGCCCGGTGGATTTGCTGTAACCCACCTCCATGAGCAGATGCTCGCCCAGCAGCTCGGCCACAATATCTGATATGGCGACCCTGGTCAACCCTGAAGCGCGGGCCAGATCAGCCCTGGTCATACTGACATCGGGATAGAGCAATCTGAGCAAGATTGCTCGATTGTGGTGCCGCACCGACTTGGGCAATGCCTTGGACAGGTTGCCGCTATTGCTGGTCATAATTCGCCTGACGATAGATAATGCGGGAACGGGGACCCGCCATGGGGATTGGGCCTTGAACCCCGTGACCATGCCCATCCATGCTTGCTCCTTATATTGTAAACATCCTTGCCCGGACAGATCCAGATCTCGCCATAACGGCATCAAACTGGTTCGTTTTCAAGACTACGCACTAGCATCATGGGCAAGACTACGGGATAGTCAGTAAAAAGTTCAGTTCCCTAACAATTACGTGTTAGGCTGTTAACAGATACCAGAAACAGCTGCATCCCTCGCTGAGCAAAGGAGCGATCGCCATGACCAAGACACCGAACCATCCGGGAGCCTCATCTTCCGCCATGAATCCCCGATACCTGCTGGGAAACGAAGCCAATCGCATCTTCATGGCCTCGCAGACCTATGGCTTCCTGGACTTCGGGCGCGGGTTCCCCACCGAGCAGGGCGGCGCCGGCTGGCTCAATGACGACGGCAGCATCGACCCAGACCAGGGAATCCAGACCTGGATCACCTGCAGAATGACGCACGTCTACGCCATCGGCAGCCTCCTGGGCTACCCGGGAGCATCACAACTGGTCCGCCGCGGCGTCCAGGCTCTTCAAGGAAACCTGCACGATGACGAACACGGCGGCTGGTACCCCTCGGTCTCCTGGCAGGGCCAGCCCGAGAGCGGCAAGACCTGCTACACCCACGCCTTCGTGGTCTTGGCTGCCTCTTCGGCCATGCTGGCGGGCGACTCCGATGGACAATCCCTGCTGGATCAGGCGCTGGAGATCTTCAACCGCTACTTCTGGGATGATGACAGGGGCCTGGCCGTCGACACTTGGGACAGCGGCTTTACCCGGCTGGACCCCTACCGGGGGCTCAACGCCAATATGCACAGCACTGAGGCCTTCCTGGCCGTAGCCGATGCCACCGGCAAGGAGGAATACCGCGAGCGCGCCGGACGCATCATCGACCAGGTCATCGGCTGGGCCGAGAACAATCAGTGGCGCATCCCCGAGCACTTCAACAGCGATTGGCAGGCCGACCTGGACTACAACGAGGACGACAAGGCCGATCAGTTCAAGCCCTACGGGGCCACGCCGGGCCACGGAATCGAATGGGCCAGGCTGATTACTCAGTACGCATTAAGCAGGTTCGGTCAGGAGGCCGACCGCCGCCGCTACATTGAGGCAGCCGAGCACCTGTTCGCCAGGGCTGTGGAGGATGGCTGGGCCGCCGACGGGTCCGAGGGCCTGGTCTATACCACCGACTGGCAGGGCCGCCCGGTGGTCCACGACCGCATGCACTGGACCCTGGCCGAGGCCCTGAACACTTCGTCCACCCTCTACGCAGCCACCGGCAAGACCACCTACGCTGACTGGTACGCCACCTTCTGCAGCTACGTAGACCACTACCTGATCGACCACCAGGGCGGATCTTGGTGGCATCAGCTGAATGCCGACAACCACGTGATCGGCACGGTCTGGCCCGGCAAGTCCGACCTCTACCACGCCTTCCAATCCACCCTAATTCCCTACAACGACCCGGCGGTCTCCATCGCTACGGCCATCAAGCAGGCCTGCGGACAGGGATGGGCGAACCAGGCCCAGGCCCGCTAAAACCCCATGGCAGCATCGACCCCGCACCTCAGGGCGGGCACAAATAGCGTCCAGGCCGACCCGATCAGCCTAGGGATAGACATCGGCGGCACCAAGATCGAGGGTGTGGCCATGGACGGTAACGAACACCTGCTGGCCTGCCATCGGATCCCCACGCGCGAGGGCAGCCAAGCGGTTCATGACGACACAGTGATGCTTATCCGCCACCTGCTGGACCAGCTGGGCCCAAACCAGGGTCCGGTCACCGTAGGCTTAGGCATCCCGGGGCGAGTGGACGCCAATCGAGGGATGGTGGACGACGCGGTCAACTTAGGCATCCACCACATGGCTCTGGGCCCTGCCGTCGCCAAGACGACCGGTCTGCCCGTCCGCGTCGAGAACGATGTGAACATCGCTGCTCTGGGAGCTGCCTCGCAGACTGGCGACACTCTGATGACCCCTGGAGCCACACCCCACTCCCAGGCTGCTCGGGACCAGGCCCGACGACCCGCAACTGAGCCTGGACGCGACGGCCCCAGGGCCCTGCCCGACCATGACGACCACACGGTGGCCTTCATCAACCTAGGCACTGGTCTTGCAGCGGGCATCATCAGCGGGGACCGGATCGAACACGGAGCCAGCGGGGCAATCGGCGAAATCGGCCACATCCCAGTAGATGCCCACCAGTTTCCCTGCAAGTGCGGCCAGCGGGGCTGTCTGGAGACCGTGGCCTCCGGCTCGGCCGCGCAGGCCCTCTGGCCGGGGATCGCGCACCCCTTGCCTGACCTTATCGCCCAGGCAGGCCAGGGGAATCAGCAGGCCCAGGATGTGCTGGACATCATTGGACATGGCATTGCCCTGGCCGTGCAGATCGTGGCCCTGACCATCGACCCCGCAGTCATCATCCTGGGCGGAGGCATGAGCAAAACCGGTCAGCCCCTGCTGGATCTGGTCACCGAACATCTGAATAGGAGCGCGGCCTGCAGCCACTTCATCGCCTCGCTGAGTCTGCCCGACCGGCTTCGTCTGGCCCCAGCCGACCTGCCCATCGCGGCCATCGGCGCCGCCCTGGCAGGACGCATGGCCGCCGATAGTCGCCCATCTGACTTTATTGGAAAGGAAACCGCATCATGACCGAAATCATCATCGTCAAGTCCCAGGAGGAAGCCGGCGAAATCTATGCCCGCTGCACGGCCGACCTGATCCGGCGCAAGCCCGACTGCGTGCTGGGTCTGGCCACGGGGTCCAGCCCACTGGCGGCATACCAGGCGCTTGCCAATCTGGTCCACAAGGAGGGAATCGACGTCTCCCAGGTGCGCGGGTTCGCCCTGGACGAGTATGCAGGGCTGGATCCGGCCCACCCCCAGTCCTACCGGTCCACCATCGACCGGACAGTGGTCGAGCCTCTGGGCCTGGACCCCGCTAAGGTGAGGGTACCTGATGGAAACCTGGACACCATCAAGGACGCTGGCCGCGTATACGACCAGGCAATCGAGGATGCCGGCGGCGTCGACCTGCAGATCCTGGGCATCGGCACCGACGGACACATCGGTTTCAATGAGCCCGGATCCTCCCTGGCCTCGGGCACCCGCATCAAGACCCTGACCGAGCAGACTCGCATCGACAACGCCCGCTTCTTCGACAATGACATGGACCAGGTGCCCACCCACTGCATCACCCAAGGAATCGGAACCATCCTCAAGGCACGCCAGTTGGTCCTTCTGGCCTTCGGCGCCGGGAAGGCGGAAGCCGTGGCCGAGAGCGTAGAGGGCGGCATATCGTCCTTCTGCCCAGCCTCCGCCCTCCAGATGCATCCTCATGCCACCGTGATCGTGGACGAGGCCGCCGCCTCACGCCTGCGCAACCGCGACTACTACAAGTGGGCATATGCCAACAAGCCTGACTGGCAATCCATCTGATCGTCCTGACCGGCAAAGCACAGAAGGCAAATCATACATGTCCAAGGAAGCATACGAGTCGGCAGGGCTCGCGGTCGAGTCATCCCTGAACGGACCTGCCCATCCCCTTGTCCTGACCGGCGCAAGGCTGATAGACGCCCGCGGCATCAGGGAAGCTAGCTGGATTCTGGCCCTGGACGGCAGGATTGAGCAGGTCGGGCAAGGCAGGGAGAGCCTGGAATCCGCCCTGAGAGCCGCTGGCCTGCCCAGCCTGCTCTCATTCTTTCAGCCTGGATCCGATAACCATGACGCGAATGCGAACGGTGTAGAGTTCATTGACGCGACCGGCTCCATCCTCACTCCCGGGTTCATCGACATCCACTCCCACGGCGGTTGGGTCCACTCCTTCGATGACGGAGACGAGGCCATCCGTACAGCCAGAGCCTGCCATATGGTCCATGGAACCACCAGGCAGGTGCTCAGCCTGATCACCAACCCAGTCGACACAATGTGCGTCAATCTGCGCTCGGTCAGGCGGGTCATGGACTCCAGACCCGACGTGCTGGGGGCCCACTTGGAGGGGCCCTTCATCGCCCTCTCCCGTAAAGGGGCGCACGATCCCAAGTGTCTACGCGACCCTGAACCTGCGGCCCTCGACAGTCTTCTGGAGGCTGCCGACGGTTGCATACGCCAGGTGACATTGGCTCCCGAGCGCGACCATGGCTACGAGGCCATATCCCGCCTGGCTGAGTCCGGCGTGGTTCCTGCGGTCGGCCATTGCGATGCCGACTACGACCAGACCCGCCGCGCCTTCGATGCCGGCGCCCGCATACTCACTCATGTTTTCAACGCCATGAACGGCATCCATCATCGTCAGCCAGGACCTGTTCCGGCCGCCGTGAAGGACCCCCGTGTCACGGCCGAGCTGATCAACGACGGTTTCCATGTCCAGGACCCCTGCGTCGACTTGGCCTTCAGGCTCTTTCCCCATCGGATAGCCCTGGTCACCGATGCCATGGAGGCTACCGGCTGCGAGGACGGTGCCTACAAGCTGGGCTCCCTGGATGTAACAGTGAAAGGCGGCCACGCCCGCCTGACCTCCAACGGAGCCATAGCTGGTTCAACCCTGACCCTGGATGTGGCAGTCGGCAGAGCCGTCCAGGCCATCGGTCTCCCGGCCCACCAGGCCGTGGAAGCCGCCACTCTGACACCAGCCCGGGCTCTGGGGCTGGACCGTCCCAACCCGGTCACAGGTGCTCCACTGGGTCTGCTGGCACCCGGCTATGCGGCCGACCTCCTCCTCCTGAGCCCGGCCGACTGGTCCGTCAAAACCGTGGTCTGCAACGGGCGCAGAATTCAGACCTGAATTGATCTGAGCGGCTCCTTCTGCTCGGATCCGGACAGAAGGAGCCGCTCTATATCCTCCTGATCCATATGGTGGTAGGAACCGCAAATCCTCCCATCCCGCATATATAGGATTCTGTCAGCCCTGGAAGCCACCCTGGCATCATGAGTGACCAGAAGGCTGGCCTTGAGTCCCGCACTCATGGCTGCTTGGATGGCATCAAGGGTGTCCTCACGGGCTCTGGGATCCAGGTTGCCGGTGGGCTCATCCGCAAAGAGAACATGCGCATCCATGATCATGGCCCGAGCGATGGCCACCCGCTGCTGCTGACCTCCTGACAGCTCGCCCACCTTTCGCCCCATTACACCGGTCGGCAGGTCCACACAGGACAGAGCCCGACGTACAGCATGATCATCGGCGGCTGAACCATTCAAGGACTGCGGCAGGATGATGTTCTCGGCGACTGTCAGGGAATCGACCAGCATGTAATCCTGGAAGATGAAGGCGAATTCGGTCCTGCGAAGCCTTGCCCGGCGAAAACCCGGCTGCTGAGCGATGTTCCGATGACCATACCAGACCTCTCCTCGCGACGGGGTCAGGATGCCGGCAAGCAGCTTGAGCACAGTGGACTTCCCACATCCCGAAGGTCCGATCAAGGCCGTGATCCGACCAGATTGCAACACTATATCGACCGGCCCGATCTGCGGGGCCGACCCATTCCTGTCATGCGACCTTCCCAGCAGACGACGCCTACGGCGACCGCCGTCCGAATAGTCGTAGCAGACAGACTTGGCCTGCAAGACCTTACCGTTGGCATCCGGATCCCCGTCATGAGCAGTTTTCAGCCTTATCCTTGCGTCCCGTCCCCCATGCCTTGTTTCCATATATCCCTCTTTCCTGCGTCCGATTTTCAAAATGCCAGCTGCACGACTGCCGCGAGCAACGCATTTCGTGATGACCGCAACAGACTTCTCAGGCCACTTATCCCCCCCCCCCTCGCCTGCACGGCCGTCCGTCGTGCCCTCACTCATTCCCATGCCGCCACCGCCACAGGCTGCTCGCTCATCCTTGGCAAGCCAGACGAGCATAGGAAACCATGTGGGCGGACAGGGCCACCAGACCCATCGTCAGGATTACCGTCAAAAGCAGGCCCAGCTGCCTAGCCGGGCAATAAAAGGAGATACCCCCGTAGAGTTCGACTGACTGTGGGTGGGAGCAGAGGTTGACGACCAGGAGCGAGCCGACGCAGCCCAGGAAGAAGGCCGACAAAACTTCGCCCAGATACCTGAGAGTCCCGCTGCACCCGTACCGCCAGACTCCCAGGTCCAGGAGAACGGTCACGGCCCTGGTTCTGCGCCCCTCCTCCACCATGGTGAAGATCAGCGACAGGACGCCCACAGCGCATATGGCCAGGACTGGGTACACAATGACAGCCATCTCTCTCATCCCGTCCCCCCCAGTCTGCGTGTAGATTTTGCCTGTCGGCAGATCCGCCACCCATGCCTTGGCCGCTTGGTCGGTAACTCCTGTCGGTACCTCCCGGCCATCTGGCCGGGACGAAACCAGGGCCAGAGGCGTGTGCTCACCCCAACGTTCATATCCGGACTTCCATGAACCTCGGGATATAGAAGACGACAGACGGGAGGGGATGAAGTACTGGCCCATTCCTCCCGGCAAGTCGGCCACAGCCGCAATTCGACTGCGTCGGGCTGACCCGCTCCCATCATCGATACAGACCGGGCTGTCGACTGACACGCCCGCCCCTGCCTCCGGCTTGGAGGCTACCACCCCATCGAGCCTCTCCAGGCTTGTTCCGCCCTGCGCATGGCGGAGGGTGGCGGATGGAAGAACCCGGCCCAGATCGCCGTCTATTTGAAGACGGGAGGCACCACGATAGTAAGAGGCTGCCCGCTGGACCTGCCGATCACATCCCCCACCGTTCTTCTCCATAGGCACAACCGTGGCAGGAGCCAGAATAAGAGGGTCAGCATCGCGCGACCTTACATAGGCGGACCAACGATCCAAAGTCCCCTGGCCGCGCCCGACCGGTCTGATCACAGACCCGCCTGCCAGCGCTTCGGTCAGGGAGGCGCGCGCATTGGCATCGCTGTACCCCAAAAACCCGAAAAGCCCACAAGTGACCGCAGCAGCGACGACCACCATCGTGAAAAGGGAGGCTGCCCTGGCGGTCTCCTGACTGCGCAAGGCCAAGGTGACCACGGGACCTTTCAGACGACCAGCCAGGATAACGCTCGCTATTCGGATCAATAGGGTCCTGCCCATTCGTGCCAAGGCCCACACCAGAAGAGGAATCAGGAAGATGCCTAAACTGCCGGCGATCGCTCCAGTCCCCTTTAGGCAGATCATCATGCAGGCCGCAGAGACCGCCAGAAGAATGACCACAGTAAACAGGGCGCGGCGGCGCATCCCGGACGAGCAGGGCATGGACTGCAAGTCAGGCCGAGCTCTGACGACCCTCACTGCAGCCAACATGGCGCCCAGACATTGGCACAGGACGGAAAGCAGGACCGTTACAAGAGTGGAGGAGAGGTTCGGCAGTCCGCCCTGCCTTGGCGGAAGCATGTCCAGCTGGGACATGGCCGACCCCGCCAGAGGCATCACCAGCTCACCCAGAATCACGCCGATGAGACCAGAGAAGGCAGCCATGAGACCTTGGACGACCAATATCGATCCCAGGAGCCGGCTGGGGGAGGCGCCCAGCAGACGGATGCGCATGAGCCTGTCCCATTGAGCTGTAAAGGCGTGATCGCTGATGGTCTTGGAAACGGAGGCCGAGGATGCTAAAAATATAGCCACCATAGCTACCGGGGTGGTCGAGTCGGGCCGCCCTTCTCCCATGGCCATAGCCTCAAGGACCAGGAAGATCAAGGCCATGGGGCAGGCTCCAGCCAGTACGTTCAGGGTTTGCAGGCCGCGGTTCCCCCGCCATAAGGAATTCACCAGGCGGATGTATCCGATTCTGATACCCCGACCTCTAGGCCATTCCGTCCCGGATTCTCTCCCGTCACCGCCTATTCTTGTCCATTGCATAGGACCAAGCTACATGGGCAAGCAACAGGTAGGCCACCGACAGACGTCATTATCAAGTGGACGAATGTCACTGCCTTGCAGAAGTCGTCATCCTGGCCGAAGATCCGAAGTTACCTACCGGATTGCGCAGCCAGCGGAAAAGAAAGCGCCACCCTAGTGCCATGGGGAGACTCCGATGCCTCTGCCGGCCCCACATCCAGAGAGCCGCCCAGGGCCTTCGCCCTCTGCTCCAGGGAGGACAGGCCGAAGCCAGGCACAAACCGAACGGATCCGTCGCCAGGACCTACTCCGTTGTCCGTCACACTCAGGCGGAGGGTTCTTGGTGCCAGATCAATGACAATCGAGGCGGATGAGGCATGAGCGTGACGGACCACGTTAGTCAAAGTCTCCTGCAAGGCCCGGTAGATAAGGACTTTGCTCTGCGACGACAGGCCCTCTAGGTTCCCATGCACCGTAGCGGTCACATGCAGGCCCGTGGATTCAAAGGAGTCTGCCAGACTGACAATCGACTCCTTGGTCAGCTCCCCGCCAAAGACGGCCGGATTCAAAGCCCTGGCCTGCTGACGTACCTGAGCCAGAGCCTTCTTATCGATGTCTTCGGCCTTAGCCACATGAGCGAGGGCTCGGTCGATGGACAAACCCTTGTGCAGAGTCCTTTGCGCTGCTTCAAGCTCCATGTGCATGGCCGACAGGTACTGACCAATCGAATCATGCATCTGCGAGGCCATTTCCGCCCGCTCCTTGGACAAGGCCAGACTCTCGATTGTGAGCGACTGTCTGGCCAGCTGCCGGTTCTTTTCAATAAGCAGACGGCTGGCCCGTGCATAAAACAGGAAAGCCACAGCGAAGAAGATAATCAGAGCCAAGTTCAGGATCATATCGCCCCAGATGGCCTGCCGCCATCCGCTTTTCCATGCCATATGCAGAATATAGGCCGCAATTTCCCCTCCCACTGAGACCCAGGTCCAGATCTCCGGGAATGCGAAGAGAACATCCACGGTCACGATGGCGGTGAGAAACATCTGCGGCGGATTGTCGAAAAGGGTGGCTGCAAGACAAACCACGATGAGAAGGCCCCCGCAGATCAAGGCGGGAATACGTCGCCGAATCAGCCTATAACCCAGCCAGGCCGAGATCATGGCAGTCTGGAAGAGAAAGAAGTTGAGCGGATTGCCGTATTTTGACCATAAGAAGGAGCAGCAGAACGAGGCGACCTCCACCAGGCCTACATATGGGAGGGACCCTGGTTTCCGCTCCTGAGACGGCTCAGGCTCTGACGGGCTCATGGCCGCCTTAAGGTCATGGCCAACTCGGTGCGGTTACGCACGCCGATCTTGTCGAAAATGTTGCTGACGCGGTTCCTGACCGTGCCCAGAGCCAGGCATAGACGATCGGCGATCTCCCTGTTGGTTGAGCCAGCCACAATCATGTCGATAATCTGACGGTCCGTCCGATCGAAGTCGTAAGCATCATCGACTCCTTCCCTGCTAATGAGATCCATCAGTCTGCCCGACTCGGCAGCCCCAAGGACGCGTTCGCCCCTGTAGACCCTATGCACAGTACCGATAATCTCCTCGGCATCGGCGTCTTTGAGCAGGTGCCCATATGCCCCAGCCTTGATGCTCCCCACAAGATTCTCATCCTCATCGAATGCCGTCAGTGCGACGCATCGGACTTTCAGTCCTCTTTTCCGCAGAATGCCAATGAGACAAATCCCGTCGATGTCAGGCATCCGGCAGTCAACTAGGGCCACATCGACATCGCTCAGACGAGGATGCTCCAGAAGCTCTCGGGCGCTGGCTGCATCCGCAACAATCTTGATATCGTCCTCATCAGCCAGTATCGAAACCAGTCCTGCTCTGACCAGCTCCTGATCATCGACGATGGCCAGATTGATGGTCTCCGTCATCCCAGGCATCATCTCCCATCGACTGAAGCGCAAAGCTGCTCTGCCTCTCAGTACCCCACCTGGGCTTCATGCCCGGAATTCACCTGGGTCTGTCCCATCTCCTGACTCATCTGCATCAGGCGGGCTATGCGCTCCTCCGTGGGCGGATGAGTGGAGAAGAGCCTGCTGAACCCCTTGACCGAGAAGGGATTTTCGATCATCATGGCGGCGGCGCTCTGGGTGCCGGCAGTCTGAGGCATGGGCACAGCCTGAGACCCGTAGGATATTTTGTTCAACGCCGATGCCAGAGCCGCTGGGTCCCCAGTCAGCCGACTGCCGTCCTCGTCGGCGTCATACTCACGGGTGCGGGAAATGGCCATCTGGATCAAGGAAGCGCCCAGGGGGGCCAGAATCGAGCTGATCAGCACACCCAGGAGGCCGAAGACGCCGGAATCGTTATCCCTGTCCCTGCTGTCGCCGCCGAAATACATGAGAGAGTATCCCAGATAGGTGATGACCGTGGCCATGGCCGAAGCCACTGCAGAAGTCAGGATGTCATGGTTGTAGACGTGCATGAGCTCGTGGCCCAGCACCCCGCGGATCTCACGCTCGTTGAGGATTCGCAGGATTCCCTGGGTGCAGCAGACGGCGGCATGGCGCTCGTTACGGCCTGTGGCAAAAGCGTTGGGAGAGTCCGTGGGGGCGATGTATATACGGGGCATGGGCTTGCCTGCCCTCCCCGATAGTTCTCGGACGATATGGTAGAGGTCGGGAGCCTCCTGTTCGCTGACCGGCCGGGCATGCATGGAGGCGATCGCCACCTTGTCGGAGAACCAGTAGGACCCGAAAGTGGTGGCCAGGCCTATGAGGATATAGATGCCCAGAGTCCCCTGACGGCCACCCGTCAGCCACCAGATGAGCATAATAACGGCCCACATAAGGGCGAACAAAAGCGTCGTTTTCAGGCCGTTGAAATGTCCGTGAACCTTCAGCTTGCCATTCATGGACACCATGGTAGACAATGCTACTGAATTTCTGCTGAACGAAGCCTGTACGTCCCACGGGTTTCATACACGTCAGACCAGAAACACATACCCCGGGAGAAGCTTGATGGAGCAGTTTCATGAGCCAAAGAGCGATTTATTCCTTAGCCAGAGCCAGCTGACAGATCCGTTCGCATAGATCGCCAAAACTTATACCAGCTGCAGCTGCTGCCTTGGGCAGGAGACTGGACCGCGTCAGGCCGGGCAAAGTGTTGGCCTCCATGAACCAGATCTGTTCTTCTTCATCCACAATGAAGTCACTGCGGCTGTAACCGCTCAGTTTGAAAACCCGGTGAATAGTCTCGGCCCCCTCTTGGAGCCGTTCAGCCAAGCTTGCAGGTATTCGGGCCGGGAAGATCTCATCCACCCCGTCCTTCTGGTACTTTGAGGCATAGTCAAAGACCCGCCCATCCGGTTTGACGATTTCACCGACTGGAAGCGCAGAGCCGCCGATAACACTGACAGTGAACTCCCTGCCTGTGATGAAACGCTCTATGATCACCTGGCCATAGGCAGCCGCCTCCTGAATGGCAGCAGGCAGACCATCAGGATTGTCCACAATACTCAGGCCGACACTGGAACCTTCGGCATCCGGTTTGACTACTACTGGCCAGCCCAGACGATCCTCAACCTCAGTCGCGTCGACGGAGCCCGTCAACCATTCAGGCGTGAGGATGCCCGCACTTCCAGCCACCCTCTTCGAGACCTCCTTATCCATGGCCAGGCCACTTGCTGTGCTTCCCGACCCAGTGAACGGAATCTGAGCCAATTCTAAAAGGGCCTGGATCTGACCGTTCTCACCAGAGCCACCATGTAGGGCCAGGAAGACCAAATCGCAGTCCAGGACAGCCGACGAAAGATTCACCTCAGAATGTGCACGTTTCAATGTCTCAAGTTGTTTGGCGCCTGGATGATTCTGGATGGAAGTCGATGCCGATGAAGAAAGGGCCAGCCTGCCTTCCTCCTCCAAACTCAATCTGCCGCGGGCACTGTCAACGGCGACGACCTCGTGGCCTCGTTCACGGAGCGCACGAATGACTTCAATAGCCGAAGCGACCGATACCTCGCGTTCGGTACTGGTCCCACCAAAGACGACAGCTATCCTCATCGTTCAGCCTCCTGGCTGTCCACTCACCTGCATGGTTCCACTTCATGGACTAGAGAATCTAGAGTGTGTTCGTCAACGCTTAACCGGCACACTCCTTAAGATAACGAATACAAAGGGACGATTCAACCGTATAGGCGATTGAATACTCTGCGAGATGCCCTCCCCGTGGTGCAGACCGAGAAAACAGGATTTGGACGAGGATTCATGAACCTCATCCAAATTCTGCCGCTGCCGACCCAGGACCGCTCGCTTACTCGCCGTGGGCAAGCTGGCGGAGCTGGTCGGGGTCGGTGACCTTGATGTGTTCACGGCCGACCTTGGCGCCCTCGGCCCGCTCATAAGCATCCACCCGCTTCCAGCCGGCGAAGTCGATAGGCTGGATGCCCTTGTCCGCCAGGAAGCGGTCAATCGAATCGTCGTCCCGGTCCTGGGCGAAGCGGCCATGATCCGGGCTGGCAGCCAGGTCATCCAGCATGTTGCCGATGGTCTCCAGGGCATCGGACTTGGTGGATCCGATCAGACCCACGGGCCCCCTCTTGGCCCAGCCCGTGGCGTAGAGACGGTCGATGGACCGGCCGCCCTGCCCCTCGGGAGCAGTGGTCACCCGGCCGTGGACGTTGGAGAGGGTGTAGCCGGAGAAATCGTATGGAATGCCGGGAACTTCGGCAGGCTTGTAGCCGATGGCGTGGTAGACGGCCTGAACCGGGTACTCCTCGTACTGGCCGGTCTCTTCCATGGTGCCCTCGGGCGTGACCCTGGTCTTCTCCACGCGAATGCCGGTCACTGTGCCATCCTGGCCGATGATTGCGGCAGGCATCCGGTAGAAGTGCATATAGAAACGGCGATCGGCAGGATTGCCCTCGAAGTCGACTCCGCCGTCCTCAGCCATGTCCTCGGCCATCTCCCTGATGGCGAAGAGCTCCTCCAGCATCTGCCGGGTCAGCTTGTCGGCACCGGCCCGATCGATTGTCTCCTGATCCAGGTCGAAGTCCTCCTCGTCGAGGACGATTTGCACCCCGGGCAGCTTCTCCAGTTCGCGCAGCTCCTGGACCGAGAACTTGGCCTGGGCCGGCCCGCGACGGATGAACATGTGCAGCTCGCGGGCCTGGTTGCCCTGAATCCCCTTGTAGACATTGTCGGGGATGTCGGTGCCCAGAAGATCGTCGGCCCGGCGCATCAGGATTCTGGACACATCCATGGCCACGTTCCCGCCACCGATGACGGCCACCTGCTTGGCATCCAGGGGCCAATCCTGGTCAGCGTCGGGATAGCCGTCATACCACTCGACGAAGTGGGCGGCCCCGTGAACGCCATCAAGTTCATGGCCGGCGATCTCCAATGGGCGGTCGTCCACGGCGCCGGTGGCGAAGAGGACCACATCGTAGCGTTGAAGCAGATCATCCAGGTTAATGTCTCTGCCGAACTCCACATCCGCATAGAGGTGAATCTCAGGGTTGTCCAGCGTCTTCTCCAAGGCGCCTGCAATGTACTTGATGCTGGGATGGTCCGGGGCTACTCCATAACGGACCAGGCCGAAGGGAACGGGCAGCTTCTCAAACAGATCGATCCGGGCCCGGTCGCCCAGGCCCAATCCTGCACCCTTCTCCCGAAGCTGCCGCAACAGGATATCGGAGGCATAGACCCCTGCAGGCCCGGCGCCTATGACGGCTACGCGCAGCGGGGAGCCGGCTCCCTCGTCGCTGGCCGACGCAGGCATGGTGGAATCGTTGGCATTATTATCGCTCATGTTTGCCAGCCTAACGCAAAGCAACGGTCGGGAACAGAGCTGGCCGGGCTCCATCCCCGGGACTTTCACCAAGCGTCATGAAATGGCCTCAGCCCCGGTCTATCAGGGCAGTCAAGGCCCAGAGGATGGAAACCACGTCGATGGCCTCCTGCGTAAAGGCGCCGACAACCACCGGGATCAGGTCGAAGGCGGCGCAGAGCATGCCCACCGTGGCCAGGGTCAGCCCCAGCATGACCGCCTGGAGCATGACCCGCTTGGTCCTGCGGGCGATGGTGATCGACCTGGGCAGGCAGGCGATGTCGTCGTTCATGATCACGGCCTGGGCGGATTCGGAGGCGGCCGTGGTGGTCCCGTCGGTGATGGCCATGCCCACGTCGGCGGCAGCCAGGACCGGGGCATCGTTGACCCCGTCCCCCACCATCATGGTGATGGATTTAGTCACCGATTCACCTAGGAACTTGGACAGCCAGATGTCCCAGAGGGGCTGCCGGTTGGGCTCCTCCCTGGCGGCCTTGGCGATCAGATCGGCCTTGTCCTCAGGGAAAAGGCCAGCATGCACGTCGTTGATCCCCACTTGGTCGGCGATGATCCGGGCCGAGGCCTCCTTGTCTCCAGTGACCATGGATAGGCGGGTAATCCCCAGCTCCCGCAGCCGAGCGATGGTCTGAGCGGCATCCGACCTGGGCACGTCCTTCATGACGACTCGCGCGGCCAAGGCCCCGTCTATAGCGATGTAGGAGGCCATCTCGTCAGGAGCCAGGGGGCCGAATGAATCGCTTGGCTGCTCGCCAGCCACGAATTCGGCCCTGCCCACCTTGACCTGATGCCCGTCAACCAAACCCTGGACCCCATTGCCAGAGTCCTCCTCAACCTCCCGCGCATGCAGATGGACCTCACCGCTGCTCTGTGTACGCAAACGCTCCTGGACTGCGGCCCCGGCCTCGGCAATCCCGTTAGCCAGGATGTGAACCGAGTAGGACTCCACAGCGCCCGCCATAGCCAGAATCCGGTCCGTATCGACCTCCTGCCCCTCACCGTCAGGCAGATCGATTCGAACCACTTGGGGACGTTTGACAGTCAGCGTGCCGGTCTTATCGAAGAAAATGTGCGAAACCCGGCCCAGATTCTCAATCACGTCCTGGGTCTTGATCAGCAGCCCCGCCTTGGCCAGCCTTCCCGTCCCGGCCATGTAGGCCACAGGAGCGGCGATCAACAGAGGACAGGGGGTGGCCAGGACCAGAACCTGGGCGAACCGGGTCGGCACGCCGGAGATGATCCAGGCCACGCAGGCGATGATGAAGGCCACTACGGTGAAGGGGACCGCCATCAGGTCGGCTGTTCTGACGACTGCAGCCCGCGAGTTCTGGGCGGAACGCACCAGGTTGAGGATTCGCTGGTACTGGGAATCACGGGCCAGCTGCCGGGCCCGCATCAGGAAGGTGCCCGAACCATTGACCGCCCCGGACATGACCTGGGCATCCTGGTAGAGCCTGCGGGGCATGGGTTCGCCATTGATGGTGGACATGTCCAGGGTGGCGGCGGGACTGATCAGCTCGCCATCAACGGGCACGGTCTCGCCCGGCTTGACCACCAGGAGGTCGTTCAGACGGACCTTATCGACATCCACCGTGCTCCAGTCGCTCTCTTTGGGAAGGGTATGCTCCCCCTCCGGCAGATCTGCCTGGACCACGTGGGCCACCTGGGGGGCGGCCTGGACCAAGACGGTCAGGTTGTTCTGCGCCTTGTTCCCGGCGTACTGTTCGATGGCGTCGCCGGAATAGAGCATGAGGACCACAGCCCAACTGGCCCAGTATTGCCGAACGGCGAGCGTGGAGAGGATGGCTACCACGGCCAGGATGTCCACGCCCACGTGGCCCTGACGCACGTCATCGATCATCCCCTTGAGGGTGTCAACCAGCGAGACGGCCACCAGGACGGCGACCAGCCATTGGGCAGCCTGGCGATAGGGGTGCCAGAGCAAGCCCATGGCCAGTCCGCAGGCCAAAACCACCCAAAGCATGGGGACCTTCTTGGCGAAACGCAGAATTCTTGACATGACCACTTCCCCGATCCGGACTTGTCGATCCGTCGACCGCAGCCGGATTACAGCTCTCTTGTCCTCTTGCACATCAAGCCTATACCGCGCCAGAGCCAGTGATGGATGGCGGAAACGACAGGGGGCCGCACCCGCCATGTGACGGGTGCGGCCCCTGGGTTCAGTCCCGGATCACTGCCCGAAGAAGAAGCGGAAGGGATCCATGGAGTCATCGTCATCGCCCGAACCGCCCTGGTCGGAGCCACCGTCCTGGCCACTGCCGTCCGAGTTCTTCCTGTTGGTCCTGGGCTTGCCCTGGACGTTCTGCTCCTCGCTGTCAAGCGTGGCATTCACCTCGGCGGTCTTGCCGTCGCGCACCACGGTGATCTTGACCGAGTCACCGAAAGCGGCAGCCCTGACGAAGCCCAGCAGGGAGTAGTTGTTGTTGACGGCATGGCCATTGAAGGCCACGATGGTGTCGCCGACCTTGATGCCGGCCTTGTCCGCCGGGGAACCTGAAACCACATTGGTGACCTTGGCGCCGCCGCGGGTGACCCCGTCGGCCTGGGCTGTGCTGCTCTGGATGGTGACCCCCAGGGAGACGTGCTTGGCCTTGCCGTCCTTGATGATTTCATCGGCAATCCGCTTGACAAGGTTGGATGGGATGGCGAATCCGATGCCGATGGACCCTGCCTCAGACTTGGAGGAGGCCATGGAGGCAATGGAGGAGTTGATCCCGATGACCTCACCGGCCGCGTTGAAAGTGGGGCCGCCCGAGTTGCCGGGGTTGATGGCCGCATCCAGCTGGACCGCGTTGGTCACGATGGGGTTGTTATTGCTCTCGTCCATGACCGAGACCGGGCGGTTCAGAGCCGAGACGATGCCAGTGGTGGCCGTATTCTCGTAGCCCAGGGGGTTGCCAATGGCCATGACGTTCTCGCCCACGGCCAGCTTTTCGGAGTCGGCGAACTTCACTGGCTTCAGGTCGGAAGGCGCCTGATCCAGGCTGAGGATGGCCAGATCGGCTGTGGTGTCGGTACCGACAACCTTGGCCGTGTACATCTGCCCGTTGGAGAGGGTGACATGGATCTCCTGGGCGCCATCGACCACGTGGTTGTTGGTGACCACATGGCCCTGGGTGTCGAAGACCGCGCCCGATCCGGCCCCGACCCCGCTCTTGGTCTGCACCTGGATGGAGACCACGGACTCGGAGACCTGCTTGCTGATGCCCTGCCAGTCAGGAGCCTGCCCGCCCTCGACCTTGGCCGTGCCCTGGCCCGAGGAGTTAGAGGAGACCCCGCTGAGCGAGGAGGACGAGGGCAGGGTGATCCACCCGTTGGACAGAGCCGCCCAGCCCAGGCCCAGCATGAGGGCTGCGGCCACCAGGGCGGCCACCACGGCGGTAAAGACGTACTTGCCCGTGCCGCTCATGCTGCTGCCGGCATTGTTGGCAGGACCGGGCCGACCGTTGGGGCCGCCAGTTCCGAAGGGCACGAAGGGCCCCTGGCTGGCGGGTCGGCCACCCTGGGGGTTCTGACCGGCATTCTGGCGAGGCTGGCCATTCTGACCGAACTGGCCTGGCTGTCCATATTGTCCGAAGAAGCCCTGCCGAGGACCAGAGCCATACCCCTGGTTGGACTGCTGGCTGGACTGCTGCTGACCCTGATTGTTGGCAGGTGGACGCGAGCCTGCGGGAGCATAAGCACCATACTCGGGCGCTGGCCGATAGTAAGGCTGCTGCTGCGTCTGTGCATCCTGCCCCGCAGTCGAGCCACCGGAGGCGGAGGCTGAGGTCCCGGTGCCGCTACTGTCATTCGACGCATTTTCTGTAGTCGCGGGCCGTGCATTGCCACCAGGCATGGCAATAGGTGTCGTGGGCCTCTGGTCCCCTTCTTCTGGCGCGGGGACCTGAGCAGAGCCGGTCTGGTCCGCGGAAGTTCCCGTCTCCTGCTCTTGATCGGCGGCCCCGCGCTCGATGTGGCTTGGCTGCCAGGACTGACCGTCATCGCCGCCCTTCCAAGGGTCGGCCTTATGCTCTTCAGCCATTTCTGCTCCTTCGGATCGATGCCGCTGCCTGCTATTCGGTCACGCTTGTCAATCTACCCCGTCGCCCGCGCTTTTGCTGTTTCCGGCTAACAGGCGAAGCGGATCCTCGCATGCATTGCTTCTAAGTCTAGGGCCGAAAGGCTGAATGTTGTCTGGACATTGGATGAAAGTCACATCGACTATACACAGGGCGGCAGCGGGACGGTTGGATGTCTTGGATACAGTGGAGCCATGAGCCTGATCACCAACCCGCTGGGAGCCGCACCGGGCCGACCCGGCGACCGTGCCGCTTTCTCATTCGAGACCCTGACCCGCCTGCCTGACAGCCCGGAAGGCTTGGGACGCAATGGCCGCCGCTACGGCCGCACCGGCATCATCCACACTCCTCACGGAGACATCCACACCCCCGCATTCATTCCCGTGGCCACCCAGGCGGCCATGAAGGCCGTCTTGCCCGAGCAGATGCGGCAGCTGGGCGCCCAGGTCCTTCTGGCCAACGCCTTCCACCTGTTCGAACGCCCCGGCCCTGACATCCTGGACCAAGCTGGAGGCCTGGCCCGGTTCATGAACTGGGACGGCCCCACCTACACCGACTCGGGCGGCTTCCAAGTGCTCTCGCTGGGGGCGGGATTCAAGAAGACCCTGGCTATGGATGTGACCGGCATGAAGTCAGACCAGGTGATCGCTGAAGGCAAGGAGCGCCTGGCCTTCGTGGACGAGGACGGGGTCACCTTCAAATCCCCGCTCAACGGCGACCGACACCGCTTCTCGGCTGAAATCTCCATGGGCATCCAGCACCGCATCGGAGCCGACATCATGTTCTCCTTTGACGAGCTGACCACCCTGATGAACACCCGCACCTACCAGGAGCAGTCGGTGGAGCGCACCTTCCGCTGGGCCAAACGCTGCGTGGACGAGCATCGCAGGCTGACCCAGACGCGGACCGGCAAGCCCTACCAGGCCCTGTTCGGCGTGGTGCAAGGGGCCAACTACGAGGATCTGCGACGGCGCGCGGCCCGCCAGATCGCCTCCCTGGACTTCGACGGCGTGGGCATCGGAGGCGCCATAGAGAAACGGCTGCTGGGGCAGACCTGCGCCTGGATCTGCGACGAAATGCCCGAACCCCGCCCCAGGCACGTGCTGGGCATCGCGGCTGTGGACGACATCTTTGCCGGCGTGGAGAACGGCGGAGACACCTTCGACTGCGTATCCCCCGCCCGTTGCGGCCGCAACGGAGCCGTCTTCACCCGTGACGGCCGCTGGAACATCAAGCGCGCCCAGTTCAAGGCTGATTTCAGACCCATCGAGGAGGACTGCGACTGCTACACCTGCACCCACTACTCCCGGGCCTACATCGACCATCTGCTTCGAGCCCATGAGCTCAACGGCTACACGCTGGCCACCATCCACAACGAACGCTTCTTCGTGAGGCTGCTGGACGAAATCCGCCAGTCCATCGACGGCGGCTACTTCGACGAGTACAAGAAGGAGACCTTGACCAGGTTCTACGCCCACGGATCCAAGGGCTGAACCAACACGCCATTATTGCGCCGCGCAGACAACCGTGCTAACCTTTCCAGATGTCTGCGAACGTGGCGGAATGGTAGACGCGCTGTCTTCAGGTGGCAGTGAGCTGATGCTCGTGAGGGTTCAACTCCCTCCGTTCGCACGAAACAAGACGCCGTCGACAAGGAGCTTTCTCCGTCGACGGCGTCTTGTTGCATCTTGGCCGGCCAAGCGGCTTCACAGGCGGGCAGCAATCATCTCCTTGATCTTTCCATCCTCTGCATTGGCCATGAAGTACTCTGCAAAATGCTCGCCGGAAATGGTCTCTTTAAGGAAGCCCTGGTCAATCCGCTCCAGCACTTCCGGCAACGAACGGCAGATCTGATTCTTTACATCACGCAAAATTCCGGCGTTGCAACGCTCCGGCACTGCACGCTCCTTGGGGTAGCCGCCACCGGCTGGCTCGGCAAAGAGACGCTCAAAAATCAGCTTCAGGTTCAGCTCGGCTCCCCATCCAAACCCCTTGGCGAAGGGAATGGAAAGTGCATTGCCCCCATTGATCTGGCTGAACAAGTAGGCGTCAGTCGGATCCACAGCCAACCCGCAGACCACGCCAGGGAAACTGTTCAGGGCCGTCATAGCCCCCTGACCGGTTCCGCACCCGCTGATGACAAAACCAGCCGCCTTGCTGTTGAGCAGGATCGAAGCCAGCAGGCCATTCTGTACATAGGTCAGCCGGCTCTCCCCCTCCTTGCCGTACATGCCATAGTTGAAGGCCTGAAGCCCTTTCCGGTCACAGACCTCCTTCAAGGTCGCGAAAATCAGGGCGTTCTTCGAGGCCTGCGAGTTCTCGTTGATCAACGCTACTTTCATATTCCGCCTACTCTCACTCATCACTGATTGATTTCATCGCCCGTCTGAACCCCTGCATCCCCTCGGCCAGATAGCCCGGAAGCTTCTGGCTCCCGTCCTTACTGAGGCTGCTTGCCGATATAGGCCAGAATGCCGCCATCAACATACAGCACCTGCCCGTTGACGAAGTCCGAGGCCGACGAGGCCAGAAAGACTGCAGGACCCTGAAGGTCCGAGGGATCGCCCCATCGGGCTGCAGGGGTCTTCGAAACAATGAACTGATCGAAGGGTTGCCTGGACCCATCGGGCCGACGCTCACGCAGAGGCGCGGTCTGCGGGGTGGCGATGTAGCCAGGTCCGATGGCATTGCACTGAATATTGGCCCCGCCGTATTCCGCACAGATGTTGCGGGTCAACATCTTCAATCCGCCCTTGGCGGCCGCATAGGCCGAAACGGTCTCCCGCCCCAGCTCGCTCATCATCGAACAAATGTTGATGATCTTCCCCTGCCCCTGCTCGATCATCCCCGGCAGGACGGCTTTGGAAACTATGAAAGGCCCGATGAGGTCCACATCCACCACCTTGCGGAAGTCCTTGACAGTCATGTTCAGCATGGGGATCCGCTTGATGACGCCGGCATTGTTGACCAGAATATCGATGGTGCCGACCTCCCTGTCAATCCGGCCGACCATGTCAGTGACGGCATCCTCATCGGTCACGTCGCAGACATAGCCCCGGGCTGGGATACCTGCCTGCCTGTAGGCCTGGGTCCCCCTGTCCACCGATGAGCGCCTTGAAGCATTGAAAACGATAGTTGCGCCCGCTTCATGCAGGGCGGCGGCTATTGCAAACCCGATTCCGTACACGGCGCCAGTCACCAAGGCCACCTTCCCATTCAGAGAGAATCTCGACATGGAGAACCCTGCCATGATGACCTCCTCATCACCGACTGTTGCGCTCGCGGAAACTACGTAGAGTACGCCGTATCTGCAGACCTACGGCCAAACGGCACCACCGCTGGATTGCCTTCAAAATATCAGGCGAAGAGTTTTGCAACAAGAAAGTTGCAGGCGCTTTCAACCTCGTCTTCCCCGCATTCCGGACCGAAATTCCAGGGGGGACGGCCGGACTGCACAATAGTAGGATATCCAATGAAACCAGCCCATCAACGAGGAAGGCACCATGGTTCAGACCCCGTCAACACCCCTCGAGTATGCCCAGGCAGCGGTCGACACACTCCGCCGCACGTATCCGAACCCGGCCGACCTGCCGCCGATCCGCCATTTCCACTACCATCAGGGCGTCCTCCTGTCTGGGGTGCACCAAACCTACCTGATCAACAATGACGAATCCTATCTGGAGTACATAAGGGGTTGGATCGAATCCAACATGGATGGCCAGGGCCACGTGCTCAACCACGATCCCGTATGCTTGGACGACATTCAGCCAGGCATCCTCCTCTTCCCTCTCTATGACCATTTCGGATCCCCCCGGTACAAGACCGCCCTGGACCAGTTGGCCGACGACCTTGAAGCCTATCCGAAGAACGGCGAGGGCGGATTCTGGCACAACGATGGAGCACCGCGGCAGATGTGGCTGGACGGGCTCTATATGGGCGGCCCCATCATGGTGGAATACGGCATCCGCTTCGGACGCAGGAATCTGGTGGACGAGGCCATCAGACAGGCCCTCCTGATGCAGAAGAAAACCCGCATACCCGGAACCGGGCTCTGGCGGCACGCCTATGATCCCGATCGGAAGGAGCCCTGGGCCGACCCCGTAACAGGCCTCTCGCCCGAATACTGGGGGCGGTCTATCGGCTGGGTGCCTATGGCAGTGGTCAATGAACTCGACCAGATTCCGCAGGACCACCCGGGCCGCGAGGATCTGCGAAGCCTGGTCCACAACCTGCTGACCGCCGTCTGCCGACATCAGGGGCCGGACGGCCGTTGGTGGCAGGTTCTCGACAAGGTCGGCAGAGAGGGCAACTGGCCTGAGAACTCCTGCACATGTCTCTTCGTGGCCGCCATCTGCAAGGCCGTAGACCAAGGCATTCTGGACAAGGCCTATCTGAAAGCGGCCAACAAGGGGTATGAGGGGGTCATAAAGAGCCTTGAGTGGCAGGGAGAGGACCTCGTCATCGGTGACATCTGCGTAGGAACGGGCCCCGGCAGCTATGAGGAATACTGCCAGCGTCCCACCAGCATCAACGACATGCACGGGGTGGGCGCCTTCCTGCTGATGTGCGCAGGGATGGAACGCATCCGGGCCTAGTCGCCTGACTGTTGCGTCTCCTCGCCTGCTTCGATGTCCTGGTCGTCGAAGACCCTGCGGCCCTGGTAAAGATCGAGGTCCAGCTCATTCTCGGTCCTGGCCACGATGACTGCTGTATTGGCGGCACCAGCCACGTTTACCAGCGTGCGGCCCATATCAACCAGCTGGGAAATAGGCTGCATGATAGCGATGAAGGGTACGGGCAGGCCAGCCGCCGTGAAGAGAGAGGTGGCGGTGATTGTGGCTGTGCCGGGCACGCCCACCGTTCCCACGGAAACCACCAGAGCAAAGACGATCAGGAGGGCGAAACGCAGGGGGGAGTAAGGAATCCCCTGAGCATTGATGGCGAAGACCGCCAGAAGAACAGGCCAGAGCCCAGCGCATCCGGGCATACCCAGATTGGCTCCCAGACTGGCCACAAAGGAAGCCGTCTCTTCGGGGACACCAGCTGAGCGCAACTGACGGACTGTGACAGGAATGGTGCCGATGCTGCTCTCGGAGGTGAAGGCCACCACGCCCGCCGGCCAGAGAGAGCGGAAGAAGGGCAGAGGATTGACCCGGCCGACCAGGGCCAGAATCAGAGGTTGGACCAGGAAGAGCTGAATAGCCAGACCCAGGTAAGCCACCAAGAGGACAGCCAGCAGGGGCAGAAGGCTCTTCAGGTTGCTGCGACCGATGGCAGCGGCGATCAGCGAGAGGACCGCATAGGGGGTGAAGCCAATCACGATTTGGGTGGCCTTGGACAGGACTACATTGCCCGCTTCCACGAAAGCCTTGAAGGGGGCCACACTCTGCTCACCGCGCGGGGTCGAAGCGGCCTTGTTCAAGGAGACCGCCAGGAGGATGGCGAAGATCACAACAGGAATGACCTGGTTCTGGGCCCAGTTTTCCGCCAGATTCGATGGGAAGAGACCGACCAAAGTATCGAGTACTCCTGGCACCTCGTGGGGCTTGGCCCCCTTGGGCAGGGCCTGGTTAAACCCCTTGCCGACCTGGAAGAGCAGCCCCAGAATCAGGGCGATCACGGCTGCCGTGAAGGTGTTGACCAGGAGCAGAACGATGGTCTTCAGACTGATGTTCTTCAACCGACCAGACCCGCCGATACGGCTGATGCTGGCGATGATGCTGAAGAGCAGGAGGGGCACCACGAGGGCCGAAATGACCTCGGACCAGACGTTGCCGAACGCTCCCGCATAGGTCGTGTGACCGGAGAAGCCCACACCCACCAGGATTCCCAACACCGTCGCTATGATGACCCGCCAACTGAAGTTGACCTTGGTCTTCCTGCTCAGCAGGGCCAGCCCTGCAAAGAGAATGACGACCACTATCAGGGCCGCCCAATCCCAACTCGTTTCCGACATTGCCTCTCCCTCATCGATCTCTCCTCCCCAGGACCGGACGGCCCGGGGTTGGGGTTCAATCTAACAGGAGAGAGACGGAAATCCAGCGATTCCCGGAAGAATGCCTATACTCATTGCTTATGGACTGCTATTCCGGGGCGGATTAGGCCTGCCTGACGAGGGTCGTCAAGAGCGGACCAGGCGGGCGATGGCCTCAGAGGCTTCCTCCATCTTCTCGTCGGCCTCCTCGCCTCCCTTTTCGGCAGCCTCGCGGACACAGTGGTTCATATGGTCGTCCAGCAGGGTCAGGGCCACTGACTTCAGGGCGCTGGTCGAGGCGGCGATCTGAGTGAGGATGTCGATGCAATAGGCGTCCGACTCCACCATTTGCTCAATGGCCCTGACCTGACCCTCGACACGCCGGAGTCTGGTGATGGTCCGCTTTTTGTCGTTGGCATATCCGGGCAAGATCCACTCCATTCCTAGTCATCCCATGGTCTGCATGGCGGAGCCGGGACCGACCCGAATCCATGAAACCCGTCTCGAAATCCACTATCAGTATACCCCAGGGGGGTATAGTGGACCACATGAGCAGCATCCTGGTCCTTGTCGCAGCCCTGGTCATCACGGCGGGCATCATCTGGTACTTCTTCGCGCCCAGAAAGGCCACCCAAGCCAAGGATGAGGGCGGCATCCAGACCGTCCACATCACAGTCAAGGGCGGATACAGCCCCCAGCTGATCCAGGTTCAGGCCGGGCGACCGGTCAAGCTGGTCTTCGACCGCCAGGAGAGCGGGGAATGCTCCTCGCACGTGGTCTTCAACGATTTCAACATCGACAAGACCCTGCCCGCCTTCCAAACCTCGACTGTCCAGCTGACCCCACCCAAGGCCGGCGACTACCCCTTCGCCTGTGGGATGAACATGCTTCACGGGATGCTCCGGGCCACCGATGGACCGACGACCGTCAGTGCCGAGGCACAATCCGAACAAGCACGAAGCAGCCAGTCGCAAGACGAGCATTCACCACAGACAGAATCCGCCAAGCCCGCTCAAGCCAATGGCGGCAGCGACCAGGACGAGGCGGATAAGGAGCGTACGGCAGAAATCCGCGATCTGACCAGGCGATTCATCGTGGCCCTGGTCTTCACGCTCCCGGTCTTCATTCCGGCCATGTTCGGCATGTTCCTGCCCATGCCCCACATTCTGATGAACCCCTGGGTCCAGCTGGTCCTGATACTGCCAGTGATGTTCTATTCGGGCTGGCCCATCCACCGCACCGGATGGCTGGCGCTGGCACACCGGGCACCGGAGATGAACTCCCTGGTTGCCCTGGGCACTGCCACGGCCTTCCTGTACTCACTGGTGGTCACTGTGGCCCCGCAACTGCTGCCTGAGGGAAGCCGCGAACCCTACTACGAGGCCGTGGGCACCATAATCACGCTGATGATCCTCGGCCAGATCCTGGAGGCACGGGCCCGGCGCGGCACTGGTGATGCCATCCGCGCCCTTGTCGGACTGAGGCCCAAGACAGCCACCGTGGTGAGGACCGACCAGGACGGCAGGGAGGCCACCCAGGAGATCGCCGTCGATGATGTGGCCGTCGGAGACGTGATTCAGGTCCATCCGGGCGAGAAGCTGCCGGTGGATGGTCAGGTCATTTCGGGATCATCCTCTGTGGACGAATCCATGGTGACCGGCGAGCCCATGCCCGTGCTCAAGCAGGAGGGCGATTCCCTCGTCGGAGCCACCGTCAACAGCACAGGTTCTCTGCGCTACAGGGCCACCCAGATAGGGCAGGACACGGTTCTGGCCCAAATCATCCGGCTGGTCAAGACGGCTCAGACCTCCAAGGCACCCATCCAGAAGCTGGCCGACCGAATATCGTCCATCTTCATCCCCGGGGTAATTCTTGTGGCGCTCTGGACCTTCGTGGCCTGGTGGGCCTTCGGCCCCATGCCACGCGGAGTATATGGAATCGTGGCGGCGGTCTCCGTCCTAGTCATCGCCTGCCCCTGTGCCCTGGGCTTGGCCACTCCACTATCCGTGACGATCGGCACCGGACGCGGCGCCCGTGCCGGAGTGCTCTACCGATCGGCGGAAGCCTTGCAGGGAGCACATGACATCGATACCATCGTCCTCGACAAGACCGGCACCATCACCCAAGGCAGGCCTGAACTGGCTGATGCCCTGAGCGTGCAGGGAATGGATGAGGACCTGCTAATAAGAGCGGCCGCGAGCGCCGAGAGCGATTCAGAACACCCCCTGGCCCAGGCCATCGTCCAGGCTGCCAAGGGCCGCAATCTAAAGCTGGTCCCGGTCAAGGACTTCGATTCGGTCACCGGGGCAGGCATCGATGCAACCTTCCCCTCCGGATCCTTCGAAGGATGCAAGGGCACCTCGCATGTCCTTGTCGGCAACCGCAAGCTGCTCGAGGACAAGGGAATCGAGCTGGAAAGCGAAACGTCAGACCAGGCAGGCGCGCAATCCCTCTTCGACACCGCCCGCGGCTGGGAGGGCCAGGGCCGTACGAGCATCTTCGTGGCCATCGACGGCGAGCTTGCCGGAGTCCTGGCCGTGACCGACCAGGTCAAGTCCGGCTCCAAGCAGGCCATCCACGACATGAACGAGCGCGGCATCCAGACCATCATGCTGACTGGCGACAACCAGGGCACTGCCGAACAGGTCGGGGGGCAGGTGGGTGTCACCCGGGTGGTTGCGCAGATCCACCCTGAAGACAAGGCGAGCATCGTCAAGGCCCTTCAGGCTCAGGGGCACAAGGTGGCCATGATCGGCGACGGCATCAACGACGCCCCGGCCCTGGCCCAGGCCGACCTGGGCATGGCCATCGGCACCGGTACGGACGTGGCCATCGAGTCCGCCGACGTGACCTTGGTCTCGGGCGACCTGAACGCGGCCGTCAAGGCCATTGACCTCTCTGCTGCGACCATGCGCAACATTCACCAGAACCTCTGGTTCGCCTTCGGATACAACGGGCTGGGCATCCCCATCGCCGCCGGGGTGCTCTACCCCTTCATCGGCCTCCTGCTCAACCCTATGATCGCCGGGGCGGCCATGGCATTCTCTTCCCTGTCGGTGGTGCTCAACGCCAACAGGTTGCGGCACACGCCCCTAAAAGCCAGGCCGGTCAAGGAGGTCGAGCCAATCGACATGGATACCCTGACCAGGGACCTCAGTATTTCCACACACCAAGAACACAACCAAGAGAAAGGAAACGAGATGGGACTCTTCCATCATCATGACGACATGCAGCAGGATCAGGCAGCGGCAGAGAAGGTCACCGACCCGGTCTGCGGCATGTCCATCGACCCCGACACAGCTGCAGCCAAGCGCGACTACCAGGGCAAGACCTACTACTTCTGCTCGCAGAACTGCGTCGATACCTTCGACGCCGATCCGCAGAAGGTGCTCAACAAGTAGGATCGTACGTTTGGCATCTGATCAGCGGTCGTCAGCGAGCTGCCAAGGCTGGTCGAAAAAGTCGAAGATGCGTTCCAAGTAAGGCCTCAGGACCTTGTCCGGCATTTGGTAGAGCTCGTGCATGCTGTCCGGGATTCGCACCAGCTTAGCCTGGCAGCCGCCCTGCTGGACCTGGTCGACAAAACGGTTCTGGGGCATCGGCAGCACAAACCGGTCGGGCTGGGCCTGGAAAAGCAGCAGAGGGGTCTCCACTCGACTGCACCGGTTGGGGCGCAGTATGGCCCGGCTCATCTCCAGACTCTCCCTGACCCAGCCGAAGGTGGCGGCACTGGTCTGGTAGTGCAGTTCCTGGGCCCGCAACTTATGGGCCCAGGCCACCCGCGCCTGGCTGCCATTGGGGTACTTGCCCATGTCCAGCTCGGGACGGAATGGCCCAAACCCCGGAACCATGCTGCGCGAGCGGCCCATCATGCAGGCGGCGTTTGTTGCCGTCCAGGCCACCGAAGGCATGAACCCGGTCCGCGGCGCAATCATGGGTGATGACAGGACCGCCTTGTCGATGAGGGAGGGGAAGGTTTCCAGCATCCGCGCAGCCACGCCGCCGCCCATGGAATGGGCATAGAGCACCATGGGCTCGTCTTGGGCATACTGCTGGCCCACCTGGGAGCAGAAGGCGGCCAGATCCGCCACATACCGCTGCCAATGATCCACCCAGATCAGGCTGGGATCGTTCACACCACGGCCGGAGAAACCATGCCCCCAATGCTCGGGAACGCAGACGGAGTACCCCTGCATCAGGAAGTACCAGGCCATCTCCTGGTACTTGTCGGCGAATTCCGAAAAACCGAAGGAGATGATCGCGGCCCCGCGCACACGAGCTGAGCCGGACTCCACCGCACCCTTGCGGAACAGCGTCCTGTCATAGCAAACGTAATGCAGAAGCCGGGAGGGGTCCACGCCGCTGAGATGGGCCTTGTCCAGGAGGGTTCCCCCGTCCTCGCCGCCGTCATGGGAGATCATCCATCCGTCACTGCGACAGGAGGCCAGGTCAGGAAGGACACGATCCTTCATGATTTGGTCGTAGCGGCGTTCCTCAACCAGTTGGACGCTCATGCTCTCACCCTATACCACCTTCTGCCGGACTCGCCCTACATGAGCCGGGTGCTCTCAAGGTTTCTGACGATCCAGTCATTGAAGCGGATGACGGGCTTGCGCAGGACCAGCCCCAGCAGCAACGAGGGCACCAGGAAGAGGGCCAGGGTGGCCATCTCCCGCCAGAACTCCATGCCGTAGGCTCCGGCAACGGCCGACTGCATGGCTCCTATAGCATGGACGAAGGGCAGGAAGGGATAAACCCCCTGGAAGAAGCCAGGCAGGGTCTCCATGGGGAAGGTGCCGCCCGAGCCAGCCACCTGCATGACTAGGAGGATAACGGCAATAGCCTTGCCGATGTCCCCGAAGGAGACGACCAGGGTATAGATCAGATTCATGAAGACGAATGAGGCGAAGACCGCCACCAGCACGAACATCAGCGGATGGACGCACTGGACCTTCAGGTAGAAGAGGTCTCCTAGAGCGATCAGGCAGCCCTGGAGGATGGCCATCAGGGCGAAGACCGCGAATCTGCCGAAGTACTCCTGGTAGAGCTGAAGGCCGAAGCGGCGGGCGTTGCCTGGCGACTCGGGGCGGAAGTCTCCCCAGGAGCGGCGGCCTTCGGAATCCTCATCCAGGTCATCGGCCCTCTTCCATGCATCCTGCAGGGAGTCCAGGTGCAGGACGGAGGCTTTCTTCTTGTCTGACAGAGCCACTTTCATCATGGCCGCCAGAATGGTGGCACCCACCCAAATGGAGAGGATGGTGTAGAAGGGGGTCATAGCCGACCCGTAGTTCATGACTGGGAAGACCGCATGCCGATGGATGCCTACCGGTGAGGACAGAAGGGCGGCCATGGTTTCGGAATCCCCGCTCAGCAGAGTCTTGACCTCCTGCGTATCTTTGCCCTGCGAAGCCTGGGTCAGATGCCCCCCTAGGTCAGCCAGCCGCTTGGAGGCCTGCTCCAGGCGCTGGGAGATCTCACCCAGCTGGTCCTTGGCCTGGCTGATATCCCTGGTCATAGGGCTCGTCAGCCCAGAGGCGCCCTTGACGGTTCCATCCAGACCCGTCAGCAGCCGATCGGTCGAGGTGACCACGGTGTCCATGGATGAAGCCAAGTCGTCCAGGCCAGGCTTCAGGTCATTGCGGTACTGGGTGCGGACCTGATCCACCGAGGCACGGGCCTGAGCGATCCTGTTCTTCAGATCCTGACGCTGACCGCCCAGCTTGTCCTTACCCTCCTTGGCTGCCTGGGAAGCCTGGCTGATCTGGTCGGCCAGGTCACGTTGGGCCGCCTGGGCTGCGCGCATTCCGGCCTGGGCCTGATCGATGGCGGTCAGCAGGGCCTGGCGCTGGTCAGCTGTCAGATTGGCATCGGATTCCACAGTGCTGCGCAGATCCTCCAGGCTGGCGATCATCCCGTCGTAGTCGGCCGCCGAGTCTCTGATCCGCTCGCTCAGATAGTTCAGCTGGCTGCTGACAGCATCGCTCTGCTGGCCCACCTTGTCGAAAGCGTCATCGATCTTAGAGCCGATGGTGTCATAGGCACCAGAGGCCTGGTCAAGGGCAACGTCGACCGCCTGGGCCGACCCGGAGAGGGACTTGCCCAGATCCTTGGACCCCTTGGTTCCCTGGTTCAGGGCCTTCCTGGCATCGGCCATGGCGGAGTCAGACCGACCCAGAATCCTGCCGGTGGCGTCGATCATCTTTCCGGAGGAATCCAGAAGGCCCGCATAGGCATTCACCTGACTGGAGGCAGTGGTCAGCCGCTGTGACATCTGATCGATGTGGCCGGTCGCCCTGGCCAGATAATCCTGGACCTGGGGGCTCTGGGAGTAAGTGAAAACCTGGCTGGCCAGGTCGATCCCCACCTGGCCCACGGTCTTGACGAAGGTCTTGTCGATGGTTGTGGCCACGGTGTCGGCCCCCTGCTCAGTGACATGGGGGGCGATGGCGTTTTTCTTTTCGTTCAGGTAGTACTCAAGGCTGGCATGCTTCACGTCCTGCGAGAAGAGGGTCATCATGTCCGCGCTGAAATCCTTGGGAATGACGATGGCAGCATAGTACTCGCCTGAGCGCACCCCCTCCAGGGCCTGGTCGCGGTTGACGAACCTCCAATCCAGCTGGTCGTTTGCCCGCAAGGTGCTGGTGACCGTCTCCCCCACGTTGATCCTGACCGGAATCAGGTCGGATTTGTACCCCTTGTCGGTGTTGGCCACGGCCACCTTGATGGCCTTGGTGTTCTTGTAGGGGTCCCAGCTGGCGGCGATGTTGAACCAGGCATAGAGGGCCGGGACAATAATCAGGCCCATCAGGACGATGATGGCGATGACGTTGCTGGTGGCATCGGCCAGGTCCTTGCGCAGGATCCTCCAGATGTTCCTCATCGGCGATCACCATCCTCGGGAGCGTCCTCCTCATCGCGGCTCATGACTGATTCGCGCACGGCCGTGGTCAGCCTGGTCATGGCCGAGGGACCCTGCCGACGCGGGCGAATCAGGGTGAGGAAGTCCATGCCGGGACGCTCGGTCAGGCCCAGCTGCCGAACATAGCTGTCGCAGATGTACTCGACGATGATCAGGTAGGCGTCTATCAGGACGATGGAAGCGATGCAGGCGATCAGCATGACGATCTTGGCTTCGGTGCTGAACAACAGGATGAGGAAGAGCACTGGCAGCAGAACCAGGACCAGACCACCCCGGATCAGCGTTGGATAGAGGGCCAGGAAGCGATGCGCCCGCCGCCTTATGACGGCGCGGTAGTCGCCCTCGCCCAGGATGGAGCGGGCCAGGCTGCCCAGGCTCAGACGGCGGTCGGCTGAATGGTTCTGCTCGGTCAGCATCAGGTCAGTGGCACCAAGCCGCCGGTCGAAGAGGGCATTCAGGTTGAGCAGGTACCGCCGCACCATCAGTCCGATCAGGAGGGCCACCGGCAGGTACCAGAAGATGTGGAGCATGTCCTGCCAATAGTGGTTGCCGTACATGCCGCCGATGGTCTCACGCATGGCGTTGATTCCGTAGGTGAAGGGCAGCCACGGGTTCAGATTGCGGAAGAAGTCGGGCATCATCTCAATCGGGTACATGCCCGAGGACCCAGGTATCTGCAGGATGACCAGAACCACAGCCAAGGCCTTGCCGATGTGCCTGAAAGAGGCGGCCAGGGCATAGATGATATTGATGTAGACGAAGGAGGCAAAGACCCCGGCCAGGACGAACAGGGCGGGTTGGCGGCACTGGATGCCCAGCATCAGGTCGCCCACTGTAGCGATCAGCGCCTGGAAGAAGCCGACGAAGACCAGCAGAAGCCAACGACCCAGGTAAGCCTGGGTGGCGGTGCATTTGCGGATGCCCTCCTTGTCGACCTCCAGCTTGTAGATGGCTATCAGGATGAACCCACCCACCCAGAGAGCCAGATTGGTATAGAAGGGCGCCACGGATGACCCGTAGTTGCTGACCGGATAGACCGTGTGCGAGGCCAGCTCCACCGGCGAGGCCATAGCCTTTCCGAAGGATTCCGGGCTCAACCCCAGGGTCTGGGTCATCCGGTTCCAAGCAGCCGAGGACCCAAGGGCTGCCACATCGGTCCGAACCCCCTCCAGGTCGGACCTGACCGAGGCCAGGGAGGCCCTGGTGGTGGACAGGGTCGACTGGGCCTGACCGATGGTGGAATCCAGTTGATCCAGCAGGGCATCGGTTTGGACGGCCGTGGTGGCCAGGTTGCTCAGGGCACCTTGGAGAGAGCCGTTGGATGCATTGAGGGCATCCAGCCCGGTAAGGAGGTTGGGCATGGTGGTCCCAGCCAGGCTCTGGCTGGCCGCAGCCAGAGCCTTGATGCCTGTGCCGCCGGTGTCGGTCATGGCCGAGCTCAGGTCTGATGCGGCCCGCCTGCCCGAGTCCAGAGCCGTCGAGGAGTTCTTCTTGAAGGCATCAAGGGATGACTTCTGCTTCTGGTTGGTCTTTTTCAGATCGTCAATCTGCCGCTGGATGCTCTCATAGGCCGGATCCCCAGAATGTAGCCCGGACTGGTCTAGACCCGACTGGAGCCGGTCCACAGCCTTCCCATTGGCATCGACCAGCTGGCCCAAGCCGGAATTGACCCGGTCCACCTTGTCCTGGGTGGCGTTCAGGTCGGCGGTGATCCCGCCTGCCACTGTATTCACATCCGTGACCGCGCTGGACAGCCGCACTGACCCGTCCGCCAGGGCCTGGTTCAGGGCAGAAGAGAACCGAAGACTGTCGTCGCGGGTCTTGGCCATGTTGCTCTGAGCTCTGTTCAGAGTGGCCTGGGTGGCCGATATCTGACTCTGCAGGTCCTTGATGTCGCTTCTGGAGCCGGCCACGGTCTGCCGGGCCTGGCCCATGGTGGAACCGATCCGGTCAAGCTGGCCGTCCGTCCGATCCAGCTGGTCGATAATTTCCCCCAGGTCGCCCACCATCTGGCTGCGGCTCTGCTCGGCCGCGCCCTGGGCATCGCCGACGGTCTGCAGGACCTTCCCGGCCAAGGCGTCGCTGACGGCCGAGACGAAGACCGCGTTGATCTCCTGGTCGATGGTGGAGGCGCCGGTGTCGGTCACCTTGGGAGCGATGGCGTTTTTCTTCTCATTGACGTAATAGTTCAGAGCGGGCCTGTTCCCGGCCCCCTCGACGATGCCGACCAGGTCGGCGCTGAACCGTTCAGGAATGATGATGGCCGCGTAGCACTGGCCCGAGTGGACCTCTTCGATGGCCCTTTCGTCATCGTCCATGAACTTCCAGCCCAGGCTTTTATTGCCGCGCAGCTCCTGGATGACCGATCTGCCGGCGTTGATCCTGCCCGTCTCTGCCGATTGCGCTCCCCGATCTATGCTGACGACGGCCACGGGAAGGTTCCTGACATTGCTATAGGGGTCCCAGAGGGCCATGATATTGAACCAGGCATAGAGGGACGGGAGCACGGCCACGCCGATGGTCACCACCAGGGCCACGGGGTTGCGCAGTATCCGCCAGAGATCTCGCCTGAAGATGGCCAACACGGTCTTCACCGCCAGGAACCTCCTTCTTGTCTGTCCAGGGGATCACAGCACTGGCCTACTCCACTCGGATCGGCTGCATCCTCCCGGGACCTACGTCCGGCCTGAGTATAGCCACCCTTCCTTACCGGCCCAGACCAGTCAGCTGATTGTGAATGCCTATGCAAGGCCGGACCGTCAGAGCAGCAAGGGCTTCTGACGACGGTTTATGCCTTGGCCACGAACAGACGCGAGACCGCCATCGACAGGGCCACAGCCAGGCCCATGGGCATGAAGGCCATGACCGGCAGGCGGCAGACCTCCATGAGCATGGCCATGGCCATGAGCGGAGCCTGCTGGGAGGCGGCCAGCAGGGAGGCGGCGCCGATCACGGCACACTGCCAGACCGGCAGGCCGGGCACAAGGCAAGCCAGCGGCAGGCCCAAAACAGCGCCCATGGCGGATCCCAGGGCTATGGATGGCGTCAGAGTGCCGCCGAAAGCCCCAGCACGGATGGTTGCTGTGGTCAGCAGAGCCTTGGCCAGCGCAAAGAGGGCCAAGAGGGCAAGTGACCGAGCCAGCTGGAGCCCTGAGAACCCGACGGACAGCAGCTGATCCATGCCCATCTGGGCCAGAGCCCGGCCGTTGCCCATGACCTGGGGGACAGCCAGAGCGACCAGCCCGGTCAACAGAGCTACCCCCGTCAGCTGCCAGATGGCGGCAGGGCCAGTAGTTCTATGGGACTCTGCCCAGGATGTCATCCAGCGGAATCCGGCCCCCAGCAGCCCCATGACTGGTCCGATCAAGAGGACCACTGCCATAAGCCATGGCCGGAAGGGATCGGAGCCGACCTTATAGTAAGGGGTGAAACCCTTGATAGATCCGCCGACCAGGGTAGCCAAGGCCGACATAGCCAGATTGACCGTCACCACTTCGGTATCCACCCGCCGCAGCAGCACCTCGATGCCGAAGAAGGCCCCAGTCAGAGGCGCAATGTAAATGCCGGCGAACCCTGCACCTGCCGCCGAAGCCACAAGCAGCGGACCGTCCTGATCACGCAGCCCCAGCCGTCGTCCCAGCCTGGTCCAGAGACCGCCCAGAAGAGCCCCCGCCTCGCGAGGGGCCACTTCCCTGCCTATGGAGCCGCCAGCAGCCACAAAGAAGATCTGGGTAAGCACATGAACCACGGTCCGGCCCGGGGGCATGGATGCACCCTTAACGGCCTGATCGACCGAGGGAACCAGCCTGGTCCTCGTCCGCAGCCAGGCCCAGACCAGACCGGCCATCAGCCCGGCCAAGGTCACCGAGGCCAGCCTTCTAATCGGCGGAACCACCTCAGCCGTGGGAGCCCCTGGGGTCTCAGCGAAACCCAGCAGGCCGACCTGAGACAGCTCAAAGAACCTTGCCAGCAGGCCCGAGGAAAGCCCGACCAATAGACCTAGGCAGAGCACCGAGACCGCCAGACCCCAGCTACGAGGAAGCCGGAATCCGCGTTCGGGACCTGGATCCTGGTCAGGCTTTCGTTGGATATGCACAACTCCAATCTAGCGGAAGCAACCGCCAGCAGAGCGTTAGCCCAAGCAGCCTTTCCGTCAGTCCGTCTTGTTCATGAGGGCCTCCTGTAGGAAGTCCCGCTGCACAATAAGCAGGTTTTCGGCCACAGTCTCGTCGTTGGTCATGTGGGTGATGCCGGTCAGCGGCAGCACCGTATGAGGGCGACCGGCCGCCATGAGAGCACTGGAGAGCCTCAGGGTGTTGGCCACGGAGACGTTGTCATCCGCGAACCCGTGTATCAGCATCAGCGGGCGGCGCAGCGAAGGCGCATCGTCGATAATGCCGTTGCGGCGGTAAACGGCCGGGTCCATCCCCAGATAGCGCTCGGTGTAATGGGTGTCGTAAAGAGTCCAGTCCGTGGGCGGGGCACCTGCACAGGCTGCATGGATCCGGTCGGGAGCCCGCAGAACCGATAGGGCCGACAGGAAGCCGCCATAGGACCAGCCGATCATGGCCACATGCCCCAGGTCGGCCTCGGGAGCGAAATCAGGCAGAGCCTTCAAAGCCTCAAGCTGGTCATCCAAAGTCACCTGGGCCATATCCTCGAAGATGGCCCGATCCCAGGCAGGCCCACGACCCGGCGTACCCCGGCCATCGACGGTCAGAACCAGGAAGCCTTGATCCGCCCACCACTGGGACTCCCAGTAGTAGGACTGGTTGAAGACCACCTGCTGGGCGCCTGGACCGCCGTAAGGCTTGAGCAGGACGGGCAGGCTGTCGGCGCTGGCGTAGGGACTGGATTCAGACGGCCTGACGATGGCTGCGAACAGCTCGCGCTGGCCCATGCGTACGAAGTCCACGTTGGGGATGAATCCGGGATCACTGCTGACATCGGCCAGGACGGCGCACATGGCCCCCTGGCTATTGATATGGCCGGCATCCATGGCCCGGCGATCAGGACGATCATGGTGCTCCTGCCGACCGCCAACCCGGCCTGAGGCACTGGAGCCACCAGCGGATCTTACGCTGCCGTCAGAGCGGGCTTTGCTCACCAGGCCCAGCCCTTCGGCCCCCAGGCGGTCCAGATCTCCATCAGCACCCAGATAGCAGTGGCGCACCTGCCCATGCGCCGAGGCCATAGTCCGGCCGCTGACCACGATGCCATGACCGGCCCGAGAGGCGGACCACACTCCGGGCAGCCGGTTGAGCACATGGATCGAACCGTCATAGCTCAGGCGCATCAGGTCGAAGCTGCGGGGATCAGTGGAAACCACCGCCAACACATCGCGATCCTCCACAGACAGCACCCGCCGAATCTGGCAGCCAGCCGGGGAGAATACCCTTCCATCCAAGCGCAGCCTCGTGGTGTCGGCTTCTACGTCAATGAAGGCGTCCACCAGCCCGCCCTGGGGCCGATAGGTCGGCAACCCGGGCACCAGGTCGATCCACTGGTCATTGCCATGCTCCTGCATCACCCTGGTAGCCACCTTGGGCGCTGCATCGGAATCAAGAAAGGTCATGTCCTGTCTCCGATCCAAACCCTGGCGATCATCCGGCACCTGTACCTCCAGGATCCTGTCCTCGGTCTGCCGACGGTTCTGAACCAGCAGCAGCGGCCGATGCCCTTCTTGCCAGCGGACCACAGCCAGGTATTCAAAGGCCTGATGATCCCAGTCCACCTCGCCCACCCAGGGATGGGCATCGTCCTGACCCAGGAGGACCAGGCTCAGCCCGACACGGGCATTGGACGTCAGAGCCTGGGGATACCGCCGGGCGCGCGGCCCGACCTGGGGATTGGCCGGATCGCTGATGTACCAGATCGGCTCGTCGGAGGAATCCGTGTGCTCGACCAGCAAGGCTCGGGAGTCCGGCGACCACCAGAACCCCTGATAGCGATCCATCTCCTCGCCAGCCACGAACTCGGCCAGCCCCAACAGCATCCGGTCATCGGTGCCGGGACGCAGGGCTAGGACAGCCCGTTCACGGTCCTGTCCGGCATCCTGACCGATGGCGACCACCATCAGCTGGTCACCAGTCGTATAGGCCACCATGGTGCCGTCCGGGCTGATGACTGGATTGAGCACAGCCAAATCGCTGTGTTCCAAGCTCAGGGCCCGCGTGGAGGCAGTGAGACCATCTGGGGCGATCAACGAGAGCCAGAGTCGGTCACCAAGGGCAAAGACCACCCGATCCCCGGCAGCATCCACGCTGTAGTCGACAATGCCCTCGCCGCCTTCTCGCGAACGCTCCCTCCGAGCCAGCTCGGCAGCCGGCACATGTTCCATGTCTGCATCCTCCAGCAGAGCCCTGGGGTCGGCCAGGAGCACCTCATGATGACGGCCCTCCTGATCAAAGACAGACAGCCAGAGCCCGGTCACCAGATCCTCAGGCCCGTCGGAGCGCAGAAAGACGGCACGTGAGCCATCCCCCACCGCCGAGACCGACCGTGGCGCGCCCAAGGTGAACCGCAGGGTCCGGGCCTTGACCCGCGGATATGCCTCCATTGCCCGATCCACCTCTTCGGTCATGCTCGCTCCTCGAATATCTCTGACATGATCACCATGATCTTGCGTCTGCCACGATGATAAGCGCCTAGGTGCCAAAGGGGAATTCGATCAGCCCCAACCGCAATGCGCCACCTTGGCCAGCAGCAGACGTCAATCGTTCTACATGGGAAATTTGTATCACGGATAAGGCGTACCGCCGGACTACGACCAGCCGATGGCCACTCCCTGCGATAAAATAATATCGCTTTATCGCCAATGACTGGCCGATAATCCCTGCTTCCCAGGGGATAGGGGTGTCAAGGTAGGACACCATGACTGCACATGGGGAGCAATCCACAATAGAGAAAATAGAGGTAACCAATGAACATGATGGTTCGTTTTAAACGCGCATGCGCGGTGCTCGCTGCCGGCGCCACCCTGGCCGGCGGCCTGGCATTGCTGCCTACCGTGGCCCAGGCTGTGGAGGGCAACAAGGGGGCCGAGGCCAAGTCCGCCCCCTACCAGATCACCTTCGTCGGCGATCCAGAGAACGCAGAAAGCGCTCACAAGATTCGTGTAGAGACCAACGATCAGGGCATACTGGATAAAAGCAAGATCCCCACTAACATACCAGTACCTGATTCCATGCAGGATTCGCAGTCGCCCGACAAGCCTTGGACTCTCGTCGGCTGGACCTATATACCGATGAGTCCTGACACAGTCGACTTCACGAAGCCCTTTACGGCGGACACCACTGTCTTCGCAAAATGGGACCAAGCCAATGCAATCACTTTCATCGCTCAGGACCCGACCAACCTCGACCACGAACCTGCTACGCAGACGCTGTACACTGGCGAGGGCCACAAGCTGGCGGTACAGCCGGGCGCCCCGGCCAACTACCCCGGCTACACTTTCGAAGGATGGTTTAACGCTGACAGCAACGCAGCGTTCAATCCCGAAGCCGTCTTCTCTGAAGATGCCACTTTCGTAGCCAAGTACACCAAGGCGACCGTTCCTGCTCAGCCTGCTGAGACCAACCCGGCTGGCAGCTCCAAGGAACCTGCCAAGGCCGGCGACAAGACCGCCGACAAGACCGCCGACAAAGCAACCGGCAAGGCCGCCGCCAAGGATCCGGCTGTCAAGGCTGCCAAGACCAACAACGCTCTGGCCAAGACCGGCGCTGATGCTGTGGCCCCTCTGGCCATTGCCGCTGGCCTCTGCCTGAGCGCCGGCATCACCCTGGGTCTGCGTCGCAAGCTGACTCTGTGAGTCGGCAGGCTTCGGCCTGACCCATGAGGATCGAAGGTCAAAGGCCCCTGGCCCATTGTGGCCACGGGCCTTATTCATGCTTGAAAATCGCGTTCGTTCGAACCTGTTCATTGAAGAAATTGCAAGCATCCGACCGCCCATTACCCCCTTCCAGCAGTGTCACGTACTATGAAAGGGTTATATGGAAAGGGATGACTATGAGCGTTCTCGATCGTTTCGAGAAGAGCGTGGAAGGCGCCGTTAACGGTGTCTTCTCGAAGTTCGGCTCCAAGGACCTACAGCCCGTCGACCTGTCGAGCGCCCTCGAGCGTGAGATAGACTCACAGGCCATGCCCGTCGGTCGCGACCGCACTGTGGCGCCCAACGAGTATCGATTCAGATTATCCACTCCAGACTTCGACCGCATCGAGCAGTGGGGTTCGGAGGCTCTGGCCAACGAACTGGCAGACAACCTGACCAAGTATGCCGAAAGCCAGCACTATGCTTTCGTCGGCCCGGTCGTGGTCATTTTCGAGGAGGACCTCAACCTGAACAAGGGCGACTTCCACCTGTCTGCCGAGTCGGTCCAGGGCAACGCGGCACCCGTCACCACCCCCGAAGAGTCCAAGGACTGCCCGGTTCTGGAGATCAACGGCCGCCAGTACCTGTTGACCGCCCCCATCACCACCATCGGCCGTGGATCCTCCTGCGACATCGTCATCGACGACGCAGGCATCTCCCGCCGACACCTGCAGATCGAGATCACCGACAAGGGCGTGGTAGCCCGTGATCTGGGGTCCACCAACGGCACCTATGTGGAGGGACATCAGGTTCCCGCAGCCACCCTGCTGGACGGCAATACCATCACCATCGGCCGTACCCGCATCCTCTACTGGGCATCGTCGCAGGAACAGGATTCGTAAGTCGCCCAGGCCTTGAAGTAAGGTCGAATCATTATGCTGACTGAACTGACATTCGCCATCCTCAAATACGGGTTCCTGGCTCTGCTATGGGTATTCGTCTGGCTGGCCATCCGTTCACTCCGCAAAGACATCGAAACTTTCAGCCCCAAAACTTCGCACTCCCGTAGACGCAGCGAACGCGCAGCCCAGCGCAAGCTGCCGGCAAGCGCCAGATCCGTGCCTATCGCCCCGGTCAGCAAGACAGAGCCCGCAAGGGACGAGCCCTCCCTGCTCGTGGTCATCGACGGACCCCTGGCCGGCTCCTCCACGCCACTGTCAGGACGGCCCATCACCCTGGGCCGTTCCTCCTCGAACACCTTGGTGCTGGACGACGAATTTGTCTCTGGTCATCACGCGCGGGTCTACCAGGATCCCGCATCGGGCCGATGGGCCATCGAAGATCTGGGATCCACCAATGGCACCGTCGTCTCGGGTCAGAAAATCACGGCGCCGACAATCCTACCGGCGGAGGTTCCCGTGCGCATCGGAGCCACCACCTTCGAATTGAGGTAGCCGCCCATGACCAGGAACGAAGCGAGCCAAAAGCTGTTCCTCTACTCCACGGCGGTTTCCGACGTAGGGTACGTGCGCAGCAACAACCAGGATTCAGCGTTCGCCGGCGAACGCCTGGTGGCCATGTGCGACGGCATGGGCGGCCACGCAGGGGGGGACACGGCATCAACCATAGCCATCCGATCCCTGGCCCACATCGAACGCGACGACCGGAAGCAGGACGTGCAGTCCCTGGCCCGGATGATGGAGACCTCGGTCATCGCGGCTCATGACGCCATCGTGGGCAAGGCCAAGCGCGAACACCGCCTGTCAGGAATGGGTACAACGGTCACGGCCCTGGCTCTGGCCGACGACTCCTGGGTGCTGGCCCATATCGGGGACTCCCGGGGTTACCTCCTGCGGGAGGGCAAGCTGATCCGGATGACCCAGGACCACTCCTACGTGCAGCATCTGATCGACACCGGCCGCATCTCCCCGGCTGAGGCCCGCAACCACCCTCAGCGCAACGTGGTCATGCGGGTCCTGGGTGACTTCGACATCGACCCTCGCCCGGACATCTCCATCTCCAAGGCCCTGCCTGCAGACCGCTGGATGATCTGCTCGGACGGTCTCTGCGGCGTTTTGGAGGACTCGACCATCGCCGAGGTGCTGTCCTCCGTCTCGGACCAAGCGGAGTGCGCCCAGCAGCTGGTCACCTTCGCCCTGAAGGCCGGCAGCACTGACAACGTGACCGTGGTCATCGCCGATGCCACTCTGGCCCTGGATGCCGATGCCTTCGACCTGCCCCATCAGACCCCTCTGGTCGGCGGCGCAGCCAGCTCCAACCTGGAGGCCCTGGCCGACATTCTGGATGAGCCCGTAGCGGCCGCACCGCACCTGCGTGACGAGTCCCGGGAATCGCCCGCCAAGCGGGCCGCCGATCTGGCCCAGGACCGGGATGCCGCCAAGCAGGAGGGCGAGGAGGACGATGGCCGCACCGCCCAGCCCTCGGCTGCCCGCGAGGAGAGCGGCGAACGGCATGTGCCCGACACCAGCGAGATCCCCGTCGTCCACAAGAAGGACGGTTCGGACTCAGCCGACCCCTACGACCCAGATGTGGCCAACGCCATCCACAAGGAGCATCTGGAGCAGCGCAAGCGCCAGCGTTCGCGGCATCGGCAGATTCGGCTGATCCTGGCCGGCATCATCACCCTGGTAATCCTGGCACTGGCCGGAGGCACGGCGGCTGCCTACCGTTGGAGCCAGGAACAGTATTACCTGGGCGCGGACCAGGGCCGCGTAGTCATCTACCAGGGCGTGCCTACCAAGGCCTTCGCCCTCTCGCTGTCCCACCCGGTGCAGACCACGGACATCGCCGTCAAGGGGCTTCCCCAATCCTGGCGCGACCAATTGGAAGAGGGCATCACCGTCTCCAGCATGGATGATGCCCAAGAGCACGCCCGTCTTATCCGCAAGGAGGCCGGCGACCTCAAGCGCGAGCGCGCAAAGGAGGGCAAGGACGAGTCCGACCAGACAGTGGCTTCCCCGTCAACCTCGCCCTCACCGTCGGAAACCGACCAGAGCAGGCGGCAGTAGTCATGATCACCACCCGTCTGCGCCGCATAGGCCTTCTGCTCTTCTCCCTGCTTGTGGGGTTCATCGGCTTCTTCCAGATGTTCGCCCGGGCTGCGGGCCGCTTCCCAGGGGACTACGCCGCCCTGCTGGCAGTCACTGCCGCCCTCTTCATCGCCCTCTGGGTCCTGTTGGAGATTTTCCAGCCTTACGGCAGCCAGGCCATCCTGCCCAGCATCGTCATCCTGAGCTCCCTAGGCATCACTTTGATCATCCGCATGGATCTGCGCAACGCCCGGATCGGTCAGCCCACACGAGTGGGCTTCACCCAGCTTATCTGGCTGTGTCTGGCTCTGGTCCTGTGCGGGCTGCTGGTGGTGCTGCTTCGGGACTACAGACTGCTGCGACGCTTCTCCTATGTGAGCATGGTGGTGGGCCTGGTCCTGCTCCTGTCGCCCATGCTGCCCGGCATCGGCCGCGAAATCGGCGGCGCCCGCATCTGGATCGGCGTAGGGTCGCACACCCTGCAACCCGGCGAATTCGCCAAGCTCTTCCTGGCCTTCTTCTTTGCTGCCTATCTGTTCGACCACCGAGACCAGCTGGCTGTGGGCGGCAAGAAGGTCCTGGGCATGCGGATGCCCCGAATCAAGGACCTGGGCCCCATCATCATCGTCTGGCTTATTTCGCTGGCCGTCCTGGTCATCCAGCATGATCTGGGCACCTCGCTGATGTACTTCGCCATGTTCGTCTCCATGCTCTACGTGGCCACGGGCCGCACCAGCTGGATCGCCATCGGCGCCGTCTTCTTCGTCATCGGGGCGGTGGCCGCCTCCATGGTCTTCGCCCACGTAGGCGCCCGCGTGGATGCCTGGCTGCACCCCTTCAGCGATGCTGAGTTCGGCAAGACCTTCGGCGGGTCAGGCCAACTGGTACGCGGCATTTTCGGCCTGGCTGCCGGCGGGCTGACCGGCACCGGCCTGGGCCAGGGACGCCCTTGGATCACCCCTCTGGCCAACTCCGACTTCATCTATACATCGGTGGGCGAAGAGCTGGGGCTGAGCGGCCTGCTGGTGGTTCTGGCCCTCTACCTGGTCATCGTGGCTTCGGGCATGATCACGGCTATGAAGATCAAGGACGGCTTCGGCAAGCTCCTGGCCTCCGGTCTGGTCTTCACCATGGCTTTCCAGGTCTTCACTGTGGTGGGCGGCATCACTCTGGTCATCCCCCTGACTGGCCTGACCATGCCCTACATGGCGGCGGGCGGCTCCAGTCTGGTGGCCAACTGCATCCTGGCTGTCCTGCTGATCATCATTTCCAACGCGGCCAACAAGCCTGCGCCGGAGGTCAGCTCGGACACCTTCAAGTACGAGGCCCTGGCCGTCCTGCGCCAGCAGGAGACCAGCAAGCGCAGCGGGCAGGACGACTCGGACTCTGATTCGAACTCCGACGATCAAGAAGCCCACGGTCGTCATGCCGAGCCGGACGAGCCGACCGATCAGGATGAGGAGACCGACCTGCCGGCCACCGGCCGCGTCCCCGTCCGCCAGGTGCGAGGAGGCGGACAGTGAACAAAGCCCTGCGTCAACTCTTCAACGCCGTCATCGTCCTCTTCGTCATCCTGGGGCTTTCCAGCTCTGTCATCATGGTGATCAGGGCAGGGAGCCTTAACTCGGACCCCCGCAATCTGCGCGCCCTCTACCATGAGTACGCAGCACCCAGGGGGGCCATCCTGACCTCGGACGGCGCCGTCATGGCCCAGTCCGATCCCATCAACGACTCCTTCCAATACCAGCGGCGCTACCACAAGGGTGCCGCCTACTCGCCTATCACCGGCTACTATTCCATCACCAGCCCGGCAGACCGGGGAATCGAGGCCTCGCGCGACCGTCTGCTGAGCGGCCAGTCAGACAGTCTGTGGATGGATCGACTCAAATCCCTCTTCACTGGAACCCAGAACAAGGGTGCCTCCATCGAAACCTCCATCAATCCCAAGATGCAAGAAGCCGCCTACAACATGCTGGGCAACCTGTCCGGATCGGTGGTGGCTATCGAACCCTCCACCGGCCGTGTGCTGACCATGGTCAGCACACCAAGCTACAACCCCGACGACCTGACCGCCCACGACAGCGCCGACGCCTCCCAGGCCTACCAGAAGTTGGCCTCCCGTTCTGACAATCCCATGCTCAACCGGGCCACCTCGCAGCTGTATCCGCCCGGGTCCACCTTCAAGGTGGTCGTGGCCGCAGCCGCCCTGGAGTCCGGCCAGTACCACCCCGACAGCCAGCTGCCGGCCGGGGCCTCATACACCCTGCCCGGCACCAACTACAACCTGACCAACGCCACAGCCACGGGCAACGGGGTCAACGGCAAGATCAGCATGGAGAACGCACTGGCATACTCCTCCAACACCGCCTTCGCCCAGCTGGGTGTCAGCCTGGGGGATAAAACGCTGGCCGAGCAGGCCCGCAAGTTCGGTTACGGGTCCACCATCACCCTGGACGGGACCAACTCCACAGGACGGCCCATGAAGGCCGTGGCCTCCAAATTCCCCGAGGACCAGTCCCAGGACCGGCTCGCCCTGGCCTCCATCGGCCAGGGAGACACCTTGTCCACTCCCCTGCAGGCAGCCTTGACTGCCGCCGCAGTGGCCAACGGCGGCAAGCTCATGCAGCCGACCCTGGTGGACCGGGTGCGCTCCAGCGACCTGAGCGTCATCAGCGAGACGACACCTTCGGTCTACTCGCAGGCCTTCTCGTCGGATACCGCCAAGGCCCTGACCACCATGATGGAGGCAGTGACCACCAAGAGCTACCCCAGTCTGGCCATCCCCGGCATGCAGGTGGCCGCCAAGTCTGGCACGGCCCAGATCGGCGCGGACAATACGGCAAATGACGGGTGGATGATAGGATTCGCCCCGGCCGACAAACCCAAGGTAGCCGTAGCCGTCGTGGTTCATGGAGTCTCCTCCTATGGCATAGATGTCGCCGGGCCGATCATGAAACGCGTCATGCAGGAGGCTGCCAAGTGAAACTGGTGCAGGGACAGCTCATCCATCGACGGTACCGTCTGGACCGCCGCTTGGCCCAAGGGGGCATGGGCGAGGTCTGGAAGGGCTATGACATCGAACTCGGCCGCGTTGTGGCCATCAAGGCCTTGCGCGGAGACCTGACCAACGAGGAGTCCAGGCTGCTGAGGCTGCGGGCCGAGGCGCACAATTCCGCCAACCTGGCCCACCCCAACATCGCCGCCCTCTTCGAGTACTACGAGCACGACGGCATTGGATTCCTGATCATGGAATATGTGCCCAGCCAATCCCTGGCAGACATCTACCGGGACCGGGGCGCGCTGGACCCCATCGAGCTGCTGCCCATCCTGATCCAGACGGCCCGAGGGCTCTATGTGGCCCACTCCCATGGGGTCATCCACCGGGATGTCAAGCCGGCCAACATCATGGTCTCCGACACCGGCGAGGTCAAGATCACCGACTTCGGGGTCTCCTACTCCACCAACCAGGGGCAGATCACCCAGGACGGCATGGTGGTGGGCACGGCCCAGTACATCTCGCCTGAGCAGGCCCAGGGCCTCCAGGCCACCCCCCAGTCCGACATCTACTCCCTGGGCATAGTGGCCTACGAGGGGCTCTGCGGTCATCGACCCTTCACTGGCGCCACCCCTGTGGACATCGCCGCAGCACACGTCAACGACCCTGTGCCGCCGCTGCCCGACTCGGTGGACAACCAACTCATGAACTTCGTCATGTCCATGCTGGCCAAGGACCCGCGGGACCGTCCGGCGAATGCTCTGGTGGTCTCGCACACGCTGGCCAGGATCGAACAGCGACTGCTGGACCAGCAGCTGGGCGAGACTGAGGTCATCGACCCGCGCGCACCCATGCCTCGACGCATTATGAGCAGGCCGCACGCGGCAAAAGACATCTTCAGGCCCTTCTGGGGGCACCATGGAGGAGGAAGCGCACAGCGCGGCCTTGAAGCGACGAACGGAGGGGATACCCTATGAGCATCACACTGCCGCCGTCCCTAGCGGACGGACGCTACCGTCTGGGACAGCTGATCGGACGCGGTGGCATGGCCGAGGTCCACAAGGCTGTGGATACGCGTCTGGGAAGGACTGTCGCGGTCAAGATCATGCGGTCCGATCTGGCCAACGACGAGGTCTTCCTATCGCGCTTCCGGCGGGAGGCCCACTCGGTCGCCCTGCTCAACAACCCCAACATCGTCTCCATCTACGACTCGGGCGAGGAGATACTGACCGACGACCAGGGCAACCATGAGCGGGTGCCCTACCTTGTCATGGAGTACGTCAAGGGCCAGACCCTGCGGTCCATCCTCAAGGAGAACGGCGCCCTGAGCCAGCGCGACAGCGAGCAGGTCATGCTAGGCGTGCTGAGTGCCCTGGACTACTCCCACCATATGGGCGTCATCCACCGGGACATCAAGCCCGGCAACATCATGATCTCGGAGCAGGGCATCGTCAAAGTCATGGACTTCGGCATCGCCCGGGCCATGGACGACTCTGCCGCCACTATGACCCAGTCCCAGGGCGTGGTGGGCACAGCTCAGTACCTGAGCCCCGAACAGGCCCGCGGCGAGAGTGTGGACATGCGCTCCGACCTCTATTCGGCCGGCTGCGTCCTTTACGAGATGCTGACCGGGCGACCGCCCTTCAACGGGGATTCGGCCGTGGCCATCGCCTACCAGCACGTCACCGAGGTGGCCACCCCGCCCAGCACCATCGTGCCCGGTCTGCCGAAGATGTGGGATTCCATCTGTGCCAAGGCCATGGCCAAGGACCGCCAGAACCGATACGCCACGGCATCTGCCTTCAAGAGCGACATCCTGGCCTTCATGAATGGCGGGACCCCGGTGGCTGCCGCCTTCAACCCGCTGACCGACCTGGCCAACGTCAAGGCCCGCAAGGATGCCGAGCAGGGGACCGAAACGGCCACCATGCCGCTGACTGAAGAGGAGACGGCCGCCACCCAGGCCTTCAACCCCGTCCAGGACCCACTCAACCCGGCTGCTGCCACCGGCGTAGCCACAGCTGAGCGCACGGCCGCCAGGGCCGACCAGCAGAAGTCCAAACGGCGCAAGAAAATCATCATCGGCTCCATTGTGGCGGCTTTGGTCCTGGTGCTCGCCGGCCTGGGCGCATGGAATGTCTTAAGCCGAAACCGTCATCCGATGGCTGAAGTACCCACCATCAACGCGCAAATGTCGCGGATTCTTGCCCGTGAGAAGATCACCGCCGCAGGCTTCCGCTACCAGGAGAAGGAAGACAACGACTCGGCCGAGCCCAAGGGGACTTTCACCAAGCAGAGCCCCAAGGGCGGGAGCATGGCTCCCAAGGGCTCCACAGTGACCGTCTGGTTCTCCTCCGGGCCCAAGGACACCGCCATCCCCGACGTCAAGGGCATGACCCAGCAGGAGGCCCGCAGGGCCCTGGAGAAGGCCGGATTCAAGGTCTCCCCCGCCGCCTCTGTGGAAGACAGCCAGGATGTGCCCAAGGACCATGTGACCCGCACGGATCCCGCCGCAGGCCAGAGCGTGGCCAAGGGAACCAGCATCCTGATCTACATCTCCTCGGGCATGACCAAGGTGCCCGATCTGTCTGGCAAGACCAAGGACGACGCGACCAATATCCTGCAGAGTCTGCACTTCAACATCACCATCCGCGAGCAGGCCTCCAACACTGTGGCCAAGGATATGGTCATCAGCACCGATCCGGCTGCCGGGTCGTCCATCCAGCAGGGAGCCATGATCACGGTCACCGTCAGCGACGGCATGCAGCTGGGCAACTACGTCGGCATGACCCTGGGCGAGGCCAAGCGCACCCTGGGACAGGGGGTCAATATTACGGTCAACGGCCCCAACAACGACAACGCCGAGGTCACCGGCCAGGACCCCACATCAGGTTCCTCCTTCGACAAGTCCAAGGACAACATCACCCTGACCACAGCCATCCGCATCCCGCCCTTCTCCCAGGGCGAGACCTTGGGCAGCTACCGGCAGAAACTGACCAACAGCGGCGTCAGCGCCGACAGGATCACCTCCATCGGCAAGGACACGGACACGGTGACCGCAGTCAGCCCCGGAGCCGGCAGCAGAGTGGACGACAACACCCCCATCACTGTGACCACCGTCAGCTCCACCAACTAACGATATGGCCCGGCGGTCGCAGCCCTGCCGCCGGGCCATATCGTTAGTCTTATAACTGGGCAGAGCAAATATGGGATGAGCATAACTGCACCTATCAGACTGTGCCGTCAGGACTATGACCACAGAACATGGCTGCTAGGCGGTGGCCATCGGACCATGGCCACCGGAGTGTCTTAGATGAACCTTGGACAGCCGCTTCCGGCAGTCGGCAAAGTAATGGCATCAATAAGCGGCGGGGCCGCAGGATCACATTGGATTCTGCGGCCCCGCCGCCCTTCTATGCCGCCTGGGTCAGAAGGTGGAGTAGTTGGACATCTGTCTGAGCATGGGCACGTTGCTGGCCAGCCATGGGAAGCCCCATTCCATCAGGGCGCAGGCCAGAGCCAGCAGGAGCAGAATCAGCAGAAGCCACCGAATCGGAGCTATGCCGGACTGGTGCCGCAGGAGCCAGCCGTAGAGGCTGATCATGGGCTGAGGCTTCTCGCCCTTGCGAATCTGCCGCAGCAGGGGGTAACGCCAGGCAGCCAGGGCCGCCAGGTAGATGATCAGATAGGCTGCTGCCAAAACCAGGAAGACCGGCTGCAGAGAACCCAGCTTGGCCATGACCGAACCCTTGTCGTCTGCAAAGGCCACATTGCTGCCGCGATCGCCCAGCAGTTCCTTGGGCACTCCGTCGGACACCTTGGCCCAGTAGTCGAATTCGCCCCAACTGATCCAGCGGTGGGTGGCCGTTGTGTACTTGGGCTCGCAGGTGGTCAGCGTAATCATGCGCCGATCAGGAGCCTCTTTGGGCGAATAGGGGTTGGGAGCGATAACGCTGACCTCGCTGGCTGCGACGATCTTATAGCGGGTGTAGTGGTAGACGTACCAGTAATCCTTGGTGCGCAGGACGATGGCATCGCCCACTCGCAGCTCATCCACATGGCCCAACGGCTCACCATAACCGGCGCGGTGCCCGGCAATGGCCACGTTGCCCATCTCGCCCGGCATCTGCGTATTGGGGTAATGCCCCAGTCCCGCGTAGGCCAGCTCTCGGGGCGACGTGCCCTGAACCACGTTGCGCTCCCAATGCTGTCCAAAACGAGGAATGTAGGCCTGGGCTATCAGTTCACCCTCGGAGGCCTGCTTGGGCTGCACAGGCGGATTCCCCTTCTGAGGCTTGGCCACCTTGCGGGTGTCGCCCAATCCCGGGTTGCTCCAGGAGGTCGAGGCCCGGGTCTCCAACTGCTGATGCTCGGACTGCACGCCGGTCCACCAGAGCTGCCAGACCACGTAGAGTGCGCAGACCACGGCCAGAGTGATCAGCAGCTCTCCTATGATTTCTGCAATGCCCACCAGCCAGGTTCGTCGCTTATTCTCCGGTTTGTCAACCGACGTTTTGTTGTTCTCCGAGTCCTCTGTCGTCATTTACCGTGCCTTCTCATCTAGCGATGCGTACTGGAGTGGCTGCAGGACAGCCGTCGTCTCAGGGAATCTCAGATTATCCGAAGATTCGACATTCCAACCCAGACCTACCGTATTTACGTACTCCTTGTAAATCCGGATGGATGGCGAAGCATTCAGGGACTTGGTCATCCTGTCGACTGGCCCTATGGCTGAAATCTTATATGGCGGCGAGTACTTTCGGCCGTGCAGCAGCAGCACATTGCCCACGCACCGCACGGCTGTGGTGGGCAAAACCCGCTGATCCTGGATCCTCATCGACTCAGCTCCTCCGGCCCAGAGCGCGTTGACCACGCTCTCCACATCCTGTTGGTGGATGACGTAATCGTTGATGTTGGCCGTCGACCCGTCAGAGCCCACCTTCTGCTGCCAGAGCGGGGAATCATTGAGGGTCACCGTCAGTCCCGGCCCCTGGACGGCCTTGAGCACCGTGCCCGAGCCGGGGTCCTCGCGGGCCTGGTCCGAGCTGCCCTTGTCATCGTCAGTCAGGGTCTTCAGCGCGTTGATCTGCGAGCTCATGTCATTGATGTCCTTGCGCAACTCAGCAGCCTTGTTCTCGCGCTCCTCCACCAGCCCGGCCGTGTCCGAGGTGACCGTGACCGTCTTGTTGACTCGGATGTTGGTGGTCAGCATGAACCCGACCAGGGCCAGCACCACAGCCACAGACACTGTGCCGACGAGGGACCTGCGCGCACCGTGCCGTCCCGTCCGTCTGGTCATAGGCATACCCTCATCCTCGTCTGCGATAGTATTACGTTCGAGTCTAACCGCTACTATGGCTTAGTAGATCTACTGAAGGAGAATAACCTCATGGCAGAGCATCAACTCCATGATGACGAGGACCAAGCGGTGGACGAGGCCAAGACCGCCGACACTGGCGAGGACGCCAAGGACGAGGAGTATGGCCTGTCCATGGACAAGGTAGAGGCCGTGCTCAACCAGAGCGTTGACAAAAAGCACATGACTCCGCAAATGCGACGCATCGTGCAGCGTCAGGAAGAGAACACCCGCCGCGTAGAGGACACCATCAAGAGCACCAAGGCCAATCCGCGCTGGTTCGTGCCCCTCTTCGTCACACTGATGCTGGTGGGCTTGATCTGGATCGTGGTCTACTACATCTCCTCCGTCAGAGGCAGCGTCTTCCCCATCCCCGGCATCGGCAACTGGAACCTTGCCGTGGGCTTCGGCATTCTGCTGATCGGCTTCCTTATGACCATGTGGTGGCACTGATTTAGCAGCATTACTCTTCAGGAACCCTGCAACCGTCCAAGCACGGCTGTGGGGTTCTTTGCATGCCCATCCACACCTGAGCGTCAGACATGTGTGGATTCACTACCTAGCTCCACCGATTTCACCCCCCCCCGTTTCCAGACTCAATCCAGAGTTATCCACAATCGCCCGGATTTGTCGTGGGCAGTTTAGGGTACTCGTCCACAACCCTACTGCTGATTGGGTTCTAAGTTCACTTATCCACTTTTTACAGGCATATATACACCAGTTCTGAATACTTATTCCCAGGTTATCCACACGATTGTCAACAAATGTGGATAGATGACATCCATGTCATTTGACCAGAACAGGCAGATGCTGATTTTCAGCGCATGGGGTTGACCATGTTGCAGCCCAGAGCCAGCAGGGCCAGGGCCGCCAGGAAGATCAGCGTGGGCAGCAGCCAGGAGAGCAGACCATGCACCCGGGAGCCGGGCCGGCCCATGTGCAACAGGGCCAGCATGAAGAGGCCGCCGACTATGAACCCGCCGACGTGGTCCTGCCAGGCGATGCCGGGCACGAACAGGGGCATGCAGAAGTTGATGCCCATCCAGACAACCATGGAAAGGATGTCAATCCCCAGACGGCGGTAGACCACCAAAATGGCGGCAAAGAGCCCGAAGAGCGCGCCTGAGGCCCCGATGGCTGACGTGCCCCAGCCATTGGGCGCCAGGACGGCATAGACCATCAGCCCCAGGTCTCCGCCCAGCCCGCTGATCATGTAGAGGGCCAGGAAACGCTCATGCCCTATCAGATTTTCCAGCACCGGCCCCACAACCCAGAGGGTGACCATGTTGAAGAGGATGTGCGAGACATTGGTGGCGTGCAGAAATATGTTGGTCACAAACATCCAGGGCTCATGAATGGCCGTAATCGGCACGAAAGCCCAGTATCCCAGCAAAAGCCGCTGATAGCGAAGCGGAGCCAACAGATACAAGGCCATCTGGATGACCCAGGCCGCCAGGCAGATCAGGGTGATGGCTATGGTCACGACCGGAGCATGGTCACCCCAGCGCCGCCGGATCCATCCCAGCGGCCCCCGACCATTCCCTCCGCCTGTGAAACTGGTGCCCATGCCATTGACCATGAACCATACATTACCTGACCGTCCGGCCGGGGTGTGCGGTTTCCGTGCCGCAATGGCATCGATGCATCCCACAATTCGTCGCGTTCTACTAGGATGTTGACTAGGTCGGTCGAAGTGGGCAGGACCGACGAAAGTCGTCGAAAGGAGCCAAACATGGAGAATTCATCTTCAAACGGCTGGAAGTTCTTTGCACTGCTCTTCGGCACGCTGCTGGCCGGCGTTGTCGCTCTGTTCGTATACAAGCAGCAGAACCCGGATTATGATCCCTGGGAGGAGCCCTGGGAGAACAGCTCATCGCCAGTCGACCTGGGCCTGGCCAAGGATGAGGAGGACAAGGGGCCCGAGGATCCCGAGACCCCTCTGCAAGCGGGCGCACAGGCCTGACCGTTCCGGTCGGGAAGGAATCCGACCCAGCGTCAAGAACGTGAGGGCAACGGATTCCTTTTTTCATGCCTGATTTTGGCTCGACCGCAGCCTGCTGGACACGCCTGTTGGGGCGGCGCGTCACAATGGAGCCATGAGTGCCATACGGGAAGCAGACATGGAAGAAGGCCGCCGGGATTTTCTGGCCTGGCGCGATGCGGCCAAGGAGGCCGCGAATAATCTGGGCCCTGGAGACGACCGCCTGTCAGTGGCCCCGCAAATCGATAGACGCAGCAAGGCCATGGCCGTCCGCTACTCCCTGCACATGCTTGAGATCAAGGCCCCCGGCCCCGGCGTGGAGGTCAGGGTGGCCCCCTGGGGAGCCGTCAAGATTCTGGACGGACCGGCATCCGACCCGCATAACCTGACCCCGCCCGACGTAATCGAACTGGACCCGGATGTCTGGCTACGGCTGGCCGCCGGCATCACCAGCTGGACCGAAGAAGCCGCAGCCGGGCATATCAGCGCCGTGGGCGAGCGCGACGATCTGCACGAGCTGCTGCCCCTGGTATGACCAATTAGTCGACTACCTCTGGCTGCTGACTGCTGGGGCTACTTGCTTGATGACCCCTTGGCTGCGGTCTTCTGCTCCTTGTGATGTTTGAGCGCGCTGGGCACGGGAATTGGTATGCGTTTGTGCGGCTTGGGCGTGGTCGGCATCTCCCCAGATGTGGCCTTGGCAGCAGCCTCGGCGGCCCACCGGGCGTAATCATCCAGATCATCGTCCGGGGAATCCTCGGGGTCCTGGCTCCCCGATTTGCGAGAATCCGATTTGGAGTACTCCTCTTCAATCATTTTGAAGGGATCTTTGCCCCTGGTTCCGGGTTCCTTGCTGCTGAGCTCTTTGGCCAGCTCGTCGTAATCCGTGTCCGTTGTCAGATATTTGAGCTTCCGGGCTATTTTCGTCTGCTTAGCCTTCTGACGTCCGCGGCCCATCCGACCCCCTTCGCCAGGTAAAGTGCGCTTAGGCAACTTGAATGTGAATTTACATCATTTACGAGAATACCACCTGAGTATCTTGTCGGCTCGGACTTTTACCATAAAAGCAATTCCCAGAAGGACATTCAGCACGACGACGAGGGTGGGACCATGCAGGAAGAAGTCACAGCGGCAGGCAACGAGATCAGCGACAGCTTCAGAGCCGCCAAGCATCGGTCCGACCAGGTGCTGGCTGAGCTGGGCAAGAATCCGAGCCGCTACACCATGCTGACCGGCGACCGCCCGACCGGCAGGCTCCATCTGGGCCATTACTTCGGCTCCATCCGCGAGCGCGTCCAGATGCAGAATCGCGGCGTACACACCAACATCGTCATCGCCGACTACCAGGTCATCACCGACCGGGACACCACCGAGCACATCCGCGACAACGTGCTCAACCTGGTGCTGGACTATCTGGCCGCAGGCATCGACCCCAAGAGGACCATGATCTTCACCCATTCGTCCACCCCAGCAGAGAACCAGCTGCTGCTGCCCTTCCTCTCCCTGGTGACCGAGGCCGAGCTTCACCGCAATCCCACCGTCAAGGCCGAGATGGAGGCCAGTGGCCACGCCCTGACCGGCCTGCTGCTGACCTACCCGGTCCACCAGGCCTGCGACATACTCTTCTGTAAGGCCAACGTAGTGCCCATCGGCAAGGACAACCTGCCGCATGTGGAGCTGACTCGGACCATCGCCCGCCGCTTCGATGAGCGCTACCCCGGCCAGGCTCCGGTCTTCCCCGAGCCTGAGGCCATCCTGTCTGACACCCCTGAGATTCCAGGTCTGGACGGCCGCAAGATGAGCAAGTCCTACGGCAACTCCATCATGCTGGGCGCCACCGCGGAGGAGACAGCCAGGCTGATCCGCAAGTCCCCCACCGACTCCGAGCGCAGGATTACCTTCGACCCTGTCAACCGCCCCCAAGTCTCGGCCCTGCTGACCACTGCCGGCCTGGTGACCGACCGGAAGCCCGAGGATATCGCCGAGGAGATCGGCAATGCCGGCTCGGGCGCCCTCAAGGCCTATGTGACCAAGTCGGTCAACGAATTCCTGGCACCCCACCGCGAGCGCCGCGCCGAGCTGGCCAAGGACATGGACACCGTGCGCGACATCCTGGTTGAAGGCAACAAGCGTGCCAACCAGGTAGCGGAGGAGACCCTCGATCAGGTCCGCTCGGCCATGGGCATGCGCTACTAGACGTCGTACCGCCAGGAACGGTCGGTCAGCACCCGAGCCGTAACCAGGCCGATAGGCAGGCAGATGATGACCATGAAGGCCCGGAAGGCCCAGTCCAGGGCGTTGAGCGTATTGAACTGCCCCAGGTAGAACATGGCCCGGTACATATACAGGCCGGGCACCATGATGACGATTGAGGGCACGGTCAGGCTGATTCTTGGATAGCCCAGATCGGGCGGCAGCAGGCCGTGGCGGACTGAGGAACGCCAGACCGTGGCCAGCATGCCAGCCAGAAAGGCGCCCAAAAAGGCGGCCATCTCCGGAGGAACGTGGAGCAGATCCTGCATCTCCAAGCGCATGGTGTCGGTCAGGGCGCCGATGACGGCGGCCACCAGGGCCATGCGCTGGGGTGAGTTGAAGAGGACCGAGAAGCCCCAGACCCCGCAGAAGGCTGCTACCAAGCGCAGGCCAGCCATCAGCCAGGGGCTCAGGTTCATGGGTTCAAAGCCCTGGGGGTTGAGCATAACCATCCTTGCTACGGCCCAGCCACCCAGTGTGGCCACCAGGATGATCGAGAAGGCGTAGGTGATGCGCTGCACTCCCGAGGGGAAGTCCAGCTTGGCGATGTCCAGGCCGCCAGTGACCAGGGGAAAGCCGGGAATGACGAAGAGGATGGCGCCAATGTAAGCCGTGTCGTGCCTGAGAGCCACAGGGTCGAAGATACCCGCCAACCTCAGCGTGCCGACACAGGCCAGGGCGGCGATGATGACCGCCACTCCGGTGGCGAAGAACTGGTTGATCCGCCTGCCCAGCATCTGACGACGCACCCACTGTCCTATGCCAGCGCCGACGAAAGCTCCAGCCATGTCGTAGGGGCCGCCGCCCAGCAAGAAGACGAAGGCCGCGCAGGCCACGGCCGAGGCGAAGCCCGAGAAGAGGGGCGAGTAGAGGGGTCTGCGTCGCTCGATCAGGTCCAGGCGTTCATGCGCCTGTCGGACTGTGATGCCATCCGTAGCCCGCGTCTGCGAGGATGCGGACTCGTGAGAGGAAACAGGCCCATCGGAAGATACAGCCTCTTTGAAAGACGCGGACCAGACGGAAGACACCGACTGTTCGGAGGACGCGGCGCCCTCGGAAGACCTGGCCTTCTCACGCGCTCCGCCTTGAGTTGACGCAGATTGTCCGGAAGCGGGCCGCCCAGCCCCCGAATCGCGTCCTTGACTGGTTGCAGAAGATTCAGCGGCTGCAGAGCTGGCGGCACTCGAATCTGAATTCTCAACCACGTCAGCAGCAGAAGCGGAAGCGGCTTTGGGATCGTTGGAATCCTCGGGCCGAGGCGTGGAGCCTACAGTGCCCAGACCGGCGGCCGTCCTGGTGTCCATGGCCGCCGCATCGATTCGGCTCTGGCTGATCTCGTCCTCGTTGTGCACAGCGGTGGCCACCACATCCTTGAGCGCCTTGGCCGCATCCTGGTCCTGGGCCAGTACCTCCTTGACCGCCTTGCGGGCCGCCGCGTAGATGTTCGGCTCGTCCAGGTTGTCCACCAATTCCCGGGAGACCACCGACATGGCGTGGTACGTCCCCGCCTGCCCGCACTTGACGCTGAGCCAGTCCGCGAAGTGCTCCAGCAGCCAGATCCGCTCGGTATTGACCCCAGTAGTGGGCAGGTCCACCACCTCGGTAATCCGAGACACGCCATCCGTGCAGGTGGCCTCGATGTCGGTCAGGTTCACGTCGGCCCGCACGTGCACGCCCATGGGGTAGGCAATCCTGTGCATCATCTCGCGCACGCGGAAGCTTCCCGTGCCGGCCCCCAGCTCCAGCATGCCCACCCGCACAATCAGACTGGTTTTGGCAGCGATGCAAGCCTCGACAATGGGCTTGTCGTAATCGCGTTCAATATCCTCCATGTCCAGCGGAATGGAGTGGGTGTGGTACTTGCTGACCCGTCTGACCTCGGCTGCGGTCCTGCCGCGATAGCCATCCTTGGAACTTCTGCTCTTGAATTTCACACCCACATTCATACTCCACCCGGGTCACGTGCCCCTGCACCGCCGCATGGGACCATGAAACGTATTCGACCCGAAAACGTCCTAGAATGGGCCGCGAGCCATCGAATCGAAGGCTGTGGGCCTGCAACGCCGACCACCAATAACCGCGGAGGAGCCGTGGAATGGCCGAAGACCGGGCAACCTGCGATTCGACAAGGAGGACTGATGACAGATAGTAATCAGCAAATCACGGCTGCCGATGCGACCCTGGTCACATCCGGCACCGGGACCAAGGGGCCAGAGGAACGCAAGCTGCCTCAATCGTTGGACGAGGACATGGCCTTGTGCCTGCGGCTGCTCAGGGATGTGTTGGGGGAGTTCGATCAACAGCTGCTCAAGCGGTTCGATTCCCTGCGCGAGGACGTAATGACGGCCAGCGCCGAGCACTTCAACCGCCACCCCTCGGACCCCGTGCCTGACGAGGACGGTCTGTCCAAGGCCGTGGCCCTGATCGACGACACCTCAGTCAAGGATTCCCAGCTGCTGGCCCGCGCCCTGACCACCTACTTCCACCTGGCCAACCTCTGCGAAGAGAACTACCGGGTGAAGGTCCTGCATGAGCGTGAGGGCAAGGTGAACCTTGAGGTCAAGGGCACCGATCCCATCAACGAGATGACCAGCGCCTACAGCCAGCTCCTTCAGGAGATGGGCCCGGCCAAGGCCTCGGAGCTGCTGGAGAAGCTGGAGTTCCACCCCGTCTTCACCGCCCACCCCACCGAGGCGCGGCGCAAGGCCGTGGAGGGCAAGATCCGGCGCATCGCCAACCTGCTGGCCGTTCGCCGTGGTCTGGGCGGTTCCGAACTGGAGGAGAACGAGCGTCTGCTGCATAACGAGATCGACGCCCTCTTCCGGACTTCGCCCATCGCAGCCAAGAAGCCGACGCCCGTCGAAGAGGCCAACACCATCCTGGATATCTTCGACTCCACGCTCTTCGAGACCATTCCCAGGGTCTACCGCCGCTTCGATGACTGGATGCTGGGCAAGAAGGCCGGCATGGTCAAGCCGGTCTGCCCTGCTTTCTTCCACCCGGGCAGCTGGATCGGCTCCGACCGTGACGGCAACCCCAATGTGACTGCCAAGGTCTCGCGCAAAGTAGCCCGCAAGTTCTCGGACCACATGCTCAAGGCCTTGGTCAAGGCCACCACCACCGTGGGCCGCAACATGACCATGGAGGTGACCACCACACCCCCCAGCCCCGAGCTGAGGAGCCTGTGGAGCCACCAGAAGGAGATGAGCGAACGCCTGACCGATCGGGCCGCCACCATCTCTCACAACGAACTGCACCGCGCCGTAGTCCTGGTCATCGCAGACCGCCTGCAGGCCACCATCCAGCGTGACGCTGACCTCATGTATGCCGACTGTGAGGACTTCATCGCAGACCTGCGCGTGGTCCAGGACTCCCTGGCCAAGGCGGGCGCGGTCCGTCAGGCCTACGGCCCCTTGCAGGATCTGATCTGGCAGGCCCAGACCTTCGGCTTCCACATGGTGGAGATGGAGTTCCGCCAGCACTCCCTGGTCCACGCCCGCGCCCTGGAGGATATCCGTGAGCATGGCCTGCATGGCGAGCGCGGCGAGCTGCAGCCCATGACCCACGAGGTGCTCGACACCTTCCGGGCCCTGGGAGCCATCCAGAAGCGCAACGGCCAAAAAGCCGCCCGCCGCTACATCATCTCCTTCACCAAGTCGGCGCAGAACGTCAAGGACGTCTACGAGCTCAACCGGCTGGCCTTCGAACATGCCGAGGACGTGCCGGTCATCGACGTGATCCCCCTGTTCGAACAGCTGGAGGATTTGCAGAACTCGGTGGACGTGCTGGAGGAGATCATCAAGATCCCCGAGGTCCAGGCCCGGCTCAAGGAGACCGGCAACAAGATGGAGGTCATGCTGGGCTATTCCGACTCCTCCAAGGATGCCGGCCCTGTCTCGGCGACCCTGGCCCTGCACTCCGCCCAGGAGCGCATCGCCAAGTGGGCTGAGAGCCATGACATTGACCTGACCCTCTTCCACGGACGCGGCGGCGCCGTAGGCCGTGGAGGCGGCCCTGCCAACCGGGCCGTGCTGGCCCAGCCTGTGGGCTCGGTGAACTGCCGGTTCAAGCTGACCGAACAGGGCGAGGTCATCTTCGCCCGCTACGGCAACCCGGTCCTGGCCATCCGCCACATCGAGTCCGTGGCTGCGGCCACCCTGCTCCAATCCGCGCCCAGCGTGGAGGAGCGCAACACCACTATGACCGAGAAGTACGCGGATATGGCCGACGAACTGGACCAAGCCGCACACGAGCGCTTCCTGGACCTGCTGCATACGCCGGACTTCGCACCTTGGTTCTCCATCGTGACGCCCCTGAACGAGATCGGCCTGCTGCCCATCGGCTCCCGGCCTGCCAAGCGTGGTCTGGGCGCCAAGTCCCTGGACGATCTGCGGACCATACCCTGGGTCTTCTCCTGGGCACAGGCCCGAATCAACCTGGCCGCCTGGTACGGCCTGGGCACCGCCTGCGAGAAGTTCGGCGACCTGGAGACCCTGCGTCAGGCCTACGAGGAGTGGCCGCTCTTCAGCACCTTCATCGACAACATCGAGATGAGCCTGGCCAAGACCGACGAGCGTATCGCCAAGATGTACCTCTCCCTGGGCGACCGGGACGACCTGAGCCAGAAGGTCCTCTCGGAGATGGAGCTGACCCGCAAGTGGGTTCTGCAGATCGTGGGCGACGAGTGGCCCCTGCAGCACCGCCACGTGCTGGGCCAGGCCATCCGGATCCGCTCTCCATATGTGGACGCCCTGTCAGTGACCCAGGTGCGCGCCCTGCGTGCCCTGCGTCGTCGCAACGACAAGGAGGAACTCAGCAAGAGCCAACAGGCCGACTTCATCTACCTGATCCTCTGCACCGTTTCGGGAGTCGCCGCTGGCCTGCAGAACACCGGCTGATCCCCGGCCCGGCGTTAAGCACGGGCCCCGTTCTCCCGCAGTTGCAGGAGGCGGGGCCCTGCTTATTCAAGTGCCCCTGACGTGACCATATGTGTTGTTTATTAGCTGGATGGTAGCGGGGGGGGGGGGGGGGACGCCGGAAAGACGGCTGGATTCCGCCATGGCTCGAGCGAAGTGATGCAAGGCCCGCGTTGACGGCAGGACTGCTTTTCGACAGACGAGACATTGCAAGGCGAACGGAGTTGGCAAGGGGTCCCGGCTTCGCATATCTAGCCGGCCGTCTGCGTTCGTCCTGCTGAGACTGCTGACCGGCATGGGCGCAGCGTCCAAGCCGACGGATGCTCCTTGCCCACGAGGGAGGGAGCACAGCCCCAGCTGGTCCGACCACTGTTCGTCCATCATGCCAGCCATGGATCTCGCTGATAACAGGTCAGGCTGCCATAGTCATAGCAGAATGATAAAGTTGCATCAGCCGTACAAAGACGCAGGAGTAAATGACACGCACCGGCTGTTAGGGAGACAGTCGGCAAAGTTCTTGGGAGACTCCGCAAATGGCGTTACCGAATGTTCTCCACTGTGCTTCTTGCGAGTAAGGCCGGATCCTCAACACTGCGATCCGGCGAATCTGGCGGCTGTGCCCATCCCAACCGAGCACGGCCGCCAACTTCCTCTAAATGGCTGAAAGGTACCCATCGTAGCGCTCAGGCATGTCAGCGAATTCCAGGCCAGCCGGCTGATACCAGGAGTATCGGCGGGTGCCGCCGTCGTCAGTCCAAATCTCAGGGCAGTCATTGACCAGCCAGTCCGAGGGAAGGGCATGGGCGCCTCCGGTCGAGGCCATGGCCAAGGCCTGCCTGAGCTGGCCCTCCTGTTCAGCGGTCAGGCTGCCTGGGCGGGCCGAGAAGAAGAGTGGGGTGCCGGTCCGCGCCAAGAGGTCCATCCACTGACGGTTGAGCTCCCAGTCGATTGAGTCGGATATGCCCACGCAGTCGGCGTCGGTGGCGTAAAAGCTCCCGTTCTGGGGCAGACGGAAGGCCAGGGTGTTGACCCCGATTTGCCTGGTCCGCTCCCACTGCAGGCCGCTGGTGTCGTCGCCGGTCCGGTTGATCTGCATAAAGCCGACGCCCAGGTGACCGACCACGTTGCATCCCTGGACCAGCATCCCGGTCTTAGTGGCCTGCTCGAAGATGGCCCGATAGAGCTGTTTGGCCACCTGAGCGCTGGTCAGGCTCCGGTTGTAGAAGTGCCAGCCGTCCGGGCTGGGCCAGGGGTTCATCTGGAAGCCCCACCTGCCCAGCAGGTCGAAGGTGCTGAAATCATGCTTGACCAGCTGGTAGCCCCACTCCCCCAGCTGGGCGATGTCCTGGCGGATGTAGTCCAGGACCTGCGGGTTTGAGGGGTCCAGGCATCCGTTGTGCGGGAGCCTCCACTGGTCTGCAATGGTCTCGTCCTCGTTGAGGAGCGGGCGGTACCAAATTCCGGGCTTGATGCCCATGGCCTTGATCCGGTCGGCCAAAGCGCCCATGTCGCCGAACTTCTCGTTGCCACGCCGCCAGGGCCCGCCGTTGTTGTCCTCAAGCCGGTGGTGGTCCTGCCACCCGTCGTCCACGACCATGGTGGGGCGGTTGGCGCTGCCCTGGGTCAGGGAGGCCAAATACTCGGCATCGGCAAGAATCCGGGAGCGGCTGGAGTCCCCGTAGGCGTAGTACCAGTTGTTGCTCCCGTAGACCGGCTCGGTGGGTATGAGGCCCTTGCGGCTGATCCGGGAGCAGTAGTCAGTGGCCACAGCAAAGACCGGACCACCAGCCCGCTCCTGAAGCGGATATTGCAGGCAAACGATGGTGGCCGCTTCAAGCTCTCTGCCGTCCAGGACCAGGCCTGTGCCTCCATTGCGCAGATCAAGGAAGAGGGTGACACCGGCCGTATCGACCTGCCAGAAGCAGAAGGCGTTGGCTCCGGTGACCACCCCGTACCCCTCGGCCTGCTCCTGACCCACCGCCAAGAAGTACCAGGGCATGAACCGGTTGGCACGCATGGTCTGGAAACCCATGCGGCCGTAGCCGCGCTCCCAGGCGTCGCCCAGGTAGAAGTCATCGGAGGGCATGGGCCTGGTCCAGCGCAGCGCCAGGGACCGGATGGGGGTTGAACCGGCGGTCAGGCTGACTGTCAGAGCGGACCCGCCCTTAAGGCTGGCCCTTACGTCGGGGGCTGTGTGAAAGCGTCTTCCCGCAGGCACAGTCTCCCTGTCGGCATCGGTGGTCAGCGTGATCCAATCCGGCTCTCCAAGGCTAAGGCTGGTTGGGTTCATGACTCAGTGCTCCTTCATCCCTGTGGTGTGGCAGACGGCGGCGGGTCAGACCCGGACCAGGTCGATCAGGCGGATGGTCTCGGGCTGGCAACGGGGTATGCGGATACCCACACGCTCCAGATAGGTGCCGGTGACCTCGGCGGTGCCCAGCGGACCTGTTGGATCCAAATGCTCCAGCGAGGCCTTGGGCTTGGCGGGGCCGGTCCAGGCGAGCCGATACAGCGCCTTGGGATCCAGGCCGGGAATACGTAGACAAACACCACGATTATGCAGGGATTCATCCAACTGGACATGGGCCAGGATGGCGCGGCTGCGGTCGGGGGCCACCACGCCATGGGCCAGCGCCGAGGGGTCAGCCAGGTCCAGGCGAACCACGCGGCCGGAGTGGAGGAAGCCGCGGTTGACCTTGTACCAGGTGATCCATTCCTTGAGCCGCTCCAGGTCCTCCTCGCTGGCCTGGCGAATGTCCCACTCGATGCCCATGGACCCGAAGACGGCCGTGGCGGCCCGGAAATCCAGGCTGTAGGTTCTGCCGGTCTGCTGGGAGGAGGGCTGGGAGATGTGGGCGCCGATGTACTCGGGGGCCACGGTCTGCTCGGTCCAGCGCTGGATCAGCTGCCTGCTCAGGGCATCGGTCATGTCGGAGTTCCAGAAGCGGCGGATCTTTTCGATCACGCCCAGGTCGATGCGGCCGCCGCCCGAGGCGCAGGACTCCCACTCCACCTCAGGGAAGCGAGCGCGGAGGGCGTCCAGAAGGTGGTAGTAAGCCAGGGTCTGCTCGTGGATGGCCGGCGCGCCCCCATGGGCCTGTGAGCCGGCCTCAAGAAGGTCGCGGTTGTGGTCCCACTTGACGTAGTCGATTTGGCAGGACCCCAGAACCTCGGTCATGGCCTCCAGCACATGGTTGAAGGCCTGGGGGTTGGTCAGGTCTAGGACCAGCTGGTTGCGCTGCAGCTCCGGGTTTCTGGAGGATGCCCTCATGACCCACTCAGGATGGTCGCGGAAGGCATCCGAATCAGGATTGATCATCTCCGGCTCGAACCAGAGGCCGAACTGCATCCCTAGCTTGTGGACATAATCAACTAAAGGCTCCAGACCCTGGGGCCAGACAGCAGGATCCACCCACCAGTCGCCTAGACCGGCCTTGTCGTCCCGGCGCAGGTGGAACCAGCCGTCGTCCAGAACAAGGCGCTCCACTCCGATGCGGGCGGCCCGGTCGGCCAGGTCGCGCAGGGTATTGAAGTCGTGGTTGAAGGCGATGGCCTCCCAGACGTTCAGGATGACCGGCTGCTCGCACGGATGCTCGGTTAGAGTGCGCTCCCAGGCGTGCAGGCTATTCATGATCGGATCCATGCCATGGTCGGAGGCGGTGACCACGATCCAGGGCGTGCTGTACTCCTGGCCCTGGTCCAAGACCACCTCGCCGGGCAAGAGGAGCTCGCCAGCGCTGACGCCGGCCGGAGTGGCGCTGTTCCGGTCCACCCGGAGCACGGTGTTGCCGCTCCAGGCCGGCTGGACGCAGAGCACCCTGCCATGGTGGAAGTTGAACCCGGGGGTGCCCACCATGATTACGGACCCTTCGAAGCCGGTGCGGCCCCAACGAAACTCACGCACCCAGGCCCCGTCGGCCATATCATGACGCTGGGGGCTGCGCTCACGCTCGTGCCTACCGGCGAAGTCCAGAATCTGGGTCTGCTGGTCGTCCAGGGGCAGGCGGATCTCCAGACCCTCCAGCAGGAAGGGATCGGCGCCCAGGTTGCGCAGGGTGTGACGAATCCGCAGGGAGCCGCCGGCCATGGCCTCCACCCTGGTCTTCAAGCCAAGCTGGGCACCCTCGTCGCGAGCCTTGATGATCAGCGAGTCGGCGGTCTGCTCGGGCCGGCCCTCGACCAGGAATCGTGGCGACCAGGAACGACCGGCCTGGAAGCCCTCGGGGCCCTGCGTGATCCGATGCCCGGTCAGGCCCGGATGCAGGTAGGTGTTCTGCGCATGCTCCAGCAGCAGGGGCGAATGGGTTGAGGCCCAGACGGGGCTCTGTTCCAAGCCATCCAGGTCGGGGCCTGCATACAGCCCTCTGATGTCAGGAATATCAGCACCCGGTGTAACGGGCCCCAGGGCCATATAGGTGAGTGGCTGATCCGAATGGACCGACTGTGGAAAGAGCATGAAAAATCCTTTGGTGACTACGGCACAAATGTGCAAAAACAACGATGCTTGATGAGCCAGTGAGTCGCCCGCTCAACTGCAGTTGGGCGGCTCCTGACTAAAAGACTACTTGACTGCTCCGGCCACCATCCCTGCAATGAAGTACTTCTGCAGGAACGTGTAGGCGACCACCATGGGGGCTGCCGCAATCAGGGATGCCGCTGCGGCGACGCCCAGATTGTTGGTATTGGCCGAGAAGAAGGAGGCCACACGAGGGGCAATGGTCTGGGCCGAGGGATCGGTCAGGATGTAGCTGGACAGGGCGTAGTCGTTCCATACTGTCGAGCCGGTCATGATGACCACGGTCGCCGTCACCGGCTTGAGCATGGGCAGGACCAGGCGCATGAAGACTTGGAGCCGGTTGGCCCCGTCCAGCTCGCCGGCCTCATCAATCGCCGGGGGTATGGCCTTGATGAAGGCCGTGTAGAGGAAGACTGACAGAGGCAGGTTGGTGGCCGTCAGCACCACGATGATGCCCCAGTAGTTGTTCACCCCGCCGATCCTGACCAGGAAGGAGTAGAGGGGGACCAGAATGCTCAGCGGCGGAATCATCATCATGGAGAGGATGAAGGCCGATACCAGCTTGTTGAATCGGGTCAGGCGACGAGCCAGGGGGTAGGCCGCAGCTGCTCCCAGGATGCAGACCAGGGCCGTCGCCCCAACAGTCACCACCACGCTGTTGAGAACGGATTTGAGGATGCCGCCCTCGTTGACGGCCTCGGACCAGTTGGACCATGCCAGGTCGTGGGTGCGCATGCTCAGGGCCGAGCTCAGATCGTCCGAAGGCTTGAGCGAGGTGGTGATCGCCAGGTAGAAGGGCAGGAGCTGGCAGAGGCAGACGATGACCAGAAAGAGGTAGATGGCCCAACGCCCACGCTGGTATGACCGCTCGGCAGGGGTCATCGCATTCTTGTTCTTGCTAGCCATGTCAGGCCTCCCAATCCAGCTTGGCCAGCCCCTTGTTGACCAGCCAGGTCACGATGGCAATCAGGACAAAGAGGAAGACTCCGATGGCCGAGGCATACCCGGCCGCCTGGTTGTCGAAGTAGATCGTGCCGATATAGGTCGAGATGGAGTTGGTGGCATACCCGGGGCCGCCGCCTGTCAGCACCTTGACCATGTCGTAGAGCTTCAACCCTCCGATCAGGTTCAGAACCACGCTGGTCGTGAAGGCGGGCGACAGGAGCGGCAGGGTGATGTTCCAGAACTTCTTCCAGCCGGATGCCCCATCGACCTCGGCGGCCTCGACCACCTCCTGGTCCATGGTCTGCAGACCGGCCAGGTAGATGATCATGGAGACGCCGACGAACTGGATGGAATTCACCAGCACGATGATGCAGACCGAGAACCCCGCATTGTTGAACCAGGCCACCTTGTGCAGACCCAGCGCCGTCATGACGGCGTTCAGGGCGCCCTGCTGGTACTGGAAGACGAAGTAGTACATGATGCCCATGATGACCGGGGCCACCAGAGCGGGCAGGTAGATGATGGCCCTGATCAGGGTGCGCCCCTTGATCCTGGCGTTCAGCAGCAGTGCCAGAGCCAGGCCCAGGATCTGCTGAAGCACTGTGCTGCCAATGCCGTAGATGAAGGTGTTGATGACCACCTGCTTGAAGTTGGCGTCAGTCAGCATCTGCTTGTAGTTGGCCAGCCCCACGAAGGACTTGGCCTCGTTGTACCCGTCCCAGTTGGTCAGGGAAAGTCCGATCCCCGACAAGAGCGGATAGATGATGAAGATCACCAGGAGGATGACGGCAGGAAGATAGAAGAGATTGATCGAGGCACCCTTGAAACGGCGACGACGCAGGGCGGGACCCCTGACGTGGTCAACGGATGCATCCCTGCTATCCCCATGTAACGGTGATCCGGATTGGGTGTCCTGCGAAGGAATCGCCCCTGAGCGGCTATCTGTCATGACTCGGCTCCTCTTGGCTCACTGCTCAGGAAGACTTCTGGCCATACAGGCTGTTGAAGGAGGTCTTGACCTGATCGGCAGCGGCCTGTGCAGTCAGCTGACCGGTCAGCAGACCGTCGGTCGACTTGGCCAGAGTGTTGTACATGCCGTTGGGCAGGTACTTGCGGTCGAAGAAGGGGACTAACTTGGTCTTCTTCTTGTTGACCCAGTAGTCGTATGTCGGCTCAAACTGCCCCAGCGCGGACTTGACGCCAGTCAGGGCCGAATCGTTCATGCTCACGTCTACCAGCTTCTGCAGGTTTTCAGGCTCGGCCATGAAGTCGATGAACTTCAATGCCGCGTCCTTGTTTTTGCTGGTCTTGGAGACGCCGAAGGTCAGGGTGTCCTCGCCTGTAGAGAAGTAGGGTCTGCCGACTTCTGCAGGAACCGGCATCATGCCCAGCTTGACCTTGGGATTGTAGGACTGGATCAGCTGGGAGCTGCCGTTGGCGCGGAAGGAGAAGCCGACCTTGTCCTGGGCCATCAGCCTGGATATGTCATCCTGGGAGGCGGAAGTGTAATCCACATTGAACCAGCCGTCCTTGGCCCACTTGGCCACCCTGGAGGTGTACTTCTCGTAGACTGCGGTATCGAACTTGCCGGCAGAAAGGTCCTTGAGCTGGCTGTCGTCGTACATGCCCGGAAGCATGTAGTCGGCGATGTCGCCATTGGGACCCGCATCCTTGTTGGAGGAGATGAGCGGGGTGTACCCGGCGGCCTTGAGCTTGGTGCAGGCCTGCTCAAAGGCGTCCCAGGTGTCGATGGACTTGGGATCGATGCCGACCGCATCCAGAACCGTTTGGTTGTACATGATGCCAGACACTTGAATATCAGCGGGAAGGGCGTAGAACCTGCCGTCCTTGGTCTTGAAGACATCGTTGCCTATCGGCTTGAGCCGCTTGGCCCAGGGCCTGTTCTGCAGCGGCTCAAGAAAGTTGCCGTACCGGTCGCGCGACCAGCCGTGGGTGTTCCATATGTCCGGAGGGTTGTGGCCCGCTAGACGAACCTTGATGTCGTTCTCGTTGTTGTTGGTGCCAGGAACCATCTTGATGGCGATGTCTGGATTCTTTGCCTCGAACTTCTTGCCCAGGCCCTGAAGAGCCTTGAGCTGGGGGGTCCCCGTCGACTGCATGGTCATGAATTCCACGGTCTTCTTGCCCCCGGAGGAGGAAGAGCCGCAGGCAGCCAATGAGGTTATTGCCATAGCGCAGCAGATGCCGACCGCCGCCACCGTCTTGATCTTGTTCATCAACCACTCCTTCGTAGGTTGCTTCTTCGCCGAACACGTTCCGAGAGAACCTGAACTCATTCGTGATTCTTAATATACACGAGTAGATTCGTCTGTCAAATATCTGACGCTGGCTGCCCGAACAGTTGCTTTTGAGGAAAAACGCACTCGCAACGGCTGGTTTTTTGGTGCTATTTACCTTGATTTTTCAGCCTTAGCAAGACATGTGCAGACAGATCAATAATGGTGCTCAACCGGGTTTGACGGCAATATCAATTCGAGTAGATTCCCTATTCCGGGTAGCATAAATTGAGACTGGCGAATAGGCAGATGGGAACGAACTCTGATGGCTGCAAACAACAAGGATCACCGACAACGCAAAAGGGCCACGCGCACGGATGTGGCCAAGCTGGCTAATGTCTCCACAGCCGTGGTCAGCTACGTATTCAACAATGGGCCCAGGGCTGTGGCTCCGAACACATCCAAGCGAGTGCGCGAGGCGGCGAAGCTGCTGAACTACCACCCCAACCCCACGGCGCGTGCCCTGCGCACCGGCTATTCCAAGATGCTGGGGGTCATTGTGCCGGATTCTTCCAACCCATTCAGCGCCGGCATCTACGACGAGCTGCAGACGGTGGCCATGCGGCGGGGATACTCGGTTCTCTTCATGAACGTGCGCAGCGACCCCGAATTGGAGGAGCAGGCCATCAGACAGCTGCTGGAGCGCAACGTCGATGCCATTTTCCTCTCGTCCTCACGCAGCTACGCACAGCTGAGCATGGCTCATCTTGAGGAGAGTCGCTTCGTCTTCATGGACCAGCCCAACCGGGTGAGCAATGCCAAGAGCGTGTCGACCGATTTCTTCCACTCTGGCCTGACCGCCACCCAACACCTGATCGAGCACCGGCACTGCAGCGTCGACATGCTCTTCGGCGGCTCCCCCGACGACCGGGGCGACGCCCGCATCCAGGGCTGGTATGCGGCCCATCAGAACGCCAACCTTCCCGCCGGCAGGATTCGCCAGGCCTTCTTCACACGCGAGGGCGGCTACCGCGCCACCTTGGACCTGATTGACAGCGGCAGACCACCCCAGGCCATCTTCGCCGGATCAGACCTGGAGGCCATGGGTGCTTTGCGAGCCCTGCATGAACGCGGGCTGCGCATTCCCGAGGATGTAGCCATCGTCTCCTTTGACGGCACCATCGACTCCCTCTACACCTGGCCTCAGCTGACCACCATGCAGCAGGACACTGCGAAAATTGCCGCCTGCGCCATCAATGCGGCCTTGGAGCCGGACCAGGTCCCCGACGTGCAGATCATCAAGGCGGATCTAGCCATCCGTCACTCCTGTGGCTGCTGATACGACAAACTATCCAAACCATGGATAATATCCGGAGCTTTTCATCAATGCAGACCTGCAACGTATACCAAAAAGACGCTGGCATCATCACCGAAAATGCAATAGACGCCAGCGCCTTCTCAGACTCTGTTCAGGCTCAGACCCAGGGTCAGGCCCCAATCAGATCCAGCATTTCAGGTACGGACTTCTTGCCGAACTCCACGGTCTCCTGTCCGTCCCTGCGGATCACAATGCAGGGGACGCTCATGACCTGGTATTGATCCTTCAGCTCAGGGAAGCGGGCCAGGTCGTAAGCCTCGGCGCGCACCTTGCCGTTCTGGGCCGCCACCCGCTGGGCGGACAGGACCGTAGTCGGGCACATGGTGCAGGTCAGGGAGACCAGCATCATCACGTCCACCCGGTCCTTGATGGCATCGATCCGGTCCGAGGTGGGCTGATCAACCTGCTGCCCGGGGCCCGCCGCATTGTAGAGAGCCAGGACGAAGGAGTTGAACTCGTGGCCGCTGGGCACGCCATGGAAGGCCAATCCGGTCGGCTGGGAGACGCCCTGGTCGTCCAGCCGGCAGATGCGCACGCTGGGACGTGCATCAGGCAGGTCGCTGGAGGGATCGTAGTCCTTGCTGTCCTCGTCCGTGCGGGAGTCGACCCTGACGGTCAGCTTGCCGTCGGAGAGTCCGACCAGCTCATCCACGAAGGCCTCCAGCTCCTTGGAGACCTGGCTGCCGTCCAGATCCAGGGCGAGCTCCAGCTTTCCGGTCATCTTGCCGAAGACCATGTCCAGCTGTTTGCGGATGTCCGGCCCGAAGAAGCCGGAGGTCTTGGCCAGGGCCTGGCCGTCCTCCTGGGCCACAGGCGCGGGCGAGGTGCCCGAGGCCAGGGCGGAGTTCTCGGCCTGCCGCTCGGAACGGGCGTAGGGGGAGTCCTCGGGCCGCGGCGGCACCAGGCCGGTCTTGTCCGACATGTTGGAGGCGTAGCGCTCCAGCTCCACGGCGGCCACAGCCCCATCGGAGGCGGCGGTGATGACCTGCCGCAGGTTCTTGACCCGCAGATCCCCGGCGGCGTAGATGCCTGGCACCGAGGTCTCCAGGTAGTCGTGGGTCAGCACGTACCCGTGGTCATCCAGATCCACCACGCCCTTGAGCATGCCGGTCTGGGGCACGTAGCCAGCGAAGACGAAGACGCCAAAGGTGCCGCCATCCTGGGGCTTCCAAGTGGTGGTCTGCCCGCTCTTGCGGTCCAGGATAGCGGCCTCGACCAGCCCGCCGGGGCCAGCGGAGACTCCCTTGAGCTCGGTGGAGTAATGAATCTCGATCTTGTCGTTCTTCCGGGCCTCGTCAGCCACGGCAGCATCGCAGGTGAAGTCCTCCTCGCGCACCAGCAGGGTCACCTTGGTGGCGTACTTGGTCAGGAAGACCGACTCCTCAGCGGCTGCGAACCCGCCGCCGACCACCAGGACCTCGCGCCCGGTGAAGAACTCGCCATCGCAGGTGGCGCAGTAGGCCACACCGCGGCCCGCATACTCCTGCTCGCCCTGGAAGCCTATCTTGCGGGGGCTGGCGCCGGTGGCGATCAGGATGCCGAAGGTGCGCAGGTCGCCCCGAGAGGTGTGGACCACCTTGATGTCGCCCTGGGCCTCGATACCTGTGGCCTCGGCGCTCATGAACTCGGCTCCAAAGTTCTGGGCCTGCTGGCGCATGGTATCGGTCAGCCTGCGGCCATCAGTGCTGGCCACGCCCGGGTAGTTGACCACGTCGGCCGTGATGGTGATCTGGCCGCCAAAGTCGTCCTTCTCCAGGATCAGGGTGCGATACCGCGCCCGGGCCAGATAGAGGCCTGCGCTCAGGCCTGCAGGTCCACCGCCGATGACGACCACGTCATAGAGATTCTTGTCTTCCGTCATGAATGCCTCTTCCGAAGGAATGCACGGATGTGCTGGTGTTGGATACTGGTCGTGAATACAGAAAAGGGAACCCGCCCTGGTCGCTTCCGATCGGCGAGTTCCCGATATTGGCAGCTGCAGATCAGAGCTGACCGACCAGATCCAGGCTGGGCTCGATGGTGTCCTCGCCGGGCTCCCACTTGGCAGGGCAGACCTGATCGCCGTGCTCGTAGACGAACTGGGAGGCCTGAACGCGGCGCAGCAGCTCGTCGGCGTTGCGGCCCACGTTGGAGGAGATGACCTCGTAGGCCACGACCTTGCCTTCAGGGGTCAGAATGAAGTCGCCGCGCTCGGCCTTGCCCTCGGCCTCGTTGTAGGTCTGCAGGTCCTTGGCCAGGGTTGCGGTCGGATCGGCCAGCATGGGGTACTGGACCTTGGCGATCTTCTCGTTGGCCTCGTGCCAGGCCTTGTGGACGAACTCAGTGTCGCAGGAGACGGAGTAGATCTCGCAGCCGATCTTCTTGAAGTCCTCGTACTTGCTGGCCAGATCCTCCAGTTCGGTGGGGCAGACGAAGCTGAAGTCCGCAGGGTAGAAGAAGAGCAGGGACCAGTGTCCCAGCAGATCCTTCTTGGAGACCGGGAAGGTCTTGTTATCCTGGTAGGCCTGCGTGGTGAACTCAGTCAATTCGTGCTGAAGCTGTGACATGGGAAAATCCTTTCGGGAGCGTTGGGAACGTCGGCCTGAAGCCGAACCTGTCTCCGTATTTCATGCTAGTCAGGAAGCACTGCATGGGGAAGACAGAGGTTCGCCGCTGGGGTGTGACATAGGGCACATGGGGCGTCCATACCCTAGCATTGAGGGTATGGCATTATGGCTGAACATCCTGCTCATTCTCTTCTTCCTCCTGATCGGATCCGTCTTCTCGGGGACCGAGCTGGCGCTGGTCTCCCTGCGCGGATCGCAACTGGAACAGATGGAGCAGCAGGACGCACGCGGCGCCCGGGTGGCCCGCATCGCCCGCGACCCCAATACCTTTCTTTCCGCTGTGCAGATCGGCGTGACGTTGACAGGCTTTCTCTCGGCCTCCTTCGGCGCATCATCCATCGCCCCCTACGTAGTGCCCGTCCTGACCGGGTGGGGAGTGCACGAGAGCCTGGCCGGCACCCTGACCACGGTGATCCTGACCCTGATCATCTCCTACTGCTCCATCGTCATCTCCGAGCTGGTGCCCAAGCGGATCGCCATGCAGCGCACCGAGGCCATCGCCAGGGCCGTCGTCCCGGCCATCGACGTCTTCACCACCCTGTGCAGGCCGTTGATCTGGCTGATCGGCAAGAACACCAACCTCATCGTGCGCATCCTGGGCTTCGACCCCCAGCAGACCGACACCGAGGTCAGCGATGACGAGCTGCGGATGCTGGTCTCCTCCAACACCAACCTGAGCAAGGACGAGCGGATGATCCTGGGCGACGTCTTCGATGCCTCAGAGACCAGTGTGGCCGAGGTCATGCGCCCCCGGGCCGACGTGGTCTTCATCGCCGGAGACATGCCACTGCAAGAGGCGGTCGAATTCGTGCACGACGAGCCCTACTCGCGCTACCCGGTGACCGGACGCGACTTCGACGACGTGCTGGGCTTCGTCCACGTGCGCGACCTGATGGACGTGCGCAATCCCCAGGCCAAGACCGTGGCCGACGTAACCAGGCCCGGCATCGCCCTGCCCGGCACCTCCAAGCTCCTGCCCAGCCTGGAGAAGCTGCGCAAGAAAGGCATCCACCTGGCTGTGGTCATCGACGAGTACGGGGGCACCGACGGCATCGTCACCCTGGAGGACATGACCGAGGAGCTGGTAGGCGACATCCGCGACGAGTACGACCTGCCTGAGGAACAGAACCCGGCCCATCCTCAGGCAACCGCCTTCGTCAACGGCGTGGCCACGGTTGACGGCGGCATGACGATCGAGGACTTCGCGGACCTGACCGGAATCGAGCTGGAGGACGGACCCTACGAGACCCTGGCCGGCTACTTCCTGGCCCAGACCGGGCGGATGGGGCAGGTGGGCGACGTGGTCCACTCCGACGACGGATATGACATGGTGGTGACCAAGGTGGACGGGCGGCGCATCGAGACCATTGAGGTCAGGCGCCGGCAGGAGGCTGAGGGCCAGGCTGGCGATGACGACGAAGCCGACGCAGATGGCGAGGGTGAAGACAAGTCGAATCCCGAAGCAGGAGCAGGCCGGGAATAACCAGAGCGGTTCTAATCTGACTGAGATTGATTTGACCGAGGCTGGCCGTCAGCCTACGAGCATCCCACGCTAGTCAAGGAAAAATGACTGTCAGCGTAGCCGATGGTCCGTGAATGATTTCACTGCTTGATTCCCGCAAAATCCAAGCGTTTCCTTGCCTTTTCATCTAGTCTGGAGTTACAAGGTCGGGGCTGACCCGACCGCAGGCATAATTTCATATTTAAGGAGCGATTATGGCATTGAACTTTACCGTACCGGGACTCGACGAAGCGACCAGCGAGAAGGTCATCTCCATCCTGCAGAGCCGTCTGAGCCAGGAACAGGAGACTGCCCTGATTCTCAAGCACGCCCATTGGAACATGAAGGGCAAGGAATTCATCGGCATCCACGAGATGATGGATCCCGAGGTCGATTCGGTGCTGAACATGGCCGACGAAACCGCAGAGCGCATCGCCACCTTGGGCGGTTCCCCCGCCGGACGGCCCGACGACATCATGAAGAACCGCGACTGGGATGGCATCACCATGACCGGCCGCCAGGATGCCCTGGACTACCTGAAGGCCCTGGACACCTACTACACCACTTTCATCAAGCGCGACCGCGAGGCCATTGAGAAGCTGGACGACCTGGACATCGTCAGCTCCAACATCCTGCAGGACCACGTGCAGGAGCTGGAGCACTTCCAGTGGTTCATGCGCAGCCATCTGTTCTGAGTTGCTGAGCTCTGAGAGCTCATCGCCGCCCACGATAGGCGGTATGCCAGCGGCCCTGCATCGTGAAAGATGCGGGGCCGCTGGCATTTTCTCTGACCGAAATAAACGGCTGGGTTTCAGGATGGAATCGGCACTTGGGAGACGGTAGGGCGCCGCCTCATGCCGGGAAGACTGGTCGGCCATAGAAGACCGAACCCTATCCGCCCGACCAGGAGCATCATGCCGCCCACACCTACATTCCCAGCATCTCTAATCAGTCCACGGCGTCGGAATTGCAACGATTCGATTTCGCAACAGGATTCCAAGCCATCGAGTGCCCAACCACCAAATCCACAGCGTGGGCAGGGCGGATCTGGCAGAGACCAGCGCAACAGACTTCATCCTTCAAACCTCTTTGCCGCCTTCTCATCGTTGGCTGAAAATGATCGGGTCACCAGGCTATTCATGATGGCCTGTGCCCTTGCGGGCGGTCTGCTGGCCTGGCACAGCCTCTTCGAGGCTGGAATCCATCCGCCGCTGGCAGGAAGTGGCGACGGGGCTATTGGCCCCTGTCGCCGGGTCGAGCGGCACGGGGATAAAAGAGGCTTCAGCCGATACCGCGCCAAACAGACCTGAGCCGATCGAGCACAGGCCGATCGAGACAGAACCAGCTGAGTTTGAGCCAACTGGGATTGGGCGAAGCCGCAACCCGACGCTATCACCGGCTGAATGGCCGGACCGCTTCCTGACCCCTTTGAGCGCCCTAGTAGTCTTGCCCCTCTTCGCCTTCTTCTCGCTGTCAATTTCCCTGGATCAGTTGGGACCCGAACTGTTGACCGACCGGGTCATTCTCGGCGCCACGCTGGAACTGGCCTTGCTGGGCGTACTGGCAGGTCGGTCCTGTCCGTGCTCATCGTGGCCGTCGGCGCTATCCCTAGTCGGCTGCGGTCTGCCAGGCGCCTCTCGACCTGACTACAAGACTTATCCCCTGTCGGAATTGTCCCATGCCAGTCTCGGTTTCCGACAGAATCGGTCCCCTACCAGACTCAGCTACGACGGTAGAGCTTAGTGTAGGAGCCCTCGGCGCGGGGACGGACCACAATCTGGTCGATATCCACAGTGTCGGGCTGTTCCAGAGCCCAGGTGACGCATCCGGCGATGTCGTCGGCGGTCAGCGGGTCGGGCACCCCGGCGTAGACCGCATCGGCCCGGTCGCTATCCCCGCCGAACCGCTTCAGCGAGAACTCGTCGGTGTGAACCAGGCCCGGGGCGATGTCAACCACGCGCACCGGCTGACCGATCAGCTCCAGCCGCAGAATGCGGGCCATGACCCGTTCCGCCGCCTTGGAGGCGCAATACCCGCCGCCGCCCTCGTAAGGCTCAATGCCTGCCGTCGAGGAGATGACCAGGACCGTGCCCTCCGACTCCTTGAGAGCAGGGAGCAGCTTCTGGATGACCCGCAGGGTGCCGATGACGTTCAGCTCGTACATGCCGCGCCAATCGTCCAAGTTGGAGGTCGCCACCGCATCCTTGCCGAAGGCTGCGCCGGCGCAGTTGACCAGAGCTTTGACCGGGCCGCCCTTGAGCACAGCATCAACAGCCGACTGTGTGGAGTCCTCGTCAGTCACATCGCAGAGCTCATAGGTGAAGTTCTCACCCAGTTGGTCAGCCAGGGCCTTGAGCTTGTCTTCGCGCCGGGCCAGGCCGACCACCTTCCAGCCCTTGTCCACCAAGGCCTGAGCACTGGCCTGGCCGATGCCGCTGGAGGCACCGGTCACCACGGCACGCTTGATCGTTTTCTTGGATTCCGTCATCTCAATTGCTCCTTCATGATCGATTGCCCCGGTCAGCTCCACACGCGCCTCCGGGTTGCGGGGACCCTGCCGACCTGCTGCAGGATAGCCCCTCTTCCTTAACGCTAGCGCACCAGCATGGGCTGCGGCAGTCTTCTGTCGGCTTTGGACAACAAATGCGGTGCGGTAAACCAACCTTGAGCAGGGTGGGAACGGATTAAAGGCAGATTGATTGAGTCAGGACGAATCAAAAACCAATCCGACTTCGCCCCAGAAGACCCAGCAGAGGTTCGGGCACGGAATCATCAGCAAGAATGATGTCACAAGTTGGTAATTCGCAAACTCGCAGTATACAAGCTCATAAATTATGCAGAGTCCATGGCTTCGGAATCCATGGCTCCAGAAGTCATGACTTCCGATGTCTAAGCTTCGGGGGGTCACAAAGCCAGATAGCGGTTGAGCCGACGACGGCGCTCAGTCCAGTCGGGCATATAGCGATTCATCCGCGCGCGGAAGCCCGGGCCGTGGCCATGCTCGTAGAGATGGGTCAGCTCGTGAACCAACACATACTCCAGCAGGTCGGGATCCAGCCAAGCCAGGTCTGTGTTGAGCCTGATGCTGGCAGTGGCTGGGGTGCAGGAACCCCAGCGGGTTTTCATCTTCCGTAGGCTGATGCGCCCAGGCCGACGGCCCACCACAGGGACCCAACGGTCCAACAGAGTCGGCAGTCTTTCCTGAAGGATCCTCTTGGCTTCTGCCTCAGATCGGCCTGGCTGCAGCTGATCATCAGCTTCAAGTCGGGCGTAGACATGACGTGAACGGGTCAGACGTTCTCTAGTGGCTGCGATCCAGCGGCGCTTGCCGTCGATAAAAGCACGAATCTGATCATCGCCAATCGTCACAGGCGCCGTCACCTCCAGATGGCCGTCAGGCGGTTTGACCCGCAGATAGACGTTGGCGATCCGCTTCCTGATGACCAGAACAGTCTCGCCACTAGCCACGAGCTGTTCCAAACGGACTGGCTCCGCACGTCGTTTCCGCCTCATAACTCCCATTCTTCCGCCAAGACGCGACGCGGCGCCGCCGAGATTGACTTGAGGGGACACTATGGTAAGCTATCCATTTGTGTGATTCTTCGGTCACACGGCATGGGCCTGTAGCTCAGCTGGTTAGAGCGCATCCCTGATAAGGATGAGGTCGGAGGTTCAAGTCCTCCCAGGCCCACGCAATTCTTGCGTGGTTGAAGTTCTTTTCACATTCACGGGGCTATGGCGCAGCTGGTAGCGCATCTGCTTTGCAAGCAGAGGGTCGCCGGTTCGAATCCGGCTAGCTCCACAGGTAGGTTTCAGCGAACTCTGAGATTCTTTGATTTGTTATGCCTTTTCTCTCAAAAGGTCCCATTTAGTTTTAGATGTGGCATAGCGAACAATATGATCATGCGCCAATTACTCCAAAGATAATGCTATTGCCGCATAACGCATCTGCACCCTCACCCTTTTGATGCTGTTCATACACTCCATAATAATCTTGAACTTTATAGATGATAGCGTGTAATCGACAGTGTGTGCACCTTCTTGCCGTCTAAATTTTATTAACTTCCTTGTTCCTCAAAACATCTAGTAATTGGCCAATAGCAATCACCAGTCATTGCGATATGACGTTTTTCACAGACAGCAGCTCGGCCAACAACATATAACCGTTTCAAACCATGTTCCGTGTTTGCTACCAGATATTCCAGTGCCATCCTGAGCTCATAGTCAATGACCGCCAAATCCTTGAGTACAACGAAATCGCGATTCTTGTGCTCCCCGTCATCGCGCTTGTTGAAATTAGAAGCAAATCGTTTAATCCGAAATAGATAGGTATTCGCAGATAGATATGTTTTAGCGGATTCCTCATTATAGATGTCGAATACAATGCCATCGTTTTGCGAATTAGCAATTTGAGGATCGAGACTTTTACTCAGACACGTGCGCTTTGGGCTGTCCACATTGGCCCCCGCACCTAAACTAATGAGAGCATCCGCTTCGAAAAGCTCTGCACCATTAGTGAAGAGCTGGCCAATGTGACCAACCCCCTTTTCACTTTGTACCTACAATGCTAATTACATATAAGTATCTTTCAATTTATTTCGTGTGTGTCGACAATGAAGTTCGACACAAACAAAGCAAAGATTTTTCTGCTTTTTCGAGTACTCATCAAGCGCTGCCGAGTCTGTTTTCTGGGGTTATGGCTACGGGATAAGTTTAATCATATTTAAAATTTATTGGTTATCGGTTCAGCATGACACCAGCAATAAAGTACTTGATATAAAGGTAAAATTACTAAACACCAAGTCTTTGCTGCTCACTGAAATCAGGCTAGTTATATAAGTGCTGCTTTCATAGTCAAACACACTGATTCTGCAATCGATGAAAAATATAGAAACCCGTATTAACGCTGTTAAGCTCAGCGCTGGTCTTTGAAGCCGGGACAATTAGCTTGCTGCTTTCCGAACAATGAAAAGAGACCGAATCCATGCAGATCCATGTTCGTTTTCCGACTGACAAGAAAAGCGCCACAACAGGTACTGCCCAGTGGTGGCGCTAATTAGCCATAACAGAGAAAAGGCTCTACGCTTCCTTCTCCTTATCCAGCTCAGCGAGCATGGTCTTCTGCTCATCCGGCGTTAGCTTCCTGATGCCAATTCCTGTGTATCCCCAGATGGTGGCAAAAATCACGCCGGTCCAGCAGAGAGTTGCCCAAGGCATATAGGAGAGCGTGGGCACCCCCAGCGTGGCCGCCATATAGGCCCCAGCGGCTGTCCAGGGCAGGATCGGCTCGAATATGGTGCCGGAGTCCTCTATGCTTCGCCCGAGATTGCAAGGATGCAGACCTCGGCGAATGTAGGCAGGCCTCAGCAGCTCGCCAGGCAGCAGAAGGGAGACCTGCCCGTTGCAGGTGGTGGATATGGTCAGGATGCCGGTCAGCAGGGTAACGACAATCAACGAGCCAGTGCTCTTGCTGATCTTGAGCAGAGACTCCACGATCTTGTTCAAAGCCCCGGAAGCCGAAAGCACTCCTGCGAAAGAGAGGGCGCAGAACGCAATCAGAAGAGTGCTCATCATGCTCTCCATGCCACCCCGGTTCAGCAGACTCGTGATGTCCTTGGCTGCAGGACCCAAGTTGAAGCCCTTGGGGAGCATAGAGGTGTCGAATCCGTTGACAATGGCGTTGAACGCGTTGGTGATGGGGAAGCGCTGGATGACGACGGCATTGAACATAGCAACCGCCGACGAAAGCAGCATGACCGGAATGGTCGGCTTCTTCCACGCAGACCCGATCAGGATGATTAGGAGAGGTATAAGCAGCATAGGCACGTTCCAGGTGAAGGCCTGCGAAAGTGTGCTGTTCATCTCGGCGACCTTGTCAAAGCCACGGCCACCTGCGGACTGGACACCACGGCCCGCCACGAACATGACTATCGCTGCCACCAGCAAAGAGGGGAAGGTGGTCCACAACAGGTGCTTCATATGCGTGAATACATTCACATGGGTGATGGCCGCAGCCAGGTTGGTGTCTCCGGACAGAGGGGAAAGTTTATCTCCGAAATAGGCACCACTGACCACTGCACCGGCAACGATGGCGGGATTGATACCTTCCATGCCCAGTGCCACCCCCATGAAAGCCACGCCAATGGTACCTGCGGAACCCCAGGAGGTTCCCGTACAGACCGAAGTGATGGCCGTGACCAGCAGAGCCGTCAGATAGAGGTACTTGGGCGATACGATCTTGAGGCCGAAGTAGACCATCATCGGAATGGTTCCGCCGATCATCCAGGATCCGATAAGCATGCCCACCACTATCAGAATCAGCATGGCAGGCATGATCCCAGCGATTTTCTCGGCTATAGTGCTGAGCATCTCATCGTATCCGTGGCCGAGCATGTAGGCGATGATCGCTGCCACCACGGCAGCCAGGATAAGCATCGGCTCAGCAGGAAGTTCCAGCCAGATGGCTCCAACCCCCATAAACACCGCCATGGCGATAATTGGAGTCAGTGCCAAGAGCAGGGTGGGGGAACGCTGCTCTCTTTGTTTCCTTTCCTTCGTCATTGCAGGGTCGCCTTTCTCGTGGAAGTACCAAGCGCACGATTCATGCGCGACAGTGCCTCGGTCAGAATTGGCCTAGTTGTCGCCAGGTTTATGCGCACAAAGCCGCTGCCGCCCAGACCGAAGTCAGTCCCCGGATCCAGCATCAGACCCTGTTCAGCCAGCCGCTTTTCGATCTCCTCATCCTGAAGTCCCAGCCCTCTCATATCCATCCAGGCCAGGTAGGTACCTTCAGGTTCGATCAGCGTCACGCCATCCATTCCGGCAACGCAGTCGCGCAAAAGATCGGTGTGTATCTCGAGCTCGGCAAGAAGCTCGTCCAGCCATTCTGCGCAATGGTCATATCCCGCCTGAGTCGCAACTTGTGCAAAATAACGGGGATTATGGCAGCCGGCATCATCGATGGCCTTCTCCACCTTGTGCCGCAGATCAGCATCAGGAACGACGATGTTGGCAGTTTCCAACCCAGCGATGTTGAAGGTCTTCCCCGGGGAGGTAAAGGAGATGCCTCCAGATGCTTCGGGCGACGAGGTCAGATAAGGCTGGAATCGATATCCTGAATGGATTAGATCAGCATGGAACTCATCTGAGATGACCAGAACATCATGCTTGGCAGCAGCCTTGGCAACCTTAGCCAGTTCGTCACGGGTCCATACACGGCCGGTAGGGTTATGCGGATTGGTGATTACCATCGCACTGGCCTGGTCAAGCAGGTCTTCAAGCGCATCAAAATCGAACCGGTATTTTCCCTGGCCGTCTATCTTCAGCATCCATGGAAGGACCTTGCACCCTGCGGCCTTGATCGCTGTTGGGGTGGGCGAATATGCAGGATAGGGAACGATTACCGAGCAGGCGGGCGACAGAGCTTCCCTGAGTATGGCTGGCAAGGATTCCACCATTCTTCCTACCGGCACCAGACTGGCCGGACTGATCTGCCAGCCGTGGCGTCTTTTGAACCAGTCGCACACTGACTGTCTATATGAGGGGTCCAAGTAGGTGTAGCAGAAATCACCCACCTGAGCACGCTCGACCACAGCCTGGACCAACGGGTCCGGGGCTTTGAAATCCATATCTGCCACCGACAGGGATATGGCGCCATCACCGCAGTTGCGATGTGCGTCATCCCAGCGGATGCTATGTATTCTTCCCAGATCCTGGGTTGAAACGGGATGTAGAAGACCCATAATTACGTCTGTTCCCTTCTTTGCAACTATGCCGGATACCTTGCCTTCATTAGCAATGTGATCCTCTGAGGCCACCATGGCCTCGATACTGCCTCCCCCGCTTATTGCTTTTTCTCGTCTTTGACGGAGGTCGTCTTGTCTATTTCTTTTAGATAGTTGTAGACGGTGAACCGTGAAATCTGCAAGCGGTCGGCCAAGGTCTCGGCCGCATCTCGCAGGAAGAAAAAGCCTTGTTCTTTGGCTTGTCTTATCACCTCCTTCTTATGGCTTTTCGTCATCAGCTCGACCGGTACACCCTGGCTGGCAACAGCACGGTCAAGCACGATATTTGCCAAGTCATCAAGGTTGTGGACGAAGGCCTCACCCGCGGAGCTGGCTTCGGCCGATCCTGTTCCCTGATCTATCTGCCCTGTCTCAGATCCGGCTTTCTCGGCGCCACGCTGTTGGTTCTGATCCAAGTCTTCATCAAGTTCAGCTTCCGACTTTGGTTCAGAGCTTGCGTCTACTCTGCCGTAGAGCATTTGCTGGCATATTTTCAGAAGCCCCGACCAGATCTCGACACTGCTGTTGATGCACAATGCAGCGACCGGATTCCCTCGGCTATCTTTGACGGCGATAGTGGCACAACGAATCCGACGCCCGTCAGGCAGAACAGAGCTGTAGTTGACCATGGTGCGAACCCGACCCTCAGCCATCTGCTTGAGCAGCACATCGGTCGCCGGATCACCGACCTTGCGACCGGTCAAGCCTCCTGCGATGGCGACAATGGTGGTGGGCACCTGTGAAAGGTCATGCACCACAACCTCGCAATCCGCCATAAGCGATGCCAGCGGCTCCACCAGCTGGGCCAAGGATTGGATTATCAGGGCACGCTCTACGCTGTCCTGCGCCTTAAGGTCGCGTGCCGATTGTGCATCGTTGCTCATACATCATCTCTTTCATGAAGTAGCTAAAGATAGTATAACCATTTAATAAACATTTTGTTGAGCGTTTCTATTAATTGTTTATTTTTTTCCTGTCGCTCTTCCGAATTCACGATATTCATAGGGGATATTCATCCGTTCAAATCGTTGAAAATCCGGCTGTTTAACCACGAAACACATAATGTTGAACGCAAGGCTGCAGACATCCATAATCTGCAGATATGGAATTAAAGTAGCCAGCTAGACCCTTGACAGGGGCTTCAAGATATCGAAAAGGCTACGCCCTAGCGGGAATCGTGTTTGCCCAAGTAAGTTGCTTGAAACCGTACCTTTGACGACTAACAACTGCCGGACTGACCAGATGGGCTGGCATCCGCTTATTAATTAGTAAAGCAAATCAGTAAAGCGATAACCTTGCTGATGGACTTAATTACCTCAACTCTGCCGAAAGAAATCCTCCACTTTTCAACTCTCTTAAGACGGCTAGGCTCCATGAACCACGCTTGCGCAGGAACCTTATCGAGATATCGCCACCCCGAGTGAGAGCTGACACCTGTTTTACTGAATCACTTTTCTCCGAACTGACTTCAATTGAACTTGCCATGTGCGAAAGACAGCAGATGGTTAACTCGGGCACAGACCGAGGAACGAGGGAGACGATTAGACAAGTGCGGCCACCCCTCTGTTCAATCAGCATGGTTTGAACTCCTCTCCAAAGTGAGCATCCATTCGCCAGGTCTAAGAGAAAAATCCAAACCTTTTAGAACAGCGACTTGGCCGCCGTGTTTACCCGGATCATTCCTGCCCGCGTCTGAGAAGGAAACCGTCCTGGACTCCTCTCCTATAAATTCCGTTAGCGAATTGTCGAAGTTTAGCTCAACCTCGCTCGCAGGTGGCCCCTTATCTAAAAGCGATTTGGCCCACACCTTCCATAGTGTCGGGCTGTGCCCCCACGCCACCGCTAGATTGGTTTATCCACAGCACTGACCCAACCCGCAGTGCGGAGCAGACTGGACACTATGGCAGAAAAGCAGGAAAATCAGCCAAGAATCGACTGGGCATGTGGCCAAAACGCCGGGGACCACGCTCATCATCGAAAACGGAAGCACCTGGCAAGTGGGTATTCGACATGAGCCTTCCCAGAACGCGCATATGCAGCGGACCTTAATAAGACTGGTCTGTTGCACAACCAGTGTTGTATTTAATTGCCTGGTAAGAGCCAGGCAGGAATGGCTGGACCTTTCGCGTTCACGGAAGAGAGCAGCCCACCCTGTTGGACGGGCTGCCTGGACATCACCGCTTCCTGTGCCACACGTCATACAGGACTGCACACGCCATCATGACCAGACACATCAGCCAAGCAGCGTACGAATCCATCCTGCCCGCGAGCGCTGGGACACCCACGAGAGCAGCAGCCATGAAGTACGATCCGCGACCGTCCTTGTTTGGATTACCATTAGGCATCCAAACCACCTCGGTATATTGATAGAACAGCCAACCCGGATGAGCTGGCGGCCGCCATCTCCGCATCACCGGCATGGCGACTATCTGATTTTATCCCATGATGAACTTCTTCGGTCGTCGACGGCGATATGATGGGGTTTGTCGGGAGACGGCAGCATCACCCGGTAGATATAAGAGGTAAGGATAAATTCTTTTAGCATCTGCTGGTGCCGTACCCGATTGGGCCGTTTGGGGTCCATTGATAGAACGAAGGCCGATAGCTATTGCGCTGTCGGCCTTTTCCTATACAGATAGGCTATCTTCGGATGACCCTGCTCAGCTAATATCTTTACCTGGCGGTCAGTCCAAAAAAGATGGCCACAACTCCAACAACTAATCGGCGATGTTACCCATCCATTCGAGGTGTGTAATGGAGACGATGGCAATCTTCTACTCTATGAGGAAAGCCACTGTCAGCTATGAAGATATGAACCCTGAGGCGGCTCTTCCGGTTATGGCATACACAACAAATTGAGCAGTTCCCCTTCTGGCATCTAGTAACTTTTGCGACTCGCTGGCATCATCTTTTAAAGAGTTATCGCATTCTAGCGTTCCTATGCAGTCTACAGACAGACTGTCGGTTGACCACTGTTACATACGTTTGGCATAGCATATAGACCTATCCCGCTAGATTTCCTAACTCGATACAGCTAAAAGTCAGCAAATTATAACGAAATCATGTGTTGCCATACCTCTCAATCAGCTATTCACCTGACAAGGCTAGAGATTCTTCAGAAGCAATAGCAGCAGAACACGAACTTCTCTCATCTCTATCCTACCGCGCACGACATAGCATCTTTCTCCTCAACTAGTTTGCCGTCTCGCAGCGTCAGCAACCGGTCAACCCTGGCAAGGACCGAGGGACGATGAGAGACGATCAGACAGGTACGGTCGCCCTTCCGCTCGATCAGCCTGGTCAAGACCCGGCCCTCGAGGAGAGCATCCATATTGCTGGTGGGCTCATCCAGAAGCATGAATGGCGCCGAGCTCAAAAAGGCGCGAGCCAGAGCCACCCTTTGCCGCTGTCCATCGGACAGGTCCGAGCCGTTGTCAGCAAGCAGATGATCCAAGCCGTCAGGCAGCTGGTCGATCAGATCATCCAGGCAGGCATCATGAGCTGCCTTCTCAATATCTTCTCTGCTGGCATCGGGCCGGGCCAGAGCGATGTTATCCGCCAAAGTAAGGCTAAATATATAGGTATCTTGACTCACCAAAGCCTGCTGGGCACGCAGGTCGACAGTGTGAATCGTCTCGATAGGCAGACCGGAAACCGTCAGATCCCCACCACTGCGCTCCTGGAACCGCATCAGCAGATCGATCAAGGTAGACTTGCCAGCTCCGTTGGCGCCTTGGATGCCGATCAGCTCGCCAGGCTTGGTGGAAAGATCCAGACCGTCCAAAACCGAGATTCGGCCACCATGTTCACCTGAGTCAGTCTTGCCAGCGTAGGAGAAGGAGACGGCCTTGGCCTCCTCTCCAGTGAACTCCGCCAGGGGATCCCCATGACCGGATTCCACCTCACGTACAGGCGGCTCCTTATCCAGAAGCGAGAAGACCCGTCGAGCCGCGGCCAAGGTGGGCTGCAGGCCGGCGCCTAGCCGGGCCACAGGTATCAAGGGAGCGAAGGAAGAGAGGAAGCCGACCAGTCCGATCATTCCCCGTGCAGGATTCACCAACCCTGCCGAACCTAGGTGGCAGGCCATCAATGTGAAGACTCCAGCGCAGATCAGAGTGACCACGTTGGTGACCAGATCGTTGGCAATAGTCCGCCCAGAGGTGCGGCCCCGCGCATCCAACATCTGGCCCGTAGCGGCTCCCACCCGGCGACGGGTATTCCCCAGAGCGCCCAACCCCGCCAGCTCTGTGCGGCCCTGCAGAGTCTCCAGAAGAAGGGAATGCAAATTGGCTTGGGCCGTCCGCTCCTGCATGGCTACCTTGAAGGTGGGTCTTGCGCTCAGGATGGGGATGAGCAGACCGACGATGAGGTAGGAGATCACGGCGGCCAGGCCCATCCAGGGCGAGAGCCAGGTGAGCAGGGCCAGGTTGGCCAAGGAAGTCACCAGAGCGATGGCGATGGGTGAAAGGGTGTGGGCGTAGAAAATCTCCAGCAACTCGATGTCATTGGTGATCACCGTCACCATGTCTCCGCGCGCCTGGTCGCGCAGACCGGCCGGGGCCAGGGACCGCATCTTGTCGAAGACCGTCGTGCGGATGTCGCGGAGCATGCTGAAGGCCATCTCATGGTTGCAGTACTGCTCCCCATAGGCCATGACCCCCCGGCTGAGGGCGGTCAGGACCGCCGCCAAGGCCCAGACGACCCACTGTCCATTCAGAGGAGGCCAGTCCGCGACTAGGCCGATCAGGGCCGCAGCGGCTGCCATCATGCTCCAGACCGCGAAGAGGTGGCCCAGGCTGCCGCAGAGGATGGCCTTGCCCTCCGTGCCGGCCAGAGGCTTCATCAGCCGGGCCATGCGGCGCATCATCACCAGGTTGCCGGTCGTCTGCTGCATTCTGTCACTCCCCGTCCTCATACTGGGCCTGCTCCTTCCACTGGGCCGCGAATCCGCCCCCGGCATCCATCAGCTCACGGAAACCGCCGCTCTCCGCCAGACGGCCCCCCCGCAAGAAAAGGATGGAATCGGCATTGCGGACCCCGGCCAGGCGGTGGGTGACGGTCAGGACCAGGGACTCCTTGCCCAGCGCGTCCATCAGAGCAGCCAAGCTGGCGTCATGCTCGCGGTCAACGGCGCTGGTGGCCTCGTCGAAGATGTAAACAGAGGAACGCCGCAGGAGCCCGCGTGCAATGGATAGCCGCTGGCGCTGCCCTCCGGAGAGGTTGCCTCCCTCAGGGTCGATGGGAGCGTCCAGCCCGCCCTTGCTCTGGACAAGCCCGGTCAGACCGACCTTGTCCAACACGTCCAGCAGCTCACCATCCGAGTAGCCCAGTCCGGCCGGATCGAGATTCGACCTGATGGTTCCGGTAAAGAGGTGGTCGGTTCCCCGAACCACGGTCTGCAGGCCAACTAGGTCCTCACGTGACAGATCGCTGATCTTGCGTCCTCCAATAGACAGTTCTCCGGTATACCCCTGAAGGCGCCCGGACAGCAGGCCCGCCAGGGTGCTCTTGCCGGAGCCCGAAGCGCCGACCAGGCCCACATGCCCCTTGGCCGGGAGATCGAAGTTCAGATTGGTCAGAGCCTGGAAGCCGTCAGGATAGGTGTAGGTCAGATTGCGAGCGCGGATGCCCAGCGCACCGGCAGATCCCGATGCGGGCCCTGGGACAGCGTCCGAGGCGTATTGCGGAGCCGCCGACTCCCTGTCACCCACCTGCCGCGCCTGGAGAATGTTGTCGATGGCCTTGCCCTGCTTGATGGCGACCATGCCGGAATGCATCATGTAGACCAGCTGCCGCTCAGGCGCAAAGAGCCGAACCCCGGCCAGGGCGACGACCAGGCAGGATAGCACTTGAGAGGACCCTCCTTGCCCAATCAGGACTGTGGCTGCAACCGCCAGAATGAGGCTGGCGTAGATGACTGCGTCAGCCTTGATCAGCGAGCGCAGCTGCCCGCCCAGGACCCCCATGGTTATCCGGCGGAACCCCTCGGACTCCTCGGCCAGATCATCAGCCTGCCGCTGGTCCGCTCCAAAGATCTTCAAGGTGCTGAGCCCCCTCAGGGCATGCTCGAAGTGGACGCCGACCTTGTCGTACTTGCGTAGCTGGCCCAGCTGCACTTTGATGTTCTCGCCCATGGTCGGCTTGGAGGCCAGGGGCAGGGCCACCATGCCGATCACGACGATCCCTGCAGCCAACGGGCTGACGGGCAGGAGGACGGCCAGGGTCACGACCAGCATCAGGGCAGTCTGGACCAGGGCAGGAATGTAGGCCGTAAAGTAGGAGACGACCGACTTGACCCCCTCGGTCGAAAGCCTGGCCAGGGTCTGCGCCGGAACGCCCAGGTCGTTCTCCTGACCATTGGGGTCGAACACGGATAAGTACAGGGCCTGGGAGAGCGCCTGGCCCATACCATCGGCCAGCCTGGCGCTGACGGATCTGGCGACCGCCTGAGTCAGGAACCGAACCAGAATCAGCCCGCCTATCAAGACCGCCAGAAGCCCAGGCCGACCGGGCACCCAGGCAAGGGCATGAGGGACAGGCAAGCCAAGGGAACGGCCTACGGCCGCGATGGCCACCGGAAGGAGGATGACCTCCGCCAGCGTGCCGATCATCTGCAGGAGGGCCAGCAGGAAGCTGGCGCCCATCCTGGCTCCCGGTAGATGAAGTAGTCGCTTGCTGATCATGCCTGTCCTTTGTGCCGCCTTTCTGATACGCCCTTCTCGGTGAACCCTAACAAAATCCCTGTGCGCCAGGCAATACCCTTATCGTGAAGCCCCGGCAAGAGAAATAAAAAAATATCATTTACTTTTCCTCCCAGCTCCCCTAGAATGGACGGCACAACCCGACTTCGGCGGATATATGGCCTAGAGCCGAGCGGCCGCCACCCGCACGGGAGCGATCCTTTATGAAAGCACTCAAGACAAAAGACCTGGTCAACGTCGGTATTTTCACGGCCCTCTACTTCGTCAGCATGGCTGTGGGCAACTTCATCACCATCTTCGTGGCGGGCCTGGTTATGCCCGGCCTCTCCTCCCTCTTCATACCAGCCATGGTTGGACTGGTCTCTGGCCCGGTCTACATGCTGATGATCCGTCAGGTGCCTAGATTCGGGGCCGTCACCATCGTCGGCGTCATCATGGGCCTCTTCCTGCTGGTCTTCGGCCACTTCGCCCTCTCCTTCATCCCTTACGCTTTCTGTGGCCTGCTGGCTGATCTGGTTCAGTCCTCGCTCAGGGAGAGCCGTCCCAATCTGGCCCGTTACCTGAGCTATGCCATCCTCACCTTTGGCTGCACTGGCCCCGTCCTTCCCCTCTGGTTCATGAAGGACGCCTACGTGGCAAGCCTGGTCCGCCGTGGCAAAAGCCAGGAGTACATCAACGGGGTCTTCGCGCCCATCACCGGAGCGACCTTCCTGGTCTGCATTCTGGCCACCCTGGTCGGCGCCCTGCTCGGGGCATGGATAGGCGCCAGGATCGTCGACAGGCATTTCAACCGGATACCCGCCAAGCAATGAGGCCTATCTCCATCTACACCAGATTCCTGCTGGTCATCTTCGCCAACGCCCTTATTTTCATCACCTTGCCCACCCCACTGGTTCTGGCCATAAACGTCTACTTCTGCAGCTTTCAGGTCATCGTGGGCAGGGTGAGGAAGGGCCAGGCCTGGCTTCTGGTCTGCCTGGTCTTCGCCCTGGGCGCCTCCCTGGCCATGGTCTTTCCTGAAAACCTGCCGGGGCATTACCTGCTCTTCCTCTTCGTCGGCGTAGGCAGGGTCCTCCCCCTGGTGCTGGTGGCGGCCTTCATGATGGGTACCACCAAGGTCTCGGAGCTGGTCTACCTGATGCGCAAGATTCACGCCCCCCAGTGGCTGGTCATCCCCGTAAGCGTGCTCTTCCGCTTCTTTCCGACCGTCAGGCACGACTATGCCCAGATCAGACGGGCCATGAAGTTCAGGGGGATTGCCGTCACCACGGGCGACATGATCTGTCACCCACTGCGGACCATGGAGTACATTTACGTGCCCCTCCTCAACAACGCCACCAATGTGGCCACCGACCTGACCTCGGCCGCCCTGACCAGGGGGATCGGCGACCCCGGGCCCAAGGCCTCCATCCAACGGATTGCCTTCACTGAACTGGATGCGATCATGTGCGCCCTTGGCCTGGTCCTTATGGGATGTGGAGCCTATGTTGCAATGTTCCAGGCTTAGCTTCACCTACGAGGGCGCCAGCAGACCGTCCCTCAAGGAGGTCTCCTGCCGAATGGGCAAGGGACGGCTGATCGTAGTCACCGGGCCGAGTGGGTGCGGCAAAACCACCCTGTCCAGGGTCATCAACGGCCTGATCCCCGAACTTTACGAGGGCAAGCTGGAGGGAGAGTGCCTGATCGGGGGCGAGCCAACCACAGCCAGGCCCATCTACCGGCTTTCAGAGCAGGTTGGGTCGGTCTTTCAGAATCCCAAGACCCAGTTCTTCACCACCGACGTCCGCAGCGAGCTGGCCTTCCCCCTGGAGAACACCGGGATCCAGCCGGAGGCCATCCGGGAGCGCATAGACCAGGTAGCTGATCTTTTCGGCATCGCCCCGCTTATGGACCGGGACATCTTTTCCCTGTCCGGGGGCGAGAAGCAGATGATCGCCATCGCCTCCTCCTGCATGATGGACCCGCAGATCCTGGTCCTGGACGAGCCCTCCGGCAACCTGGACGTCGAGGCGGTGGCCAGCCTGGCGCAGATCCTGGGTCGCTTGAAGGACCGGGGCTTGACCATGGTCCTGATCGAGCACCGCCTCTACTACCTGGACGGCCTGGCCGACGATTTCCTGGTCATGAAGGACGGCAGGCTGGCGGAGCATATGACGTCGGCCGCCATGAGAGGGCTGGATGATCCAAGCCGCCAGGTCATGGGGCTGCGGGCCCTCAAGCTGGATGCGGCCCAGGAGGCGAGCGCCCCTGCCAGGGTCATCGCCAAGAAGACCCCCGATCTGCTGCGGGTCAGGAATCTGACCTATGCCTACCACCGCGACCAGGCTCCCGCCCTGGATGTGGACGACTTGACCCTGTCCAGCGACGACATCACCGGCATCATCGGCCGCAACGGTGCTGGCAAGAGCACTTTCGCCTCGGTCCTTACCGGCCTGCTCAAGCCTGGCAACAAGTCGGAAATAAGCCTGAATGGGGCCAGGCAGACCAGCAGGGAGCGTGTCGAGGACTCCTATATGGTCTTTCAGGATGTCAACTACCAGCTCTTCAGCGAGACCGTCGAAGGCGAAATGCTCCTTGGGGCCAGACGAACCGACCTCTTCAGGGAAGTGGCACGAAAACTTGACCTGGAGCGGCTCCTGGGCCGGCACCCCAACACCCTTTCCGGCGGAGAGAAACAGCGAGTGGCCATCGCGGCCGCCATACTGTCGGGCAAACGCCTGGCGGTTCTGGACGAGCCAACCAGCGGCCTGGACCTGCTCCACATGAACCAGGTGACCGGGATGATCCGCTATATGCGCTCCCTGGGAGTCATGGTGATCGTCATCTCGCATGACCAGGAGTTCCTGGCACAGACCTGCCAACGGTTCATCACCTTCCGCCAGGGCAGGCCGGTCAGGGACAGTCGCAAACTGGGCAACCTCCTGCAAGCCCTCTGAGCCCTTGCCGGGCCTGTGGACATGTTGCCGCCCGGCAGGCGGTTCTCCTGTGCCCCAGGCCCTACGAACGTATACAGTAGTGGGGAGCAGAGCATCGGGGGGCGTCCCTTGCGTCGGACGGCCAGGGTTACGAGAGGGCATGATGGGCTATATCGACGTCATTGGAGAAACGAAGCGGTATGCGACCGGCGAGACGACCATTGTGGCCAACAACGACGTCACCTTCTCCATCGAGAGAGGCGAGCTGGTGGTCATCCTCGGAGCCTCGGGGGCGGGCAAGTCGACTGTGCTCAACATCTTGGGCGGCATGGACACCTGCGACGAGGGCCAGGTGATCGTGGACGGGAAGGACATCGCCGGCTATGACGCCCGGCAGCTGACCACCTACCGCCGCTATGACGTGGGCTTCGTCTTCCAGTTCTACAACCTGGTAGCCAACCTGACCGCCAGGGAGAACGTGGAGCTGGCTTCGGAGATCGTAGACAACGCTGCCGACCCGGTCCAGACCCTGATCGACGTGGGCCTGGGCGACCGGATCGACAACTTCCCCGCCCAGCTTTCCGGCGGCGAGCAACAGCGGGTGGCCATTGCACGGGCCGTAGCCAAGAACCCCAAGATCCTGCTCTGTGACGAACCCACCGGAGCCCTGGACTATCGGACCGGCAAGCAGGTGCTGCGCATCCTCCAGGACCAGTGCCGCCAGAAGGGCGCCACCGTGGTCATCGTCACCCACAACGCGGCCATCGCCCCCATCGCCGATAGGGTCATCCGCATGCACGACGCACGGGTCCAGGCCGTGCAGACCAACGACAGCCCCGAAGACATCGAAAACGTGGAGTGGTGAGGATGCAGCCCGTCAGAAAGGTGCTCTGGCACGACATCCGGGTCTCCCTGCGCAAGTCCTTGGGACGGTTCATCTCCGTCGTCTGCCTGGTGGCGCTGGGCTCCTTCGCCCTGGTCGGGCTGAGTGTGACCGGACCAGACATGCGGCAGGCCGGCAACGTCTACCTGTCCAGCCACCATCTGGCTGATCTGATGGTCATCAGCAGCTATGGCCTGGACCAGGAGGACCGGGATGCCATCGACACCGCCCCCGGCAGCTCGGGAATCGAATACGGGTATCTGAAAGATGTGGTGCTCAAGGGGACCGATAAGAGCCTGCGCATCTACTCCGCCCCCGACCGGATCTCCACCTATGAGCTGGTCGACGGATCCATGCCCAGCAGACCGGATCAGGTGGCGGTCGACACGGCCCTAGCCGGAAGCCACCCCATCGGCAGCAGCATCAAGGTGGACGAGAAGGCCGACCAGCTGGGCAGGAAGGTCTTGAGGCACCACAAGCTGCGCGTGGTGGGCACGGTCAAGTCAACCGAGATCCTGAGCAAGGTCAACATGGGTCCCTCCACAGCCGGATCCGGGTCACTGGACTCCTACGCAGTGACCACGCCCGGGGCCTTCAGCTCGAACGAGTACATGATCGCCCGCCTGACCTTCAAGGACCTGGACCGGATCCGGGACCACTATTCCGACCAGTACATCCAAGCCCTGCAGACCCACAAGGACGATCTGAACAGGATTCTGTCAGGCCGCCCCACCGCCAGGCTGAACGCCATCAAGGCCCCACTGAAGAAGCAACTGGACCAGGGGCAAGACCAGGTGGACCAGTCCAAAGAGGAACTCGAAGGGAACCGGCAGCAGCTGGAACAGGCCAGGAAGGATCTGGACCAGGGTGCCCAGAGCATCCAGTCCGCCAAGAACCAACTGGCCGCCAAGACGGTGCAGGCCCAGGCAGCCATCGACCAGGGGCAGCAGGAGGTGGATCTGAGCTCGGCCGTACTGGCTCGAAAGCAGAAACAGTACCAGTCCTCCGCCAGCCAGGTGGCCCAGGGCAGGCAACAGGCCGACCAGGGGCAGCAGGCCATCGATCAGGGACAGGCCAAGCTTGATAGTTCCCGCCAGCAGCTGGAGGGCGGCAAGGCCCAGGCTGACCAGGCTGTAGCCCAGGCCCAGGAAGCACAGAAGCAATGCAGGCAGGGCATTATACAGGTCACCGGCCTCATTCAGGCCATTGACGCCCAACTGGCCACACCCGGGCTGACCCCCCAGCAGCAAGAGGAACTCAACCGCAGAAAGGCCGGGCTTCAGGCCCAGCTGGCCGAGCTCAACCGGCAGTCGCCGCAGATCGACGCCCTGGTGGCCAAGGCCAAAGCGGGCCACGATGCCTTCATGGCCAATCAGTACACACCCGGCATGGCACAGGTTGCAGCCGGCCAGCAGACCCTGGATGCGAAGCGGCAAGAACTGACCCAAGCGAGGGCCAAGGTGGAGGAGGGCGAGCGCCAGCTGGCCCAGGGCAAGGCCCAACTTGATCAGGGTTCGGCACAACTGGCCCAGGGCAGGGCCAAACTAGCCCAGGCCCGGCAGCAGTTGGCCAGCAGCCATGCTTCAGCCCAAGGGCAGATCGACCAGGCCCAGGCCACCCTGGATCAGAAAAATGCGGAATACCAGACCAAACTGGACAAGTTCAACAGGGAGAGCCCTGACGCCCAGAAGAAGATCGACGACGCCCAGAAGAAGCTGAACAAGGCGGCCGACCAGCTGAGCCGGCTGGAGAAGCCGGTCTACGCCCTGGACTCGCGCCGTGAAGCGCCCGGCTCAGAGGGCTACAAGGTTTACGCCTCCGTCTCCTTCATCGTGGACTCGCTGGCCAAGGTCTTCCCCTACTTCATGTATCTGGTGGCCGCCCTGGTCACCTTCACCACCATGACGCGCTTCGTGGACGAGGAGCGGATCAATGCCGGAACACTGAAGGCCCTGGGCTACAGGGACCAGGATGTCATGGCCAAGTTCCTGGTCTACGGCGGAGCAGCCTCGGCCCTGGGCGCGCTTCTGGGCATCGTCGCCGGCCACACCCTCTTGCCCTGGATTGTCTACCAGGCTTACGCCCATGCCTTCGACATGCCGACTATCCACTATGGCTTCCACCTGCCCATCACCCTCCTGGCCTGCCTGCTGGCCTTCCTGAGCGCCGTGGTCCCGGCCTTCCTGAGCGCCTGGCGGGAGCTGCGCGAGAAGCCGTCGGCCCTCCTCCTGCCCAAGCCGCCCAGCGCCGGTTCGAAGATCTTCCTGGAACATATCCCGCTAATTTGGAACAGGCTCAGCTTCACTCACAAAGTCACTGCCAGGAACATCTTCCGTTACAAGCAGCGGATGCTGATGACCATCTTCGGGGTCTGCGGGTCAGTGGCCCTGCTGATGGCCGGGTTCGGCGTGCAGGGATCCATCTCGGCCATCAACGAGCACCAATTCGGCCAAGTCATTCGCTATGACCTGATCGCTGCCGAGAACAGCCAGGCCACCACCGACCAGCGCCAATCCATCAAAAAACGGCTGGAAAAGCCCGATGTGAGCCGTTCCCTGAATGTGCGCTACGAGGAGATGAGCAAGACAGCCGGCCACAATGCCGACAAGCAGTCCATCACTATGATCGCGCCGGCCAGCTCCGAGCGCCTGGACGACTTCATCCGCTTGGACACCCGGTCCAGGCACAAGCCCCTGAGCCTCAAGGGCGACGGCGTGATCCTCTCCGAACGGATCGCCCAGCTGACAGGGACAAAGACCGGCGACAAGATCACCCTGCAGGATTCAGGCGGCAAGGACAGAACCATGCGGGTGGACGGCATCTGCGAGATGTACTTAGGGCATTTCGTCTTCATGAGCCCATCGGCCTACAGGACCGTCTTCCACCAGGACTTCTCGCCCAACGCCCATCTGGTCACCTTCAAGGACTCCAGCGCAGATAACACCAGAAGGCAGGCCGCCTCCTTCATGCGGATAGACGGCATCCAAGGGGTGGTGCAGAACACGACTCTGATGAGCCAGATCGACACCGTAGTCAGGTCCCTGAACATAATCATGCAGGTGCTGATCATCGTAGCCACCCTGCTGGCCCTGGTCATCCTCTACAACCTGACCAACCTGAACGTGGAGGAACGGATCCGCGAGCTGAGCACCATCAAAGTGCTGGGCTTCTACGACCGAGAGGTGACCATGTACATCTACCGGGAGACCATCCTCCTGTCGGCCATCGGCGTCCTTGCCGGGTACGGGTTCGGGGCCTGGCTGCACCACTACATCATCACCACCGTGCCGCCGGACGACGTCCTCTTTGACCCCTCCATCAGCTGGGTGGCCTTCGTTGTGCCCCTGATCATGATCACGGTCATCACGGCCGGCCTGGGCTGGATGGTCAACAACAAGCTCAAGCATGTGGACATGCTGGAGGCTCTCAAATCGGTGGACTAGGCCATATCGGCATTTACCCATTCTGATGGCGTAAGCTGGCACTCCAAGAGTCCATAAGCCCATGCCATTGAGCCATTGAGAATCCAGAAAGCGGAGGACTACGGTGCTGCAGATTGAACACATCTCCAAACAATACAAAACAGGGGACTTCGTCCAGCAGGCCTTGAATGATGTCAGCGTCAACCTGCGCGACAACGAGTTCGTGGCCATCCTGGGCCCCTCCGGTTCCGGCAAGACCACTCTGCTCAACATCATCGGCGGGCTGGACCGCTACGACCAGGGCGACCTGATCATCAACGGCACCTCCACTAAAAAGTACAAGGACCGGGACTGGGACTCCTACCGCAACCACACTGTGGGATTCGTCTTCCAGAGCTACAACCTGATCCCTCACCAGAGCATACTGTCCAACGTGGAGCTGGCCCTGACCATCTCCGGCGTGCACCGGCAGGAGCGGCGGGAGCGGGCCAGGCAGGCCCTGGAGCAGGTGGGGCTGGGCCAGCACGTGAACAAGCGACCCAACCAGCTCTCGGGCGGGCAGATGCAGCGGGTGGCCATCGCCAGGGCCCTGGTCAACAACCCCCGCATCCTCCTGGCCGACGAACCCACCGGAGCTCTGGACTCCGAGACTTCCATCCAGATTATGGACCTGCTCAAGGAGGTGGCCCAGGACCGGCTTGTGGTCATGGTCACCCACAACCCCGAGTTGGCCCACCAGTACGCCACCAGGATCGTGGAGCTGCACGACGGCTCTGTGATCAGCGACTCCGACCCCCTGCCCGACGACCAGGTGCCCATCCGCCGGGCCCGCCACCGCACCTTCGGCAAGGCCTCCATGGGACTGCTGACCTCCCTATCGTTGAGCTTCAACAATCTTCGAACCAAAAAGGCCCGGACTGCACTCACAGCCTTCGCTGGATCCATCGGCATCATCGGCATCGCCCTGATCTTGTCGGTGTCCACCGGAGTCAACCGCTACATCGACAGGGTGCAGCGGGAGACCATGACCTCCTACCCCATTACTATTCAGGAGCAGTCCTTCGACCTGAACAAGATAGCGGACTCTGCCCAGGAATCCCAGAAGGAGGCCGAAGCCCACAAGGATCTCAAGGCCATCCAGCCGGACGACTCCAGCATCAAGGGGGCCTCCAGCCTGACCAGCAGCATCACCCAAAACAATCTGACCAACTTCAAAAAATACTTGGATAATCCCAGGAGCGAAATCCACCAGTACGTGGGGTCCGTGGGCATCCAGTACTCCTATGCCACCAAGTTCTCGGTCTTCGAGCACGACCCGGACGGCAAGCTGGTCTCTGCGGACAAGGTGACCATGAATGGGCAGGATGCCGCCAGCTCTACCGCCAGCCAGATGGCCACGGCCAACACCGACAGCGACATGGGCGACATCCAGTCCAAGCAGATGTCCTACCTGACCGGCAAGACCGAGAAGAACAAGGCCCCGGAGATCTTCGGTGAGATCATGCCAGGGGCCGATGCCAAGACCGCCATCAGCAAGGTGGTGACCGACAACTACCAGGTGGTGAACGGCACCTGGCCTAAGGCCAAGGACCAGGTGGTCCTGGTGCTGGACAAGAACAACCAAATGCCCGTCACCAGCCTCTACAAGCTGGGCATCCTCCCCTCCAGCCAGTACACCGACATGATGAACAAGCTCAACAGCGGCCAGGAGGTCAAGGTCGACACCAAGCCCATCGAATACGCCAAGGCCATGGACCAGAAGCTCTCCCTGGTGCCCGCCGCGGACCAGTATGCCAAGGGGACCGACGGCCACTACCACTACATCGGCGACAGCACAGACCAGATGACCAAGGCCGCCGACCAGGGCCTGCAGCTGCGGATCGTCGGCATCGTCCGCCCCAACCAAGGGGCCAAGGCCACGCCCCTCAAAGTGGGCGTCGGGTATACCCGCCAGCTGACTGACTACCTGATCGACCAGGCCAAGACCAGCCCCATCGTCACCGACCAGGAGGCCGATCAGGGCCACAGCGTCCTCAACGGAATGGCCTTCGCCCCTGCCGACGATGCCGCCAAGGCCAACGATGCCAAGGCCTATATCGCATCTCTGGGCGTTACCCAGAAAGCCGGCATGGCCCAGGAGATCATGAAAAGCCCAGCGGCCATGGCCGGCCAGGAGGCCCAGGGCCGGGCCGGAGCCGCTGCAAGAGCCCAAAGTTCTGCGGGCATCCCCACGGGGGCCTCTGCCGAACAGCAGACAGCCCAGGCCTTCGACCAGTACATCGCCACCGCCCCGCAGGATGCCCTGGTCGCCATATACAACCAGTACGTCTCCACTGGCACCTACGCCGACAACCTGAGCGACTTCGGCCTGATCTCCCGGGATGCCCCCTCCCGCATCAGCATCTACACAGACAGCTTCGAGAACAAGAATTCCGTGGGTGACTCCATCAAGCATTACAACGACAAGGCCGCGAAGAAGAACAGGATCGTCTATACCGACTACGTGGGCCTGATGATGAATTCGGTCACCACCATCATCAACGTCATCACTTACGTGCTGATAGCCTTCGTCGGGGTCTCGCTGGTGGTCTCCTCCATCATGATCGGCATCATCACCTACATATCGGTTCTGGAACGGACCAAGGAGATCGGCATCCTGCGCGCCATGGGCGCCTCCAAACGGAACGTCTCCAACGTCTTCAATGCCGAGACCGGCCTCATCGGACTTCTGGCGGGCCTGCTGGGAGTGGGCATCACCCTGCTGCTGATCATTCCGGCCAACAGCATCATGCACCACTTCATGGGGACCACCGAGGTCAACGCCGCCCTGCCTGCCTCAGGCGGTATAGCCTTGGTCATTCTGAGTGTGGTTCTGACCCTGATCGGCGGCCTGATCCCCTCACGAAAGGCAGCCAAGCAGGATCCTGCCACCGCCCTGCGCACCGAGTGAGGTTGAGTGACACTGGCAAAGAAGTGAATTCCCGCACAGTCTGGCCTTAAGGGCGGTCCCTCTTTACTTGGGGATGCCATAATGAACCCCGTGAATGAGCAGCCCAATCAGATGACAGACCAGCAGAACAGGCAGCCCCTCTTCCCCGGGCGGGCCTTCATCAGCACCGTCCTGGACGTGGTTGAGAGCAAGAAGACCATGAGCGGCGCCCTGACCGGCAAGTACATGCAGCGAGCCACCATGGCCGGCCTCTTCGTGGGTATCTTCTTCACGGCCTTCTTCGTTATCATGGGTCAGGCCGGGCAAAACCCCGCCGACCACGGCTTGATCCTGGCAGGCCGTGTTCTGGCGGCGACCACCTTCGGCTGGGCCCTGGTCCTGATCTACTACACCAACTCCGAACTGCTGACCTCCAACATGATGGTGGTCACCATAGGCGCCTATCACAAGCGCCTGGGCTGGCTGGCCTCCCTGCGGATCCTGGTCCTCTGCCTTCTGGGCAACCTGGCAGGAGCCCTGGTCGTGGCCGTGATCCTCCGTTTTTCATCTATCGTTAGCGGGCCGACCCTGGACCAGATGCTGACAGCCGCGGCGACCAAGACCGGCTACATCTCCGGCGGCCCTATGGGGTTCGCCGACCTGTTCGTACGTGGCATCCTGTGCAACTTCTGCATCAACATCGCCATGCTCATGGTCTACAACGGCAAGCTTTCCAACGACTTCACCAAGTGCATCATCATGGTCGTGGCCGTCTTCGTCTTCGCCTTCTGCGGGTTCGAGCACTCGATAGCGGATTCGGCCCTCTTCCTTATCCTGGGTGTCTTCGGGCAGGTCAATGCCTGGAAGGCAATCCTGGTGGTCCTGGTGGCCATGCTGGGCAACTACGTAGGCGGCGGCATCCTGATCGGCCTGAACTTCGCCACCATGAACGATGAGCGCCGGTTCAAGGCCTGACCGCAGCTGCCACATACAGCGGCTGAAACAGCGTTGCCTAGGAAAAACCACAGCCTGGGACACTGTCTGCTTCAAGTGCAGCCTTGGTTGGATAGTCAATTGCTGCTATAGCCGATCTTCATCGGCCACGTCCAGACTGTGGCGGAGCCGTGGACTCCCGAATGATCAGTCGCGACGAGACCTGCTCGTCCCCCATCGCGCGGCTTTGTTGCAACTGATCAAGATCCGGCTCCTCTTCCTCACTTGCCTTATGAGTCCCGTCGTCCACCTTGCCACTCTTGCTTCCATTGGCCTCCGGCCGGTCATCACTGTCAGGCCAATGAGCCAAGCGTTCAACAGCCTTGGCCCCTATTCCTTGAAAGTTCTGCCGCCAGGTCGTAATGCTTGGGACGGTCACTTCACCGATAGGGTTGCCATCGAAGCCGGCAACGCTGACATCTTCCGGAACCTTCTTGCCCTCGAGAAGAATGCCTCGTATGACACCTGCGGCCACCTCATCGTTGCCAGCGAAAATGGCTGTGACCTCCGGGAAAGAGCACAGGTAGCGTCCAATCTGCTCCGCCTTTCGGAAATCCCAGGTGCAGGACAAGGGTTCCTCGATAGGAGCCCCCACTTCCTCCAAAGCACGCCGCCAACCCAGGGATCGCGTATATTTATTGCCGTTTTCGGGAATGGATACATGGAAAACGGTTTTATGCCCCAGTCTCAGCAGGTACTTGGTGATCTGGTATCCGCCTTCATAGGCACCTATCAGCAGGCTCCCCGAAGCCAGATCAGCTTCATCCACGATTACAGTGGGAAGCGATTGTGCAATGTATCCAGCGAAAGAGTGCAGGAGGCTGGAACGCTCCACGTCCAGGATGATGCATCCGACCGGCCTGTTCTGGATGAGCTGGTCTACAGTCTCCTTGACCATCTCATGACCATTGCCGACCAGGGTCACTGTGACCAGATAATGCCGTCGGCGTGCAGCCAGTTCAATCCCTTGCACCAACTGCATGGATCCGTATAGGGATATATCCGTGGCGATAACCGCGATGGACTGAAATTCATTAGACACTAAGGCTCTGGCAATGGTATTGGGTCGGTAATTCAAGTCCTTGACAGCTTCAGCTATGACCTTACGCTTGCCGTCGCTCAGGTTGCGGCCACCATTGAGATAACGGGAAACCGTGGAAACGGAAACACCGGCCTTTCTTGCCACATCCTTGATGGATGGAGCCCGTCTTTTCCCCGCAACCATCTGCAACCATCCTCTCGAACACGCAGACGCCCGGCAAGCCTATTGCAGGCTGCCAGGCGGCCGACGCAAACATCAATCACCCTATCTGATTGTGTCACAACGGACAGGTTCGTGGTCCTTCGTACACCGTGCTACCTCTCACTTCACCGCCCCTCCGGTTATCCCTGAGATGATCTTCTTCTGCGCCACAGCGAAGATGATCAACAGCGGCAGGCTCATCAGAATGATATAGGCAAAGATGTAATGCCAATTATTCAGATAGAGTCCGGCATTGGCCACGTTGTAGAGGTTCAGCGGCAGGGTGTCCATCTTGCCCGAGAGGATAAAGAGCGCATAGAAGACATCATTCCAAATATACAGAATGAGCAGGATGGTCGCGGAAGCCATTGTGGGCCCAAGGAGGGGCAAAACAATGGTAAAGAAGACCCTCATAGGCTTGGCTCCGTCGATTCGAGCAGCTTCCTCTAAGGAGATCGGGATGGTGCGAATGAACCCGGTGACGAAGAAGATGACTGTCGAAAGGTAGATCCCCACATAGACGCAGATCATGCCGATGGCGGTTCCCGCCAGACCGATCATCTTCAAAAGCAGCATGACCGTAACCACGGCCGGCGGCAGAATCAGTCCAGATATGCATAGGGCATATACCAGAGCCATGGCCTTGGTAGCTCGTCGAGCCAAAATCCATGAAGCCATGGAACCAAAGATCAAGGCCACCACGACAGAAGGAAGCGTTACCACAAGAGAACCGAAGAATGCCGGAATCATCTTGCCTTGGGAGAGGACGATGCCGAAGTTTTCAAAGAGATGCCACTTAGTTGGCAACGCCAAGGACAGTCTTAGGGCCTCAGCCTGATCCTTGCCCGCTGTAACAACCAGCAGATAGAAAGGCACCCCTAGGCAGGCTACAACCAGAAAGACCAGGAGGACGGTGTGAAGCACCCTTTTGCCCAGAGCTCCCTTGTGTCCCGCAACACGCATGCCAGAATTAGTGGCGGCAGGTTCAAAACTCGCATTGCTCATAGTATCTTGGCCTCTCTTCTGCGAAGGTACCAAATCAGAGGAATGGCAATAATCATTACCACAATAAAGAGCAGGAGGCTCATCATCGTCGACTGTGAATACAGACCCTGGCCGAAGGTTCTCCAGACGAAGAGGTTGAGGATCTCAGTGGAGCCGCCAGGGCCACCTGCTGTTGTAGCCTGCACGGTATCGAACCCATTCATTGAACCAAGGAGGGAGGTAGCCACATTGAAGGTCACAGCCGGGGCCAGGAGCGGGAATTTGATCTTCCAGAAAATCTGCCAGGAATTGGCTCCATCGATTTCGGCTGCCTCAAGGACATCCTCATCAATGGTTTTGAGCCCGGACAGGTAAATGAGCATGGCCAGACCAGCCCATTTCCAACCCTGGATTGCGGAAACTATGACGATCGACCAGGTGGTGCTTCCCAACCAGGCCGTGCTAATGGTCCTTCCCGCAAAGAAACTCAGTATCTGGTCCAAGGCGCCATTGGCCTGAAGGACGGCCTGCCAAACATATCCCACGGCGAGGGCCGACATGAGCACAGGTATGAAGAAGAGTACGCGGGCGATGCGGTTTTCAGTCGTGTCCTTTTCAAGAAAAACAGCCAGAATCAGCCCAAAAGTATTCTGAAAAAGGGCGACGAAGAATGCGAAGACTAGTGTGGTCCTCAAATCCCGGAGCAGTATCCCGTTTTTGAAAAGGCTCATGAAGTTGTCGAAACCGTTGAAGGAGATGGCCGTCTTGAAGGCAGACCAATCAGTAAAGGCATAGATGAAGTTCAGAACTGTGGGGACGAAGAAGAAAACAAGTAGGATAGCCCCCGCTGGAACCAGGAACCGAAGCGGGTAATTCTTTTTCATAACCGCTGTTTCACTATTGGAACCAATAGATCGGTTCCCACCCAAGCGTTTCCGGCCTTTTTCAGCAGGACCCGCAGCGAATGCATCAGACATAAAAGGTCCTTTCTTCCGATGTGATTGTCCAATTCATGCGTATGAATCCAGGAAAAACGGCCGGAGGAATTACCTATCCCCCGACCGCTGCTTTCCTTAGAAGCCCTTCACCCCCTGGGCCTTGGCTACCTGTGCGAACTGATCCTGCGTGGTCTGGGCGACCTGTTCCGGCGTCATGGTCCCATTAACCATGCTGGCCAGGTTGACATAAAGATCAGGGTTAGCCAGGGCTTGGAGCTGCATGGATCCGACGCTGTGCTGAATGGACTGTGCCGCATCCAGGCTGGCCTGGGGCACAGTGTTCGGCGAATCGACGTTCTTCAGAACCGAAATGATGTTCTGCTGCTTGATGAAAGCCTTGTAGCCATCGGTCATCCAGAAATTGAGGAACTGTCTGGATGCTGCCTCGCGCTTGCTGTCCCCGCTCTTGAAGGCCACGACCCCATTGGAACCATCAGGAATGATGGTGGTATAGTTGCCGTCCTTCGACACTGGGAAGTACCCGATCTTCTTGTCCAGAGCGCTCTTGTCGTTGCCGGCCAAGGCGGAGATGGCCAGGAATTGACTGGCATTGCCGAAGATCATCCCCGTCTTCCCGTCCCACAGGGCCTTTTCCTGGGCGGTGTCCTTAGCCGAGCCAGCATCGGCATTGTAGAGCCCCTTCTTGAAGAGGTCCTGATAATTGGTGATGGCTGCCATGATGTCCTTGCCGGTGAATTTATCCTTGCCCTGGTTCACGCGGTCCCAAAGACCCCCTTGTGCCGCTTCGGCCAATTGGACCTGGACAGCCCACTGCGTGCCCCATTGGGAACCACCCATTTCAAAGAGGGGCGAATCCACGCCAGGGATATCGGCATCTTTGATTTTCTGAGCAGCCGCCACGAACTCGTTCCAGTTCTTGGGTACCGCCTCAAGGCCAGCGGCCTTGAAGACATCCTTGTTGTAATAGACGCCCATAGTCGAAGGCGCGCTCACCATAATCGCATATCTGCTGTTTTTGTAGAGCCCTGCCTCGTCGTCTATACCCTTTTTGTAGTTCTTCTCAAAGGGGGTATTGTCAAGCTTCTGCAGTTTGCCTTGAGCAACCAAACCGGTCATCATGGACCTGGTCGGTTGCCAAAAAGCCAGGTCGGGAGTATCACCGGTCGTGATTTTAGTCTGTGCATTGTTTTCATAGACTTCCGGAATGGTAACCAGATCAACCTTGGCACCCGTAGCTTTTTGGAAATCCTTGATGACTTGAACCGGAATCTTGTTGGCCTGAGGCGAGCTCCAGAACTTCAAAGTCACGCTGTCCAACTTGGCACTCGCCTCGGGCCAGTAGCCAGATGCCTTGGTGTCAGTGTCATCGCTGCTGGCAGCAGGGTTGCCGCATCCAGCTAAAGTGCCCAAGCACAAACCCGCAGCAATCACCAGACCGGCCACGGCTCGAACGGTCTTTTGTGAAGAATCGATCTTCCATTGGATCAACTTCATTGTTTATCCCTTTCCGCCTCCGCCACCCGCTAATGGCGGGATGGCAGGGACATTCTCACTACATCACTCACGTCTTTTCAGACTGAAGGCCAATCACTCACTGATTAAAAGGGTTCTGGCCGTGTACCCTTCTTCGGGCATATGAACTTCTAGACTCCCCCTTTCTCTATGCCAGACATAACGCCAAGAATCCGAATCACCATTACGGTCGGCAAAACGCGGATAGAGAACCTGCATCCTGCAATCCTTGTTTGTGAACATAGGCAGGGGCAGATCGAGATGACCATCCGACGTGCACCTGGCCCAAACAGTGATCAGAACACCATCTCTGGTCCCATCTGCTCCGTAATCGCGTGCATTTCTGATGCCGAGTGCGAGCTTGTCGTCATACCAGCCAGGCAGCCCCAATGGCCAGAAAGGCACACCCGTAGATACCCGGTCGCCGATTACGCGACGGTAGACATCAATCGCATCCTGGACCATATTCAATTGATGCTCCGAGAACCGATTCAGGTACCCCGACAGGAAGAAGTGCCCCAGGAGGGTGTTGGTCAGAGCAAAGCGAAAGCTCTCGTCATCCATATCGGCAGCCGGATACGCCCAATTGCCAGCCTGCTCGGGAAGCATAGCCATAGGCGCTGTAGCACTTATGCTCGCATACCGGCCGAAATCCTGCTGATCCGATGTAGAGAGAAGGTGGAATATAGAAGACTGGGCGAAATCCGTCCGCATGCCTCCAGAGGAGCAGTTTTCGAGGATCAAGTTAGGATGACGACGATACAGCCCCTTTATCCATTCCTGATAGGCCCGGTTGTGACCTAGAAGACCATCACCAGGGCTATCCGAGCGATATGTGGTGCCTGGGCCAGGCATGACATTGTAGTCGAACTTAAAATAGCCGACCCCGAAATCTCCGACAAGCCTGTCGATCACTTCATTCATGTGCCCTATGGTCTGGGGGTTTCTGAAATCGAGCAGATACCTATTCTGTTCCACTACACGATGCCCTGCGTGCTGGAAAAACGCGGAATCCGGCAGCTTCTTGGCCAAGGGACTTTTGATTCCCACAACCTCTGGTTCAAGCCACAAACCTGGTATCATGTGCTCACGCTTAATAGCATCCATGACCTCACCAAGGCCTCCGGGAAATCGGGTCGTAGACGGCTCCCATTCACCGACTGACGGCCACCAATCGCCGGTGTCGTCGTACCAGCCGGCATCGATGCAGAATACTTCAGCACCAATGCTGCCGGCTGCCTTGATCAAAGGCAGCAAGCGGTCTGTGCTTGGATCACCGTTGAGAGTGTTCATATAATCGTTGAAGACGATCTTCGGAGTCTTCAACTTATCCGTCGCAAGATGCCAGCGTCGCCTATAGTTTGTAACAGACTCAACGGCCTGATCAAAGTTGACGGCAGGAGTCACCGAAACAGGTACTGCTGTGAATTGCTGGTCCTTGTGAAGCACCACGGACCAATCATGATTTTTGTAAGTCGGCCCGCTGAGCGCAAAGTATCCCTCGCTTTTTTCGCTTTCGCCCACCTCCCAGCGCCATGGTCCGTTGTGCTCGATCTGAAAGAGCCAGGTGATGTCCTGCTTCGACGAAGTCAGAACACCCATCGGCAGAACTTGCCCTGTGGAAAAAGTCCCCTCCGATACACAGGAGTAGGCACTTTGAGGCGTCCGGCCCACCATGTCATTATTAAGAAGAGGACATATTTCACGGAGTGGCTTCCATGACCAACGTCCCTCACCAAGCCAGTCATTCCGACACTCAGCCAGCTGCCAACCCACCAGCCTGTCCCTAGACTCGTCAAAACCATTCGTTTGTCCGAAGAGCTGGCAATAGGTGGGGAGAGATTCAAGGACCAGGTCGTCTTCCAAGGTGTTTTTAATGCTTGTCGTGACCTTGAACATCAGGTCACCGTCAGCTACCTGGAACAACTGGCTACATTCAATCCCATGTTCCTGGCTTTCCTGGCGTATTTCGAGGTTGCTGACTCCATTCGTATACCAGGTTTTCCAAGAAGCGAATCGCAGAGCATGGCCAAGGGATGTCTCAATAAGCCTACGTCCACAAATTGTATGACCAGCACCGCGACCAGAGACTTCTATCTGTACCATCGGCAGACGACCAGGAAAAGTGATGCGTTGTGTCTTCGGCCCGGAGGTATCGGCAGGCACGCGGCTGGACGATGACCCGACTGATTGTGGCAGGGATGAATACGTCTCATGGTACGGGCTAAAAGTCATGGAAACTAGAGCAACAGGTTGGTCATTTCCGACTTCGAACTCCAGTTGTATACAATTGTTCCCCCACTGTAAGGGTGAAGTTATAGTTGAATCCCATTTTGGTATCGTTACCAATTTGAAGACTTTAGAACTATCCCCGCTCTGCATGGAATCTCCTTACAGCTACATTGCTTTATGAACTAGCTTCTCCCAGTATAACTGGTATCGTTCCCAGCGCAAGTTGCAATTGAGATTAGTATCTGGCTTTCCCGTGGTCCAATCATTCACTAGTCGAACCGGTCTTTTCTCCAGGCTTTACAAGCATTGGGAGAATGAGGGCTTGGAGATTCTCACACCAATTCTGCGGGAATCACAATAACGCCAGCTAGATACCTTGACGGCGAACATCATGATTGGCCGCACCCGGTGATGCAGCCTGATCAGCGCAACTTGGCTTTCTTCCCAGCAGACACCGGACCCCATAGAACCGGACGCACTTACGAAACAGATCGAATAATACCTATCATGAAGAAACTCGAAAGCCTATGTACAGGCAGAAAGCGGAGGTTCATGATGACCGAAAGCGAGACGGCAGCCAACAAATCCCTGGTGCAGGAATTTTACGACTAGGTCTTCAGCCGGGGAGATGCCAGCAACATTGACAGGTTCATGCGGGACGACTATATCCAGCACAACCCCACCTGCGCCGACGGGAAGGCAGGCTTCCTGGAATTCATCAAGGGCTTCCTGTCCTTGGGCCCGCAAATCGAGATCATCAGGCTGAACGGCGAGGACGACATGGTGTACGTCTTCTTCAAGTGCACGCTGAAGAACGGCCATGTCAACAAGGTCTGCGACATCTACCGGCTGCAGGACGGCCAGCTGGCTGAGCACTGGGACGTCATCGAGCACAATGTAGAAGGCATACAATCCCGGAACGGAAACGGCCTGTTCTGACAGATACGTTGATCGGCCTGCATCCTCCCGGCAATCAGGCGCCTTCAACCGAAGATGTCCCGGAGGTTCCGCCGCCATCTGGCCGCGAGACCTGCGGACCTGTTCCTTGGCGCGAACTCACCAGCACAGGTCGGCGTAGAGATATCGATCCAGCGTGGGACCGATGATACGAGCCAGCGCACCAGGCGACATCGAAGCCAGGGGCTCCACCCGGAAAACATCGCGGGCCATTATCAAACCAAGCATCTGCGACCCCACCAGCACCATGCGTTTTTCGATCCTGTCGGTTTTGATGGCTTTGAGCCGGTCACTGGTCAGCTCCCCTCGTACCAGGGCGACCATCAGGTCTCGGGCGTGGTCGTCCCGGCCCGCATTGCGCACGAGTGAAAGGTAGGCCTCGCCAGGTTCGGTCGTTTCCATGAACTTCAGTAAGGCCCTTATCAAGGTAACGCCCAAGGAGCCATCTACGCAGGACGCACGCTTGGCGTCCTGCTGAATGAACAGGTCGAGGAGATGGCTATCCCCGATGATCTGCTGTGCCGCCTTGGTGAAGAGCTCGTCCTTACCGCCGAAATAGTAGTGGATGAGCTTGGGGTCGCAACCTGCACGGCGGGCAATGGCCCGCAGGGTTACCTTGTCGAAGCCCTGACGCGAAAACTCATATCTCGCCGCCGAGAGGATATCATCATAGGTTGTTGACGCCCTCTTTCCTCCGGGTCGGCCACGTCGGTGACGCAGAGATGTTGCGGAAACCTCAACCTCATGAGATTCCGAAGCTTCTTTCCGGCTGATTCCCTCACGAGCTGATTTCTCTGCCATTCCGATCGCTTCTCCTTATTGGGTATCACCGCACCCGGTCAGTCTATCAAGAGAAAACAATATTCACCGCTTGATGAATATAGTGCTATGATTTTATTCGCCAACCAAGGAATTAATGGCTTCGTCATGATTTCCTGTGCAACGGTCAGACCAGGGTCGGCTTCCCGGCGTATGGCCGCTCGCTTGATTCACCAATAAGGAGGTGCACCGTGAAGGCGCTGATCATCAAGGAATTCAGAGAGCTGATGCGCGACAAGCGCACGGTTGCCATGCTGATAGCCATGCCCATCCTGCTCCTGTTCATCTTCGGATACGCCGCCAATTTCTCAGTCGACAGGATCTCCGTTGCCGTCATCGGCGACGGGGCCCAATCCGTGTCCGAGAAGGTCAAGGGTTTTGACGCCGCCAAGGACGGCATGGATATCGTCACCGTGGATCCGACGCAGCACGGCGAAGAGGATGCCACAAGCCTGCTCAGAGACAGGAAGGTCGATGCCGTCATCGTCGTCAGGGAGGACCAGCAGGACCAGGGCAAGGATCTGCTTTCCAACCGGACCAAGGTGTATCTTGATGGTTCCGGCCTCTTCGCTGCACAGTCCGCCAAACGAACTTTCCTCCAGCTGAACGCCGAGGAGGCCAAGGACCAGATAGCCGCCACCAGATCGCAGGCCATGGAATCCCGCAAGGCTGCGGCCCAGCAGGAGAAGCAGGGCCTGCAGGACTATCTGAGACAGATGCAGAATTACCAGAGCCAGGCACAGGCCGCTGCGACTCAGGGCCAACCCGCCCCGCCCATGCCTGCCCCACCGCAGTTGGATCCGGTTCAGGTACCGGAAGCCGACCTGCCCGACCAGGCAAGTGCAACCGAGACGGGAAAGGACAACGTGACCGTCCTCTTCAACCCGGACCTGAAGACCTCCTTCGTTATGATTCCCGGACTGATTGGCCTGATCATGACCCTGATCGGCACCATGATCACCAGCATCGGCCTGGTCCGCGAGCGCGAGCAGGGCACCTTGGAACAGCTGGCGGTCATGCCTCTGAAGCCCGGAGCGGTCATCATCGGCAAGATCGCCCCCTACCTGCTTCTGGCCCTGATCGACATGGCCATCATCACGCTGATTGGCATGGCCGTTTTCGACCTGCCCTTCCGAGGTGATATCTGGGTCTTCCTGCTAGGGACCTTACTCTTCCTTTTTGTGGTCCTGGGACTGGGCATCTTCATCTCAACCGTGTCACAGAACTCAGGTCAGGCCGTACAGATGGCCATGATGCTGGTCATGCCGCAGATGCTGCTGAGTGGCATCATCTTCCCCCTGGAGTCCATGGCCGCCTCGGTGCGCTGGATCGGCTACCTCCTGCCACTCACCTGGTTCAACGAACTGGCCCAGGGCACCATGCTGCGCGGTGCCTCCTGGGGATCCCTCTGGCTTCCACTGGTCATCCTGGCTGGTGAGGCCACCGTCATCTTCTCAGCCGCCACTCTGCGGCTGCGCAATGTACTGACCCATGGGGGTGCACGATGAACCGTGAGCCTGTAACCCTCGACAAGGCCAGGGTCTCCTACGGGGTCATCCATGCCCTCCAGGGATTCTCCGGGAGCTTCCTCCCCGGCCAGGTAACGGCATTGACCGGTGGGGACGGGGCAGGCAAATCCACCCTGCTCAAGCTGCTGGCCGGACGGGCCCCTTTGCAATCAGGAAGCGTCCACGGCCTGCCCGACAAGAAGGACATAGGGTATCAGCCTGCGGATTCGGGCGTCTGGCGCGACATGTCGGTCATCGAGAACATGCGTTTCATCGCCTCGGCCTATCGGATGGATTCCAGCCTGGCTCGGAACAGGATAGAAGGCCTCCTGGCCGACGCCGGCCTCACCTATGCCCGAGATACGACGGGACGGAACCTGTCCGGAGGAATGCGTCAGAAGCTCGGCTTCATCATGGCCACCCTGCATGAGCCCGACCTCCTGCTCCTGGATGAGCCGACGACCGGGGTCGACCCCGCCAGTCGCGAAGGAATCTGGACCCTGATCTCGGCCCAGGCGGCGGATGGAAAGACGGTGGTCTTCGCCACCACCTATCTGGACGAGGCCGAACGGTGCGCCAGCCTTTATCTGATGAACGACGGCAAGGTTCTTGCCCAAGGCAGGGCCGAGGACATCTGCGCCAAGGCCCCCGGCAGACTCTGGCAGGCCCCGGCTTCGGTCGGGAAGCAAATGACCCGGGATTCGTTCTTCGGATCCAGTCTCCAGGACAGGCCCGCCCCCTCGGCCTTCCACAACTGGCGCAGGGCCGATACGGCTCTGGCCTGGACCGCAGCAGGTGATGAGAGGACCCCGGAAGGGTTCACTAGGACCGGTTTCGACTTGGAAAACGCCAGCATCGCCTATCTGCTCCAGGATGACCAGGGCGGACTGCCGATCAAACCCCGGGCCGCGGCACCGAATGTGGACACCGCCAATCACCCCCAGCAGACGGGATCCGAAAGGAACGACGACCGCCAGCCAGGCGGGGAACCTGGCGAACCTGGTGGAAAAGGTCCAGGAAACACCACGGATCGGGTACTGATCCAGGCCACGGACCTGATCAAGCAGTTCGGATCCTTCACAGCCCTGAACGATGTCTCCCTCCAAGTCAAGCCCGGTCAGATCATCGGTCTGATCGGTGGGAATGGTGCGGGCAAAACCACGCTCATGCGCATTCTCCTGGGGCTGGAACAGGCCAACCAGGGATCCGCCCTCCTGCTTGGCGGGCCCCCTTCCTTGGAATCACGCAGACGAATCGGTTACGTTCCCCAAGGCATGGGGCTCTACCCCACCCTCACGGCATGGCAGAACGCACAGTTCACAGCCGACGTTTACGGCACAAGCCCACAGGGATGGACCGCCAAGTACGCCCGCTCCCTGGGCCGGACGCCGGTGGGCAATCTGCCCCTGGGTGCCCAACGGCTGCTTGCCTACACCCTGGCCGCCGGCCATGACACGGACCTGCTCATCCTGGACGAGCCAACCTCAGGGATGGATCCCGTCTCCCGCATGAGGCTCTGGCGTGAACTCCACCGGAAGGCCGATCAGGGCGTAGGTGTCCTGGTCACCACCCATTACATGGCCGAAGCCAGCCAATGCGACCAATGCGTGGTCTTGGCACATGGCCAGGTCCAGGCGAGGGGCGACGTGGAGCAGATTGTCGGCAGCCACCACTCCCTAGTCATCAAGACGGAGGAATGGGAGCAGGCGCTGAAGCTTCTGACCGCAGCAGGCCTGCCTGTCTCCATGGACGGACGCACTCTCCGCGCCATCGACGCTGACGAAAACAGAGTGAAGGAGGTCCTGAAACCTCTCGGGACCGCCTATGAACTGACCAGGTCGCCGGCCCGGCTGGATGAGATCCTCACACTCACCTCCCAGCCGGCACAGGACAAGCACTGAGCGCCCTTCGCGGAACCGCAGCCTTCAGCGGAGCCGCGATTTGGTCTCCCTGATGCCGAAAACGGATCAGGGAGACCGAGCTCTCACCTAATTGCCCTGGGTAGATCTCGATGACCTTCGCATTCACGCCCAGGGACCCATCCTCATTTCAGAGCTCACAATTCAATACCCTAGCCGCACGAATCAGATTAGTGGACGCGCCAGGGCCGGCAACGGTCAGGCCAGAAATCACCTTTCATCCTGAGACAGCTGAACGGAAGTACTCGATGAATTCCTCCGCTGCAGGACTCAGCATCCGTTCCTTACGCCATGCAAAGAGACAGGAGTGGTCTTGGCCGGTTCGAGGGCCAGGAACCGCGTTCCTGACGGGTTGCGATTGACTGTTGACCCCTCCAAGGGTAAGAGCAGCGCCCATCCCGTCCCTGACCAGGGACAGTACGTTGAAGATGAGGTTAAAGCTCCCGACGATATGAAGTCCATGAATCGGGGTCTGCGCCCACTCTGCCAGCATTTCGGGAATCCCATCCCTGCCGGGAACCAGTAAGGGACTTGAAAGAATGTCGGCTCTGGTCAATGCGGACTTTTCCGCAAGAGGGGAACGATCAGACACCTGGAATCCCCAGTTCTCCACTTCCGGCATCGGGAGTGAGGCATATCGACCAATATTCACCGGTTCCAGGAGAATGGCCATATCCAAGAGGCCCTTGTCAAGCTGATCAATGATTATGTCGCTCGACCCACTGATGATATTGAAGGAGACCAAGGGATGACGTCTGAAGAATCCTTCGACGACCCTTGCCAAGGTATCCGAACCCATGGCCTCGACCGCCCCGATTGATATCCGACCGGTGAACAGTCGACTTTGATTTGATTCAAACTCAGTGACGGTGTCGTGCGTCAGTTGCAGTATCTCGTCCGCCCTGTTCTGCAAGAATCGGCCTGCTGGGGTCAGCGTGAGTTGACGCTGGTCACGAATCACGAGCTTGGCCCCCAGCTCATCTTCCAAGGACTTCAGTTGACGACTCAGCGTGGGTTGCGTAATTTGCAAACGCTCAGCAGCCGCCGTGATGCTTCCCTCTTGGGCAATCACCGAGAAGTACCGGAGAAGTCGTAATTCCACGGATTCCTCCTTATCCCTGCTGCCCACAGCTCCGCTGTATAAGGAAATATTGCACCAACCATAATAATCAGAGCACCATAGGAAGCCACTTTGTGCAAGCGACTGAACTTACCTCGAAGCATAAGGTGACTGACTTCCGATCGGTCATCGGCTAGAAACTCATGTGGTTTTGAAAAAGGAGGAAGGCTCGTGTGTGTGGGGTTCGGGCTGGCTTGTGGGGGGTTCGGGTCGTCTGTGGTGGTGGCCGGATATGAGAAGAGGACCATCAGGGTGTTGCCCCTGGTGGTCCTCTTGTGTTTACGTGTAGTGGCGGCGGTGTGCTACTCTCCCACACTCTTCCGGGTGCAGTACCATTGCCGTGCTGGGTCTTAGCTTCCGGGTTCGGAATGGGACCGGGCGTCTCCCCCAGGCCATGACCGCCGCGAATCTTCTGTTCTGCCGTTCCCTGTTTGAAGGGGAGCGGGGTTTCCTGGCGGTTTGGGGACCGGATGGCGGACGCGTGTTTCGTGTTCGATCGCCTGTGGCTGTCCGTGCTATTGCCGCAGGCCGTGTACGCAGTCGGGTTGATGCCGCCGCCCTTCCATGAGGGCGGGTGTTGTGTTGTCTTCGACCATTAGTGCCGGTCGGCTCCGCCCCTTGCGGGGTGTCCACGTCCGGTCTATCGACCATGTGTTCTGCATGGGGTCTTCAGAAGCCCGGAGGCTTCATGGAATCCTTATCTTGGAGGGGGCTTCCCGCTTAGATGCTTTCAGCGGTTATCCCATCCGAACGTAGCCAACCGGCCGTGCCGCTGGCGCGACAACCGGCATACCAGAGGTTCGTCCACCCAGGTCCTCTCGTACTATGGGCAGGGCTCCTCAAGATTCCAATGAGCGCAGAGGATAGAGACCAAACTGTCTCACGACGTTCTGAACCCAGCTCGCGTGCCGCTTTAATCGGCGAACGGCCGAACCCTTGGGACCTGCTCCAGCCCCAGGATGCGACGAGCCGACATCGAGGTGCCAAACCATCCCGTCGATATGGACTCTTGGGGATGATCAGCCTGTTATCCCCGGGGTACCTTTTATCCGTTGAGCGATGCCGCGTCCGTACGCCGGCACCGGATCACTATCTCCGACTTTCGTCCCTGCTCGACCCGTCGGTCTCGCAGTCAAGCTCCCTTGTGCGATTGCACTCAACACCCGATTGCCAACCGGGCTGAGGGAACCCTTGGGCGCCTCCGTTACTCTTTGGGAGGCAACCGCCCCAGTTAAACTACCCGCCAGGCACTGTCCCTGGCCGGGATGACCGGCCGAGGTTAGAGGCCAGATGAGGACAGAGCGGTATTTCACATTCCGGCTCCACGAATGCTGGCGCACCCGCTTCGAAGCCTCCCGCCTATGCTACACAGTCCGCACCTAACGCCAATACCAAGGTATAGTAAAGGTCCCGGGGTCTTTTCGTCCTTCTGCGCTTAACGAGCATCTTTACTCGTACTGCAATTTCGCCGAGCTCCTGGTCGAGACAGTGGGGAAGTCGTTACGCCATTCGTGCAGGTCGGAACTTACCCGACAAGGAATTTCGCTACCTTAGGATGGTTATAGTTACCACCGCCGTTTACCGGGGCTTGAATTCACCGCTGCCCCCCCGAAGGGGATGACGGATCCTCTTAACCTTCCGGCACCGGGCAGGCGTCAGTGCATATACAGCGACTTACGTCTTCGCATGCACCTGTGTTTTTGGTAAACAGTCGCTACCCCCTGGTCTGTGCCGCCCCCCACGGCTCCGCGCGCGAAGCGCCTCACCGCAAAGGGCCTCCCTTATACCGAAGGCACGGGAGTGATTTGCCGAGTTCCTTGACCAGGATTCGCTCGATCGCTTTGGTATACTCTACCTGACCACCAGTGTCGGTTTAGGGTACGGGCGGCGCCACTCCTCACGCCGAAGCTTTTCTCGACGGAACGGCACACCGGATTCGGGGCACAAGACCCCCCATCATCACACCTCGCGCTCATGCCGGGCGGATTTGCCTGCCCGACGCGCCGCATGCTTGACCACGGATAACCACCACCGCGGCCCGGCTCCCGTTCCGTGTCACTCCTGCGCTACCCGCCACGCATCCACACGCCGGTCCCGCATCATCGGACGGTCCGAAGACCATCACCCGACACAGGTAAGGGCATGCTTCCACGTCTTGGATTGGACGGCTTGACGCCGGTAGGAGAATATCGACTCCTTCATCCATTCGACTACGCCTGTCGGCCTCGCCTTAGGACCCGACTCACCCGGGGACGACGAACGTGGCCCCGGAACCCTTGGTCATCCAGCGGACGGGATTCTCACCCGCCTCTCGCTACTCATGTCTGCATTCTCACTTCCACGCGGTCCACGGCCGGCTCACGCCGCCGCTTCGCCCCACGCGGAACGCTCTCCTACCCAGCACAGCAAACTGCGCTGCCGCGTCTTCGGTGGCGTGCTTGAGCCCCGCTACATTATCGGCGCGGAACCACTAGACCAGTGAGCTGTTACGCACTCTTTCAAGGATGGCTGCTTCTGAGCCAACCTCCTGGCTGTCTATGCGACTCCACATCCTTTCCCACTTAGCACGCGCTTAGGGACCTTAGACGACGATCTGGGCTGTCTCCCTCTCGACGACGGAGCTTATCCCCCGCCGACTCACTGCCGCGATACACCTCTCACGTATTCGGAGTTTGGCTGCTGTCGGTACCCGATACGGGCCCTCAAGCATCCAGTAGCTCTACCCCATGGAGGCACTCACACGACGCTGCACCGAAATGCATTTCGGAGAGAACCAGCTATCACGGAATTTGATTGGCCTTTCACCCCTAGCCCCAGGTCATCGGCCCGGTTTTCAACCCAGGTCCGTTCGGTCCTCCACGCGGTCTTACCCGCGCTTCAACCTGCCCAGGGCTAGATCATCCCGCTTCGGGTCCAGGACACGCGACTGGAACGCCCTTATCGGACTCGCTTTCGCTACGGCTGCCCCACACGGGTTAGCCTCGCCACGCACCACTGACTCGCAGACTCATTTTTCGATAGGCACGCCGTCACCCCGAAAGGCTCCGACGGATTGTAGGCACACGGTTTCAGAAACTCTTTCACTCCCCTCCCGGGGTGCTTTTCACCTTTCCCTCACGGTACTCGTACGCTATCGGTCAGACAGGAATATTCAGGCTTACCCCACGGTCGGGGCGGATTCACACGGGATTCCACGAGTCCCGCGCTACTTGGGAACAAGAACCGGCAGGCAGCGCACCTTCGGCTACGGGGCCATCACCCTCTACGGCCGGGAATTCAATCCCGTTCGCCTCACACGCCGCTTTATCACTGCCGCCGGGCCCGTCGGAGCCCGGACGCCAAGTCCCACAACACCCATGCCGCAACCCCCGACGGGTCTCACACGGCACCGGTTTGGCCATCATCCGCTTTCGCTCGCCACTACTCACGGAATATCCTTTCCTGCAGGTACTGAGATGTTTCACTTCCCTGCGTACCCCCCGCACGAATGCGGTGCCGGCCCATCACGGCCGGCGGGTTACCCCATTCGGACACCCTCGGATCAAAGCCCTGTCGGCGGCTCCCCGAGGCCTATCGCGGCCCCACGCGTCCTTCATCGGTCCTGTCTGCCAAGGCATCCACCATGCGCCCTTGCCGACAACACGACCACAGGCCATGCCACGACAACAACAACTGCGAACTGCCAGACGACAAATCATCACACTAAACGATCACAAAACGATCGACCCGAACCCACCAAACATGGGCCCGGACGAAACAATACAGCAGACAGCCGGCACAAAAACCAGCCATCCGCTCGCGTCCACTATCCAGTTCTCAAACCACCAGCACGCCGCCAGCACCCGCACAAGGCAACACCCCGAACAGGAAACCAACGGGCGACAGGAACACCACCCACACCAGGGTGGCGGTCCGGGAACCCAACAGCGCATCCATGCCACAGCCTTCAAACCGTTCCACGCCAGCACGCCCACGCCAGCCAGCCAACCGGCCGGCCCACAGGCACGACCCCCACGCAAACCACGCAGAGGAATTTCATAATCTCCGTAGAAAGGAGGTGATCCAGCCGCACCTTCCGGTACGGCTACCTTGTTACGACTTAGTCCCAATCGCGGACCTCACCTTAGACGGCTCCCCCCCTCACGGGTTGGGCCACCGGCTTCGGGTGCTGCCCACTTTCATGACTTGACGGGCGGTGTGTACAAGGCCCGGGAACGCATTCACCGCGGCGTTGCTGATCCGCGATTACTAGCGACTCCGCCTTCACGGAGCCGGGTTGCAGGCTCCGATCCGAACTGAGACCGGTTTTCAGGGATCCGCTCCATGTCACCATGTCGCATCCCGCTGTACCGGCCATTGTAGCATGCGTGAAGCCCTGGACGTAAGGGGCATGATGATCTGACGTCATCCCCACCTTCCTCCGGGTTAACCCCGGCGGTCCCCCGTGAGTTCCCGGCATGACCCGCTGGCAACACGAGGCGAGGGTTGCGCTCGTTGCGGGACTTGACCCAACATCTCACGACACGAGCTGACGACGACCATGCACCACCTGTGAACCGGCCCCGAAGGGAAGCCGCGTCTCCGCAGCCGTCCGGCACATGTCAAGCCCAGGTAAGGTTCTTCGCGTTGCATCGAATTAATCCGCATGCTCCGCCGCTTGTGCGGGCCCCCGTCAATTTCTTTGAGTTTTAGCCTTGCGGCCGTACTCCCCAGGCGGGATGCTTAACGCGTTAGCTCCGACACGGAACCCGTGGAACGGGCCCCACATCCAGCATCCACCGTTTACGGCGTGGACTACCAGGGTATCTAATCCTGTTCGCTCCCCACGCTTTCGCTCCTCAGCGTCAGTGACGGCCCAGAGACCTGCCTTCGCCATCGGTGTTCTTCCCGATATCTACACATTCCACCGTTACACCGGGAATTCCAGTCTCCCCTACCGCACTCCAGTCCGCCCGTACCCGGCGCCGATCCACCGTTAAGCGATGGACTTTCACACCAGACGCGACGAACCGCCTACGAGCTCTTTACGCCCAATAAATCCGGATAACGCTTGCACCCTACGTATTACCGCGGCTGCTGGCACGTAGTTAGCCGGTGCTTATTCGAAAGGTACACTCACTCTCGCTTGCTCCCAATCAAAAGCGGTTTACAACCCGAAGGCCGTCATCCCGCACGCGGCGTCGCTGCATCAGGCTTTCGCCCATTGTGCAATATTCCCCACTGCTGCCTCCCGTAGGAGTCTGGGCCGTATCTCAGTCCCAATGTGGCCGGTCGCCCTCTCAGGCCGGCTACCCGTCGAAGCCTTGGCAGGCCATCACCCCGCCAACAAGCTGATAGGACGCGACCCCATCCCATGCCGGTAAACCCTTTCCCACGCCATCATGCGACAGCGCGGAGCATCCGGCATTACCACCCGTTTCCAGGAGCTATTCCGAAGCATGGGGCAGGTTGGTCACGCATTACTCACCCGTTCGCCACTCTCACCGCCAAGCAAGCTTGACGGATCCCGTTCGACTTGCATGTGTTAAGCACGCCGCCAGCGTTCATCCTGAGCCAGAATCAAACCCTCCACAAAAAAACATGAAGAAGCCCAAAACAGCTCACATCAATAATTGACGGGCCAGCTTCCATAAGGAGGAAACCAACCCACGAAAAACCCCGACACCCCTCACAACGCTCCCACGTACCCGACAACAGCCGGGCGGGCATCGGACTGGCAATCAAAAAGCTATAAGTAGCACAAACACGCTCTTGAGTTCTCAAACCACCACCACACCAACAGCACCAAACCCTCCAAAGAGAACTCAACACTGCCGGGCAGCAAGAAGTAAACTTACACGAACTTGGGTTGTCCCGCAAATTGGCATAGAAAATTATCGAGGGATCCCAATGATACCGGGGATTCTACGGCGTGTCGATTTTCATCGACATAGTCCCCGTCTCATCGACCTTCGTCTATCCAGGAACCCCGCACACTCTTCAGCGAGGCTCAAACCTATCTCTTCAATGACTCATATTAGTAGATTTAGTACCAGGAGGATCTATTTCCACCCTGCAGATGAGCCCCAACGACGAGGCAACCATTCCTGCTTAATCATGCGCTACAGGCAGATGGCTTTAACCATTGCCGCGAAGCGTTCTGGCTCATCCCACTGCGGGCAGTGCCCGGACCGGCCAAAGCGGATAAACCGATGCGGGCTTTTCAATCCATCTGCGAACCGCGCAACCAGACTGCCCGGCAGATGACGGTCATATTTGCCGCTGATGAAATAGACCGGCGCCCCGAAGGAGGTTTGCCCGCTGAAATCGACTCGCTCCAGCTCGGCATTCAAGCGTGCCCGGGATTGAGCCACGCCCTTGGCATGGTTGAGCAGACGCGGCCAGTTGTAGTAGGGCGAGCGCAGATAAGCCATGATCCGTTCCAAGGATCTGAACAGCATGGCAGCCCCGCCACGAGACAGCAACTCATCGATCATCAGCACCATGTCGGCAGCCCCGCTCTCTCTGCTGACGATCGAACCGAGCTGGGAACCCGAACTCTGTTTCCCCCAATGCCGTCTTAAGCGAAGAGCGGCGCGCATGCTGACAACCTGTCCAAGGCCGATGTAGCAGCGAATAAGAGAGGGATACCGCTTCACCATCTCCAGCCCCAGGACGCTGCCCCATGAATGGCCGATGAGAATGAGGGAATCATGCCCGTAGGCGTGAAGAAGCTCAAGCACAAACTGGTGAACATCCTCGACCATCGAATCAATGGTCACCACCTCGCCGGGTGCAAAAGGATGGTAGGACAGCCCGCTGCCCCGCTGATCCAGGTTGATGAAGCGGAAATCCCGCTCCAAGGCCGCGTTGTAGCGCATGGTCAACGGAATGCAGGCATCGCCGGGACCGCCATGCAGATAAAGGACGATAGGGGCAGAACGAGGTGCCAGATTCATCGAGAAAACCAGGCGTGTGCCATTGATCTGTGCCCTATATAAGCGAGAGCGACTGGGAACCACGTCGGCACGACTAGTCATGGAGTTATTTTATCTGTACCCTTATCTATCTCTTGCCTTATGGCTGCACACTGGCCCCCTCCCTCTAGGCACGGAACTAGAAACATTCAATTGCGACATAGCCCGTTTCTTTAAGGGTCGCCCGGCATCATCGCGGTCCCGGACGATTCCGTTCCGACAGTTTGCCGTTCGCCGCAAAAGGAAGCTGCTCCATATGTGCCCTGCCAAGCAAAACCAGACGAGGACCAGTCCTAATCACACGCAAATAAACGGCACGAAACAAGTCAGGTTATGCGGCAAATTCGACAGTTCACGCATATGCCACCACAAGAGGCGTCATCAATGATTGACTGTAGTTGTGGCATAAAGGCGTGTCGATGCAGCTGAAGATCGCTCGCCCACCCAGGATGCGGATCACAGTTCAAGCGCTCCGTCTTCTTCGTGACCGGCCCATAGTCGCGGCCGGGTGAAGCTTCGGCAGAGAATAGAGGAAAATAGCGAACATGTTCAGTGTCAATCTGAGCGATGTGGTCGCCGTACTCAAGTCGCTGATACCCCAGTTGGTGGTCATCGGCGTCTTTCTGGTACTGGCCCTGCTGATCACGATCGCCGTGAACAAGCACACCGTCAAAACCGTAGCCAACCGGAAGATGATTCACTCCCAGTCCTGGCTGGTGGCCTTCGTGGCTGTCGTTGCAGCCTTGGCGACCATGCTCCTGGGGCCCTTGTCCAACCTGATAACCAAGTCCACCAACAAACATGAGCTACAGCCTGCGACGGTGGCGGCCGCGCGCAACCTAGCCGAGGACATCCAGCGCGAATCCGTCACCATGCTGCAGAATTCCGATGGGACCTTACCCCTGAAGTCCAACAAGGTCAACGTCTTCGGATGGGCCTCGACCAACCCAGTCTATGGCGGCACAGGTTCCGGCTCCATGTCAGCCGACAATCCCACCACCAGCCTGCTCGATGGCATCTCCTCAGCCGGACTGAAGACCAACAAGGAGCTGAGCGATTTCTATACCAAGTACCGGGCAGACCGCCCCAAGGTCGAGATGTTCGCCCAGGACTGGACCCTGCCCGAGCCCACAGCTGACAAGTACACCAGCAAGCTCATGGATGATGCCAAGCAGTTCTCCGACACCGCTGTGGTGGTCATCGGCCGAGTCGGCGGCGAGGGCGCCGACCTGCCGAAGGACATGAGGGCCAAGGACATCACTTATCACGACAACGACAAGGCCAACCCGGACTTCAAGGAGGGCCAGAGCTTCCTCGAGTTGTCCAAGCCTGAAAGCGACATGATCGCCAAGGTCGCCAGCTCCTTCAACAAGGTGGTCCTGGTTTACAACGGAGCCAACACCTTCAACCTGAACTTTGTGGGTCAATATCCGCAGATCAAGTCCGTCCTCTGGTGCCCGCCCCCGGGGCAGGCCGGCTTCACCGCCCTGGGCGAGGTCTTGAAAGGCAAGGTCAACCCTTCGGGCAAGACCTCCGACACCTTCGTGCGCGACCTGACCAAGACACCGACCTACAACAACTTCGGCTCATTCACCTACACCAACATGGACGACCACAAGGCCTCCTTCACCGGATTCACCGGCAAACCCGAAACCAGTACACCCACCTTCGTGGACTACAACGAGGGCATCTATGTGGGCTACCGCTTCTGGGAGACCGCGGCCAAGGAAGGCCTGATCAACTACGACCAGATGGTCCAGTACCCCTTCGGATACGGCCTGTCATACACCACCTTCAGCCAGAAGATGGGACCGATCCATCATGCTGACGGGAAGATCTCCTTCGACGTGACCGTCACCAACACCGGCGCCAAGGCCGGCCGCGACACGGTCCAGACCTACTTTGAGCCCCCCTATGTCAACGGGGGCATAGAGAAGGCCAGCGCCAACCTGGTCTCCTTCAAGAAGACCAAGACCCTGGATCCCGGCAAGAGCCAGACCATCACTGTGAACTTCAAGGACGAGGACATGGCCTCCTATGATGCCGACCATGCCAAGGCCTACGTGCTGGATCAGGGTGACTACGGCATCTCCATCCGTTCCGACTCCCATCGTCCGATCCAGTCCGACACGGTCAACATCGCCCAGACAGTCACCTATGACAAGAGCAATCCCCGCTCCGTCGACAAGGTCGCGGCCACCAACAGGTTCGACGATGCCAAGGGTACGGTGACTTATCTGTCCCGGGCCAACCACTTCGCCAACTATCAGGATGCAGTAGCGGCACCCAAGAGCACCGAACTGCCTGAGGAGGCCAAGGCCCACTTCTACAACAACAGCAACTATGATCCCAAGAAGTTCGACAACGACAGCGACAAGATGCCCACGACAGGCGCCAAGAACAACGTCAGGCTCTACCAGCTGCGCGACAAGAAGTACGACGATCCCATGTGGGACAAGCTGCTGGACCAGCTCAACGTCAAGGACATGGACAGCCTGATCGCCATGAGCGGCTATGGCACGCAAGCCGTCAAGGGCATCGGCAAGATCGAGCTCACCGACGCTGATGGACCAGCCGCCCTGAACAACAACTTCACCAAGGTCGGCTCCCTGGGCTTCCCCTCATCCACCTCCCTGGCCTGCACCTGGAACCCCGGTCTGGCAACCCGCTACGGCGAGATGATCGGCACCATGGCCCATGATATGGATGTCTCCGGCTGGTATGCGCCGGCCTTCAACATCCACCGCAGCGCCTTCTCCGGACGTAATTTCGAGTACTTCTCCGAGGACCCCGAAATCAACGCAGTCATGGGATCCAACGAGGTTGCGGCAGCCCGGTCCAAGGGCGTCTACGCCTTCATGAAGCACTTCGCCATGAACGACCAGGAGACCAACCGCACCAACATGCTGGCCACCTGGGCCAACGAGCAGACCATCCGCGAGATCTACCTGAAGCCATTCCAGGCTGCTGTGGTCAAGGGCGGCGCCCAGGCTGCCATGAGCTCCTTCAACTACATCGGCACTACCTACGTGGCCGCTTACGCGCCGCTGATGCAGGATGTGCTGCGCGGCGAGTGGGGCTTCCGCGGCATGGTGCTGACCGACTACTTCGGCGTCTATGGTTACCAGAACGCCGATCAGTTGATCCGTAACGGGAACGACGCCATGCTGGCCACCACCGAGGTGACCAACCATGTCAAGGACAAGAGCGCCACTTCGGTCAAGGCCATGCGCCAGGCCAGCCACAACATCCTCTATACGGTTGTGCACGGCTACAAGTACGCCAACGGCGACCCCAAGGTGCAAACACCAGCCTGGCAGATCGCCCTCTACGTGGCGCTGGTTGTGCTGGCCCTTATCTTCCTGGCCCTGGAGTACCTGGCCTTCAGAAGATTCAAGGCACGGCGCAGCGCTGTCGACGTGGGCACCCTGAGCGATCTGGCGGACGATGCCCGGAAGACCCGCGCCCAGGATCCGGCCAGCATGGAGTCCACGCCGTCCGAGGACAGTTCCAACCAGGGGCCGACGGCCTGATCCTCCATCTCTGTCGATTCGCTCCCCGGCGGACGGTGCATAGGTCCGTCCGCCGGGGAGCGAATCGACACACCCGCTGGCGCCTGGGCAGCATTCATGTCAGGAAAACAACAGGTTATGCAACCCGCTCCAGCAGGCCTCGGCAGTCGGGGAATAATGAAATTCAGCACCAATCCGAGGCCAATTGTGGAAGCAACGAGGGTTCCCACCACAGGATCAGCCCCCGTCACAGAGAGAGAACACTATGGAAGTCAAGGATCTGACAGTTCTGGAACGGGCATCGCTGCTCTCCGGAAAATCCACCTGGGCAACCCGTGCCTTGAAGAGGGCAGGCATCCCGAGCATGGTCCTGAGCGACGGGCCGCACGGCCTGCGCCGCCAGACTGGATCAGGGGACAACCTGGGCATGGGCAAGTCCAAGCCCGCCACCTGCTTCCCTACAGCGGGCACCGTAGCCTGCTCATGGGACCCGGAATTGGCTAAGACCATGGGCCAGGCACTGGGTAGCGAGGCCAGAAGCCTGAGCGTCAACATGGTTCTGGGTCCGGGCATGAACATCAAGCGCAACCCCCTGTGCGGCAGAAACTTTGAATACTATTCCGAAGACCCCCAGGTGGCCGGTCGTATGGCTGCAGGCCTGATTGAAGGCATCCAGTCCCAGGGCGTGGCCGCCACCCCCAAGCACTTCGCCATGAACAGCCAAGAGCTGCGCCGCCAGGCATCCGATTCCGTGGTGGACGAGCGCACCATGCGCGAGCTCTATCTGACCGGATTCGAGATTGCTGTGCGCCAGGCCCACCCTTGGGCCATCATGACCTCTTACAACATGGTCAACGGCACCTATGCCAACGAGAATCCCCACCTGCTCAAGGACATCCTGCGCAAGGAGTGGGGCTTCGACGGAATGGTGGTCTCGGATTGGGGCGGTTCCAACAGCGCAGTCGCCGCAGCCGCCAATGGCTCCTCCCTGGAGATGCCCCAGGCCGGATATGACTCCGTGCGACAGGTCGCCAAGGCCGTGCAGGAGGGCCGCCTGGACGAAGCCGACCTGAACGCTCGGGCCGAAGAGGTGGCGCGGCTGGCCAAGCTGACCTACCACTCTGACATGGATCCTGATGGGAACCTGACCGCGGATCAGATACGGGACCACCATCAGGTGGCACGGAGAATCGCCGAGGGATCCGCCGTCCTCCTGGTCAACCGGGAAGGATGCCTGCCACTGGCCGCCGGCACTAGGATCGCCCTGGTCGGGGATATGGCCAAAACCGCCAGGTTCCAAGGATCCGGATCCTCTAAGGTCAACGCAGCCAAGCAGGAAAGCATGCTGGACCTGCTCAGGCAGGGCAACGGCGACGGCCTGGAGCTGGCCTCCTACAGCCAGGGCTACGAACGCCATGGCGAGAAAAACCAGTCTTTGATCGACCAAGCCGTGGCTGCGGCTGGCCAGGCTGACGTGATTGTCGCCTGTGTGGGCCTGGATGAACGCAGCGAATCCGAGGGCCTGGACCGCTCCCACATGGACATTCCCAGCAACCAGGTCGACCTGATCAAGGCCCTTGGCGCGACGGACAAGCCCCTGGTGGTTGTCCTGGTGGCAGGCTCCCCCGTCACCACCGACTGGATTGACCAGTGCGATGCCGTTCTCTATATAGGACTGTCCGGGCAGGCTGGAGCCTCAGCCACCCTGAACATCCTGACCGGCAGGGTCAACCCCTCCGGCCACCTGGCGGAAACCTGGCCCAAATCCTATGCCGACTGCCCCAGCGCCGACTGGTACCCCGACCCTGCGCACGAATCCATCTACCGGGAGGGCCCATTCGTCGGCTACCGCTACTACCTGACCGCCGACGTGGAGGAACGTTTCCCCTTCGGCTATGGCCTGTCTTATGCACACTTCGCCTATGCCGATCTGTCGGTGGACGACAAGGGAGCCACTTTCACCCTGACCAACGACTCGGACAGGCAGGGGGCCACAGTCCCCCAGCTCTACGTCCAGGCTCCCAAGGGTGGCGTGCTCAGGCCAGTCCGCGAACTGAAAGGCTTCAAGAAGGTCAGGCTGGAGGCCGGCCAATCAACCAAAGTCCGCATCGACTTCGACCAGATGACCTTCCGGCACTTCGATACGGCCAGCAACTCCTGGCAGGTCGAGTCCGGCGACTGGACCATCATGATCGGGTCCGACGCTCGCAGCATGGAGCTGAGCGAACACCTGAAAGTCCAGGGCACCGTCGACCCGCAGAGTCCAGACCCAGCCCTGGGCGCCTATCTGACCGGCCGAGTCAAAGAAGTCGACGACGACGCCGTGACAGCGCTCTTCGGTCACCCGGTGGTCCGGCAGGGTGCCGTCAAAACCTTCGGCGTCAATGATCCTCTCTCATCCTGGAAGGACTCCAGAAGCGCCCTTGCCAGGTTCGTGGCCAATTTCCTGGCCAAGAGCGAGAGCCGCCACGAGGCCAAGACCGGCAACCCCGACCTGAACACCCTCTTCTTGCTCAACATGCCCCCCAGGGCCATGGCCAAGATGACCAACGGGCTGATTGACACGGCCATGGTCGAGGCCATCATGCGCATCCCCAATGGCCACCTATGGCGGGGGTTGGGCGGATTCATCGCCGGATTCTTCAGAAACATGTCCGCCAACCGCAGGACCGGAAAGGAGCTCAATCATGAGTAATCAGCACAGCCAGCAGGCCGGACAGCCGGCCCAGGGGAAGGCGGCGACGACCTCGCAGTGGGCGATTGTCCGCTGGTGGCAGCGGTTCAGCGACCGGCACACCACCCTGGCCCAGTTCATCGTCTTCTTCATCCTGTCCAACGGGGTCACCGTACTGCAACTGGTGCTCATGCCCGTGCTCAAGGCCATCTTCAACGGAACCTCCCTGGTAGGCACCAACTTCCAGATCTGGCGCATGGGGACCGTCGGCGGCAAGCCCTATTACCTGTTCGACTACGCGGCCGGATCCATCGGCCACGGCGGCGGGGGCGGCCTGGCCTACTTCCTCGCGGTGGAAATCACCCTGCTGATCGCCCAGATCATCAACTTCTTCCTCCAGCGCAACATCACCTTCAAGTCCAACTCCTCGGTCTGGAAGGCGGCCTTCTGGTATCTGGTGGCCTACGTGATCATCACCATCATCGCGGCGGCGCTGCAGGGCTGGTACAAGGACCCCATCTACGGCTTCTTCCAGCACACCCTGAACTGGGGCAGCCTGGGAACCACCATTGCTGACCTGGTCACCATGATCATCAACTCGGCCATCTCCTTCTGGGTCTTCTTCCCCATCTTCAAGGTCATCTTCCGTCAGGAGCCCACTGAATCCAAGGCGAGCGCCCAGTAAAATTCCGGCCCCGCTCCCCCGGCCGACAATGAACCGGCATGCATCGGCGGCCAAAGGGGCGGGGTCTTTTCCTCATACCCATCATGTACAGTGGTCGCATACAACGGCCGCCGGCGGGATTGCGGCGACCCCGTCGACATACCCGCCGACCCATTCTTTTGCGAAGTGATCGTTCATGACAGCTGACCGCAAGGCCTCCACGAACCTGCCCGTTCTCACCTTCATCGTCCCCGCCTATAACATGGCCCGGCATCTGCCGACCTGTCTGGATTCGCTCCTGAGCCGGGAGGAGGACGATCTGGAGGTCATCGTGGTCAATGATGGGTCCACCGATGCCTCAGCGCAGGTAGTGCAGTCATATGAGGCACGCCATCCGCGCACTGTCCATCTGATCGACCAGACCAACAAGGGCCACGGCGGCGCGGTCAACACCGGCCTGGCAGCCGCCCGAGGTCGCTACGTCAAGGTGGTCGATGCCGATGACTGGGTGGACCCGACCTCGCTGAGCCTGGTCCTGGACCAGCTGCGCGACCAGTCGCGACGTACAAATCCGGTGGACATGGTGGTCACCAACTACGTTTACGAGAAGGAAGGCCGCAAGCATAAGCGGGTCATCAACTTTCGCAGCGTCATGGAACCAGGGCGGGTGCTGGACTGGAACCATCTACGGCGGTTCGGGCTGGCCCAGTACATGATCATGCATGCCCTGATCCTGCGCACCGAGGTGCTCCGCCAGGCACACACCCGCCTGCCTGAGCATACCTACTACGTGGACTTCATCTACTCCTATCAGCCCTTGCCCTGGGTGCACACCCTGCTCTACCTGGACACGAATTTCTATCACTATCACACCGGCCGGGAGGGCCAGTCAGTACAGACCTCGATCATGATCGCCCGGGTTTCCCAACTGCTGCTGGTCAACGGGCTCATGGCTGAAGCGACTCCTGATCCGGGGACGGTTCCCCGTGGGCTCTATCGTTATATGATTCACTATCTGTCCATCAACTGCGTGGTGACCTCGGTCTTCCTGATTCTCTCTCGCAAGCCCAGCAACTATCGGAACAAGGCCATGCTCTGGAACAGGCTGGAACACCGCTCCCCGGTCATCGCCTCCGACGTGCGCTCCACTCTGCTCTGTCGGATGGTCAACATACCGGGCCGGCCGGGCCGCTTGGCCATCCGCCTGGGCTATAAGGCCGCCGAGGCCGCTATGGGCTTCAACTGATCACCCTCCCTCGGCAGGAGCACGCAGAGGCTGAACCAGTGATGCTCGGCACGCAGGGTCATTTCGCCCTGATAGCGGTGGGCTATATGCCGAATGGACTTGACCCCGTATCCATGCAGGCCATCATCGGTCCTGGTCTTGGTGGTGGCCAGTTCGCCATTGCCCTTCCAGTTCAGGGGCGAGGTGAAATAGTTTTCGATGCGGATCACCACGAATTGTTCTCGGGCGTAAAGGGCCACCTTGATCAGGCGGCGGTCGGGTTCCTTGACCTTCCTTAAAGCCTCAATGGCATTGTCCAAGGCGTTGCCGAAGAGGGTGGAGACGTCCATGGGCGACATCCCCTCCAGGAGCGAGCCGTCAGCCACCATGGTCAGAGTAATCCCCTCTTGGGAGCAGATGCGTTCCTTGGTCGACATGACCACGTCCAGAATGGGGTTGCCGGTGTGCTGCTGCGACCCATACCGTCCTACCGCAGCCTCCAGCTCCTCGAAGTCCTGGGACTTGCGCTCAGGGTCCATCTGCGAGCGCAGGGCGGCGATCTGATGCTTGAGGTCGTGGGCAAGCCTTCCCATGGCCTCCAAATTCTCCTTGGAACGCACATACTCCCGGTGTTGGCTGTAAGCCCGGGCATTGATGGAGGCCAGCTCGGCGCTGGTATAACTCTCCCGCAGCTGCTCCTGCTGGGCGTAGAGCATGGCGAATCCGCACAGATCCACCAGGGTGCGGATGTAGAAGACCTCCAGGCCGACCCGACCGGAGAAGGGGGTGTTGGTGGAGACGAAGCTCAGATTGGACATGGCGAAGGTGACTACAGCGATGACCGCTGCTATGAAGACGCTGCGTCCAGGCACGGAAAGCTGGGCATCGGCGAAGTTGCGCCTTTCCGCCACCCAGGCCAGCAATCCTACGCCGCCGTAGATAAGCACTAGCAGGATCAGGGAGGCCGGGTCGTACAGACTGTGGTTCGAGGGCCGCATGAAGGAGTCCAGCTGCCAGTGCAGGGAGGCGACCAGCTCAGCCAGGACGAAGGCACGGGCCAACAGATAAGCCCCATCCAGCGCACTCAATCTTGAAGCCAGCATGATGATGGCGTACATGCAGGCGACGGCCAGGCACATGCTGATGATCCAGAAGGCAATAGGCAGGGTGCCGGCCCAGTACTGGACCCCGATGAGCACAGCCAGACCGGGCAGAAGCACAGCCACCATTCTTAGACGTGAGGTTCTTACCCCGATGGCCAACAGATAAACCAGACAACCCAGCCATTCGCTGATGGCCGTATAGAGTCTGGGGATGTCAGGCAGAGCGTTGAGGATGTGGGTGTTGGTCATGGCCGACCCGCCACGTAAGCGGTAAGAGCCGTCATAAAAGACTTCTTGCGTGGTCGACTGACCCGCAGCCGCTGACCGGTCGACATGATGCAGTCCTGGTTCTCAATGCCCGTTACATGGGCCAGATTGACCAGGTAGCAGGAATTGGAGCGGAAGAATCCCCGCTGGCCCAGCTGGCCCTCCAGACTCTTCAGAGTGCTGTTCGTAGTCAATGAAGCATCCAAGGTGTGGATGACGCTGCTGTGATGGACGGATTCGATGAAGACGATGTCCTTGAGGGGGATCCGGGTGGATCGGGCACCATCGGTGATCAGAATGGACAGGTCCACGCTGCCACGCACCCTGGCGATGGACCGGTCCAGCTCCTGGGAGAAGGCGAACCAAGGCAGGGGCTTGAGCAGGTAGGAGAGAGCGCCTACTTCATAGCCGTTGATGGCGTACTGGGGAGCAGAAGTGATGAAGACGATGACCACCGACTCGTCGTGGGCACGCACCCTGCGGGCCACTTCGATCCCGTCCATAGGGGTCATCTGAATGTCCAGAAGAAGGATGTCATATACGGGCCGGTAACCATCTGCAAAAGCCTTGCCGTCGGTGAAGACGCTGACTGCCAGCTCTTCCTGGCGTTCCTTGCGGTAACGGTTCAAATAGTTGACCATGGATCGACAGCTGATGGAATCATCATCCACCACTGCGATTCTTATCATCCTGGCGCACGCTCCTTACCCCGTCAGCCAGGGACCCATAGCCGACGTTATCACCATCCTTCCATAATATCGGAGTCGGCCGCACGGCAAACCCCGCTTGCCCGAAGCCGAACTCGGGCAAGCGGGGATACACTGCCCGGGCTCAGCGGCCGTCGACCACCCGTACGGTCTTATAGCGCTCGGCCCTGGTCAGAATCAGGAAGCAGATTATGCCCAGCAGGGCGGATACGGCTATGATTGCGAAGCCCACGTTCCAGCCGGACTTGCCCACGAGTGAGCCGATTCCGTAGGAGGCAGTGGCTTCTCCGAATATGTAGCCGAACAGGCCCACGAAACCGGTAGTGCTGCCGATGGCAAAGCGCGGCGCCAGATCAATGGTCAGGGCGGCGATCAACATTTGCGGCCCGTAGACGAAGATGCCCATCAGAGCTATTTCCACGTCAATAGCCCAAAGGTCGCTTGAGGCCCAATAACCGAGGAAGACCACCCCCAATAGAGCCATCAGGCCTGCTGCCATGCCAGCCCGCTTGCCGTGGAAGAAGTGATCACTCATCCAGCCAATCAGGATGGTCCCCGGGATGGCCGCATACTCGAAGAGAGCAAAGCTGGAGCGCGCCTGTGCGAGGGAGAATCCTTTGGCTTCGTTCAGATAGATGGGGATCCAGTTAAGCACCCCGTAGCGCAGGATGTAGACGAAAGCGTTGGACAAGGCCAGCACCCAAATATAGGGGTTGGAAGCCACATACCGCAGGAAAATCTGCACAATGGACAGGTCGGAGTGGGACTGCATCTTGGCGGCGTCAATTTTCTCGCCCTGGTATTCCTCGGCCTTGTACTCCTGGATGGGTGGCAGACCTACCGATTCAGGGGTATCTGCGCCCAGCAGCACTACCAGCAGGGCCATGATCAGCGAGATGACCGAGGGGACGAAAAAGATGCTCTTCCACATGTGAGGTCCGAAGGCGGCCAGGGCCACGCCCACAATAGGCGCTACGGTGCCCGAGCCTAGATTATGGGAGGTGTTCCACATGGACACGAAGGAGCCTCGCTCTTTTTCAGCCCACCAGTTGGACAGCGACTTGTGGGCCGCAGGCGCCCCCATGCCCTGGAAAATGCCCAGCAGGACCATGAGCACCATCATGACGCCCTTGCTGGCCGTAGCCCCGAAGATCAGGTTGAGCAGGGCGGACAGGACCAGTCCGGTGGCGATGTAGTAGCGGGGGTTGGATTTGTCGGAGAGCATGCCCATGACGAACTTGCTGATGCCGTAGGAGACGGCCAGGCAGAGCGTGATCAGCCCTATATCCGCCGTGGTGAAACCATAGTTGCGCTTCAGATAGGGGGAAGCCACGGAAAAGTTGGAGCGGATGATGTAATACCCGGCGTATCCCAGATAGATGCTGAAGAACACTCGGATGCGATAGGAACGATATGTCGCAGGAATCTTCTTCTCAGGAACCTTCACCTTGGCAGGAGGGGCTGGCTTGAGAAAAGCAAACATGGTTTGAACTACTCTCTCTTTCCTTTTGCAATCGGTCGGTCTGCACGACTGCGTGCACAGACTGGACGCTGGAACTGTCTCAGTTCGGGCGCCATGTTCGTAGTATAGACGCACCATGGCAGAGCGAGTCGCCGCGGGGTCCAATGGCCGAACGACTCATGAAGCGTCCTGCGAATCCATGGCCGTTTGTGGACAGGCAAGATTAGAGTCGAGACATGTCTACCTTTGCGCCTTCTTCATCCTGGAAACCCCCCACCTGGCTCGCCCGCCTGATGCTGCTGATGGCCGCCGCCGCCTGGGGAGCCGGATACACCTTTGAGAAGGTGGCCTTGGAAACCCTGACTGTACGCTGGTTGATGGGCATTCGCATTCTGTGCGTCATCGTCATCATGACCCCCTTCCTACTGCCCCGGCTGCGCAGAACCGGAGCTATACACACCCTGGTACCCGGGCTGATCCTGGGGGTCAGCTACTGGGCGGCCTTCAGCCTGCAGATGATGGGACTGACCACCATCGCCCCAGGCCGCAATTCCTTCCTGACAGCCACTTACTGCATCTTCGTGCCCTTCCTGGTCTGGATCATGACCCGTCGGCGACCGGCCCTGCGCCACTTCGTCGCGGCTGCCATCTGCATCCTGGGCGTGGCCCTGATCTCCCTGCCGGCCCACGGCGGGGGGCAAGGGCTGTCTTTGAGCACCGGCGACCTGCTGTCCCTGGCCGGCGCCTTGCTCTACGGGGTCAACCTGGTGGTCACCGGTTTCCTGACCAAGAAGTTCGACGCCCCCACGCTGACCTACCTAGAGCTGCTCTTCGGCGGCATTCTCTTCCTGGTCTTCGCACTGATCTTCGATCCCTTGCCCACTGCTGCCGACTTCACACCCCCGACCCTGGGTTCCATGATTTATCTGACGCTGATCTCGACCCTGATGGCCCAGAACTTCCAGAACATTGCCTTCTCGAGGGTCCCCGCTGCTCAGGGTTCGCTGATCCTATGCTCGGAGAGCCTGTTCGGCATGCTGGTCTCGGTCCTGGTCATGCACGAGGAGCTGACGGCCACCCACCTGCTGGGCTTCGCCATCATCTTCGCCGCCATCATTCTGTCCGAGGTCAGGATTCACCCCCGCCGGTCGTCGGCGGATTCCTCTGCACCTGTGTCCTCCTCCCGGTAGGCTGTCCCAGGCAAGAGGTCGTAGGGCATCTGCCGCTTAATCAGATAGAAGACCAGCAAGAGCAGGGCCAAGATGCGCGTTGCAATCTGAACGTTGCCGGTCCAGGGTCCGAAGACAGCCAGGATGACTGCAGTCCGGAACAGATAGAAGAGGAAACGGGACCAGCCATGCCGCTGCTTGGTCTCGACGGTCATATGGGTGAAGGTGGCGCCCAGCGTCCGTCCCCGGCGGGGCAGGGGGATGAGCAGTTCAAAGATCAGCAGCATGGCCAGATCAACTATGGTCCCGAACATGTCCAAGGCGGATGGGGCAATCAGCAGCCCGCCAAAGCGGTAGTGGCCATCCAGCTGATAGGTGCCCAGGCGATGGACTGCATAGGTCACGCCCATCCCCAAAGACATGGACAGGATGGTGGCTAGGAGCAAATCCAGAGCCAGGGAGACGGCACGATGCATGAACCCGGGGTTGGTGACCAGCCGGGCGGCGTCAGCCTGACGGGTGGGAACGAGCTTGTTGGCCGCCAGGGCCACCAGGTAGCCGATTATGGCGCCTGAGGTATTCCAAATCAGGTCGTCCACGTCGAAGAGACGATAGGCGCAGCCCACGATGCCGAAGACTCCGGTCAGCTGGGCCGTCTCGATGAAGAGGGAGACCAGAAGGGCGACCGGCAGGGCCAGGATGAAGCGCCAGCGGAAGACCCGCCCCATAATAAAGCCCAATGGCAGGAAGAAGGCCACATTGAGCAGAATCTGCAGCATAGCCATCCGCCCGCCTGTGCTTAGGTCGGTCAAGAACTGCAGAGGGTTGAGCTGAGGGCTCAGATGATGGGTGGCGCAGAAGGCGGCCCGGTCGTCCGGCATGGGCCAGAGGGTAAAGAAGACCAAGGCCAGCAGATATAAGACGGTCAGGTAGGCCGCCATAGCTGCTGTCAGCCGCAGCCGATGGTAGCGGTTGTAAATCAGTGCAAGAATGGGCAGGGTCAGAATCAGCGAGGCTAATGGCCAAAAGACCAGAGATATGCCGAAGGAGCCGCTGAAATAGTCCAAGTACGTCGAGAGCATAATTCCAGTCTAAATCGCTCTCGGGTCTATCGGCCGATTGACTGCGCCGACCAGGGGGCTCAGTCGTCGCCCAGGGTCACGTGGATGCCGCCCACCAGGGAACTGACCAGGTTGTACAGGAAGGCGAAAATAGTGACCAGAACCACTACTATGACAATCTCGAAAATGGAGAAGATGGTCACCGAACTCAGGACCGTCCCCAGGCTCAGCACCTGGCCCAGGTCGAAGCCGCCCGCGTCCAGGCCCGTCTTGGAGATGACCTGGGTCAGGTTGTCAAAGAGCCCCATGGCGTTAAGCAGGAACCAGAGCAGGGCAGCGGCCACCACCTGAATGATGCCCCCGGCGATGGCCAGCAGGAAGGTAACCTTGGCCACCGACCAGGGTTCCAACCGGGTCAGGGACAGCTGCATGCGCCGGGCCCGAGGCACATGAGGACGCGCCGCCGAAGCCGAAGCCGCGGGCCGAACAGGACGGGATGAGGATACCTTAACCGGACCGGCAGCAGAAGCTGTGGTTCTTGCGGAATGTCCCGATGCTGTTCTGCCAGCTGCAGGAGCCGGAGGAGTGGCCGATGATGATCGACGGGACTCGCCCTGTGAGGATTCATCAGCCTTGGTCTTCCCCTTTTGAGGCTTACCAGCACCCTGCTTGCCGGCCTTGACCTGCTCCTGATCATCCTGGCTCATCGGCACTCCTTGATCCTTGCGTTCAATGGCCCGCCCATAACGTCGCCGGACCTGCATGACTTCTTACGAGGCTACCAGTCTTGTCAGACTGGTAGCGGACCCCACTCAGTCCCCTTGAGTCAGGCTCCGGCCATCTCCGGTTCCGGTGGTGGCTATGGGCTGATCCTTGGCTGCCAGGGGAGCGGCGGGAGCCAGGTCGGTCTGGCTGGCATCCTCTTCCTGGTCGTCGCGTTCGGCATTGCGGGCGATGGAGAGAATTTCGTCACCCTTGTCAGGCTTGGCTAGGGTTACCCCTTGAGTGTTGCGTCCAGTTCGCTTGACCTCAGCCACATCGGAGCGGATGACCTTGCCGGACTTCATGATGGCCATGATCTGGTCGTCCTCGTTCACCACCAGGGCGCCGACCAGGGAACCACGGCCCTCGACCATGGCGATGGCCTTGACTCCGTAACCATTGCGGCCCTGCAGGCGGTACTCGCTCAGAGCAGTCCGCTTGGCGAAGCCCTCGTCGGTGACCACCAGCAGGTCATCGCCAGACTCACTGGCGATCACATCCATGCTCAGCAACTCGTCGCCGGGGCGGAACCGCATACCCTGGACGCCTGCAGTCTGCCGTCCCATGGGCCTTAGGGTGGAGTCGTCAGCCGGGAAGCGCACGCTCATGCCCTTGCGGGAGACCAGGATGATTTCATCGTCGGCATTGCAGAGGGCGGCACCCACCAGCTCATCGCTCTTAGGCGCCTCTTGGCCCTCCTCGTCGGCGACGGTGCCCAGTTCCATCAGCCGCACGGCGATCAGGCCACCCTGGCGAGGCGAATCATATTCAGCCAGGCGGGTCTTCTTGACCCGTCCGGTCCGGGTGGCCAGAATCAGATAGTCGGCATCGTCGTAGCCGTGCAGGGAAAGGACCTGTTCGATCCGCTCGCCCGGGCCCAGCTGGAGCAGGTTGGCTACATGCTGCCCCTTGGAGTCGCGGGAGCCCTCAGGCAGTTCGTAGGCCTTGAGCCGGTACACCCGGCCCTTGTTGGTGAAGAAGAGCAACCAGTTGTGGGTGCTGGTCAGGAAGAAGTGGTCCACCACGTCGTCCTCGCGCAGCCTGGCCCCGCGGATGCCCTTGCCGCCGCGGTGCTGGGCCCGGTACTCGTCGGCCTTGGTCCGCTTGACGAAGCCGGAGTGGGTGACAGTGACCACCACCTGTTCGTCAGCAATCAGATCCTCCACGTTCATCTCACCCGAGTAGGGGACGATCCGGGTGCGCCGTTCGTCGCCGTACTTGTCGACGATCTCATCCAACTCGTCGCCCACGATGGTGCGTTGGCGTTCGGGGTGGGCCAGGATGTCGTTGTAGTCGGCGATCTTGCGCATGAGCTCCTCATGCTCGTCCAGGATCTTCTGCCGTTCCAAGGCGGCCAGACGGCGCAGCTGCATGGCCAGGATGGCATCGGCCTGGACCTCATCCACGTCCAGCAGCTCCATCAGGCCGGTGCGGGCCGTCTCTACATCCTTGGAGGCGCGGATCAGGGCGATAACCTGGTCGATCATGTCCAAGGCCTTCAGATACCCCTGCAGAATGTGGTCGCGTTCCTCGGCCTCACGCTTCAGATAACGAGTGCGCCGCTCGACCACGTCCAGCTGGTGGTCCACCCAGTGGCGGATGAAGGCATCCAGGCTCAGGGTCCTGGGGACCCCGTCCACCAGAGCCAGCATGTTGGCTCCGAAGGTCTGCTGAAGCTGGGTGTGTTTGTAGAGGTTGTTGAGGACCACCTTGGGAACGGCATCGCGCTTGAGCACCAGGACCAGACGCTGGCCTGTGCGGCCTGAAGTCTCGTCGCGCATGTCGGCGATGCCTTGGATCTTGCCGTCGCGCACGGCCTCGCGGATAGAGGAGGCCAGCCGGTCGGGGTTGACCTGGTAGGGCAGCTCGGTGACCACCAGGCACATCCTTCCACGGATCTCCTCAGTGTTGACCACCGCCCGCATGGTAATCAGGCCGCGCCCGGTCCGGTAGGCCTGCTCGATGCCCTTGTGGCCCAGAATGGTGGCGCCAGTGGGGAAGTCAGGCCCCTTGATGATGGAGATCAGGGCATTGAGCAGCTCCTCCTTGGAGGCCTCGGGATGCTCCAGGGCCCAGTGAACGCCCTTGGCCACCTCACGCAGGTTGTGCGGAGGAATGTTGGTAGCCATGCCCACAGCGATGCCGGCTGATCCGTTGACCAGCAGGTTGGGGAAGCGGGAAGGCAGAACCGTGGGCTCCTGGGTCTTGCCGTCGTAGTTGGGGATGAAGTCAACCGTGTCCTTGTCGATGTCGCGCACCATCTCCATGGCCAAGGGGGCCATGCGGCACTCGGTGTACCTCATGGCGGCAGCCGGATCGTCGCCGGGGGAACCGAAGTTGCCCTGGCCGTCCACCAGCGGATAGCGCATGGACCAGGACTGGGCCAGACGCACGATGGTGTCATAGATGGCCGAATCGCCGTGGGGGTGGTACTTGCCCATGACGTCGCCCACCACGCGCGAACACTTGTTGTAGCCGCGGTCGGGCCGGTATCCGCCGTCATACATAGCGTAGATGACCCTGCGGTGGACCGGCTTCATGCCGTCACGGACATCAGGCAGGGCCCGCTCCACGATCACGGACAGGGCGTAGGACAGGTAGGATTCCCGCATCTCCTGCTGGAGGTCAATGGGTTGAATCCGCTCACCCTTAAGGAGGCCGTAATCGGTGTTGTCCATCTCCTGGGGGCTGAGCGGCTCACGAGACCCGTCGGGCAGGTTGAGGCCGTCCTGGTCCGGGCTGTTGTCGTTGTTGTTATCGTCTGCCAAAATCGATCCTTAGCTCAAATGGTGAAAAGGGAAGGACGTCCGTCTCAGGCGTCGATGAAGCGGGCGTCGTGGGCATTGCGCTGGATGAACAGACGCCGGGGTTCAACCTCGTCGCCCATGAGCATGGTGAAGGTTTCGTCGGCCTGCTCGGCGTCATCAATGCGGATCTTCTTGAGGATGCGGTGATCCGGGTCCATGGTGGTCTCCCAGAGTTCCTGATAGCTCATCTCGCCCAGACCCTTGTAGCGCTGGATCCCTTCACCCTTGGGCAGCTGCCGGCCGGAGGCCTTGCCCTCGGCCAGAACCCTGTCACGCTCGGCATCGGTGTAAACGAAGCTGTGGGGCCCCTTGGTCCACTTGAGCCGGTAGAGCGGAGGCATGGCCACATAGACGTAGCCGGCCTCGATCATGGGCCGCATGTAGCGGAAGAAGAGGGTCAGATTCAGGGTGGCAATATGGGCGCCATCCACATCGGCGTCGGCCATGATGATGACCTTGTGGTAGCGCACCTTATCGATGTTGAAGTCCTCGCCGTATCCGCCGCCCACGGCCGTGATCAGGGATTCGATGGTGTCGGACTTCATCATGCGGTCCAAGCTGGCCCGCTCCGTGTTGAGGATCTTACCGCGCAGGGGCAGGATGGCCTGGGTCATGGGGTTGCGCCCCTGGATGGCCGAGCCGCCTGCAGAGTCACCCTCCACGATGAACAGCTCGCACTCCTGGGGGTTGCTTGACTGGCAGTCCTTGAGCTTGTCAGGCATGCCGGCAGTCTCGAAGATGGACTTGCGACGGGTGTTCTCGCGTGCCTTCTTGGCCGCGATCCGGGCCCGGGAGGCCTCCATGGCCTTCTGGATGATGGCCTTGGCCTCGCCTGGGTGGGCGTCGAACCAGTCGCTCAGTCTCTCGGTCATGACCCTCTGGACGAAGGTTTTGGCCTCGGAGTTGCCCAGCTTGGTCTTGGTCTGACCCTCGAACTGTGGATTGGTCAGCTTGACGGAGACCACGGCGGTCAGCCCCTCGCGTACGTCGTCGCCCGAGAGGTTGTCATCCTTGTCCTTGAGAATGTTCTTATCCCTGGCATAGCGGTTGATCATGCTGGTCAGGGCAGCACGGAACCCCTCTTCGTGGGTGCCGCCCTCGGTGGTCGCGATGGTGTTGGCGAAGGTGTGGACGGACTCCGAGTAGGCGGTAGTCCACTGCATGGCCACCTCGGCGGAGATGCCCAGCTTCAGGTCCTCGGCTTCGAAGTCGATGACCTCGGCCTCCACAGGCGTGGCCTTCCTGACCTTGACCAGGTAGTCCACATAGTCCTTGATGCCGTTGGCGTACTGGTAGCTGACGGACTGGCCCTTCTGCTCCGGGGTCTGCTCCTCGCCCGCCACCTCGTCGCCGGCCTGGTCATTGGGACGCAGATCGGTCAAGGTGATCCTCAGGCCCTTGTTGAGGAAGGCCATCTGCTGGAAGCGGCTGCGCAAGGTCTCGAAGTCGTAGACCGTGGTCTCGAAGATTTTGGGGTCAGCCCAGAAAGTCACCGAGGTGCCGGTGCTCTCGTCCGGCCCCATGGCCTGATCCTTGGATAGGGGAGCGGTGGGCTTTTGGTTGCGGAAGTTCTGATGCCAGTGGTAGCCCTGCCGGCGCACCTGGACGTCGATCCGGGTGGACAGGGCGTTGACCACGGAGATGCCCACGCCGTGCAGACCGCCTGAGACCGCGTAACCGCCACCACCGAACTTGCCGCCGGCATGCAGCTTGGTCATGACCACCTCGACGCCGCTCTTGCCCTCGCCTGGCACCTCGTCCACAGGAATGCCACGGCCATTGTCATCCACACGGATGCCGTTGTCGGGCAGGATGGTGACTTCAATATGGTCAGCGTACCCAGCCAGAGCCTCGTCGACCGAGTTGTCGACGATCTCGTAGACCAGGTGATGCAGGCCCCTGGAGCCCGTCGAGCCGATGTACATGCCGGGACGGACGCGGACCGCCTCTAGCCCCTCCAGCACCTTCAGATCGCTGGCATCATAATGCTCGGGGGAGAGCGAGTCATCCAGCTGCGCGTCGTCCAGCTGATCCTGGCCCGTCATGCCGTCATCCCGAGGCTTGTCCTCCTCATACTCTCGGCCCTCTTGCGGGGTCCGGGACGGGTCAGTGTTGAGATCTGCCACGGATAGTCCTTTCTGCACCCCCATCGTCGGCCACTGACAACAAAGCAACTTCCGTTCGTGGTCGAGAAGGGGATCGAGTCATGGTCACCAGGTTCCAAATCGTCCATAAAGGGGCCTTGGAAGCGTTTGACCCTATAACCTATAGATTACCAGCTCTAGGGGACTTTAGGCTTACAGAAAGCTGGGAAGACGGTATTCGCAGATTATGGGTTCATCCATAGGTGTCGCGCACGCCTCGGCCAGGTGGATCGAACCGCGAACGGCGGAAACTGTAGTTGTGGGGGCCGGTCACCCGGATCTGCTTTACCGGCATGCCCAGCCGCTTGACAATAGTCGCTTGGAGCTGGGGGACCAGGTAGGTCAGCTGAGTGGCCCAGACCGTTGTCTGCGCCTGAATGATCAGCACGCCATCCCGGTAGGAGACCACTCTCGAATGGGCGGCGATACCGGGTCCCACCACACTGTCCCACTGGTTGCGCAGCCGGGCCATCTTCAGATGGCTGGTCCACCCGCTTCCGGCAGCCAGACTGGTAACCACGCCTCCCAGTTTGGCTGGGTCGCGGCCGGGCTTGCCGAATGCATACCAGGCCTTACGGGAACTGTTCTCCCTCTGCTGACGAGTGGCCGCCCGTCGGGTGCAGCCCTCGAAGACCAGGGCCGGCAGTCGACGCTGGTCCAAGTGCAGGGTTTCAATTATGGGCGCCTTCATGACAGGTCGTTCCCCTTCGGCCCATCCGATATATCCGAGTCGTCTTGAGCTGTCCCCCTGGTTCGACGCAGATCCTGCATGGCACTGGCGATGGCCGGATCCTGGGCAGCCGGATCGGATGGCTGCACGGGCCTCAGCCGGGACACATCCACCAGCCTGGCGCCCTGCAAGGATGGGATGTCACTGTCGGCGGCCACAGTGATCAGCACCTGGTCCTGCTGACGGGCAAAGTCCAGAATCTGATCCCTGCGTCCGCGATCCAACTGGGCGAAGACATCATCCAGAATGACGATGGGCTCCAGAGAGCGACGGTCCTTGACCACCTGCAGCAGAGCCAGCCTCAGAGCCAGGGCCAGGGTCCACATCTCACCGTTGGAGGCGAACTCCCTGGCAGGCATGCCGTTGAGGGTAAAAGCCAGATCGTCGCGCTGGGGACCGATCAGATTGGTGCCCCGGGCCACTTCTCCCGGGTATATCCGCTGAAAGTGACGACTGACGGCCTCGGCGACCTCGGGACCGGTCTGCCTGTCGGGTCCGATCTCCTCCAGAGAAGGGCGGTAGGTCAATCGAGCGTCCTGACCAGGTCCTGCCAGCCGACCATACAAATCGGTGAAGGGCTGGTCCAGGGCCTCTACCAGAGCCGCTCGTCGCCGGCTCAAATCCAGCCCGATGCGAATAAACTGCCCAGTCCAGATCTCAAGGCCGGACAGAGCGGCATCGCGCCCATCACCTGAGGCGTCATGGCCCGCCTGGGAGAGCTGCTTGAGCAGTGCAGCGCGCTGCCTGGCCACATGGCGAAAATCCTGCCGAACTTGGAAGTAGTCGGTATCAAGCTGGCTGCCGGCCTGGTCCAGCACGGCCCGCCTGGCTGCCGGCTCTCCTGAGACCATCAGCTGGTCCTCGGGGCTGAAAGTCACGCAGGGCACCCGGCCTACCAAATCACGCTGATAGAGGGACGGCCCACCGTTGATTCTTCCACGGTTGGATCCCTTGGCGGCAATGGTCAGCTCATAGTCGGTGGCGGTACCGTCCTGCTTCACTCTGGCCCTGATGGTGGCCTTGGACTGTCCACGCTCTACCAGGGGCAGGGAAGATGAAGTCCTATGGCTGCCGCCGGCAGACAGGACCTCGATGGCCTCGACCAGGTTGGTCTTGCCCAGGCCGTTCCGTCCTTCGAGAATGGTCACCCCGGGCTCCAAATCGAGGACGCAATGCTCCCAGGAACGGAAGTGATCCAGAACCAGACGGGAGATGTGCATGGCGATTGTTCCTCGAACCTGCCCAGGTGTCAGTTGTTGAAGCGCATGGGCACAAGCAGGTAACGGTAGTCCATGGACTCTTCGGAATCCTGCTCCTGCTGGCCGTTGAACTCTACAGCCTTGACTGCCGAGGTCATCTTGATGCGGACAAAAGGCTCAGCAATGGCGCCCAACCCGTCGATCAGGTAGTTGGGATTGAAAGCCACTGTGATGTCCTCACCGTCCAGATCCGCCTGCAGAACTTCATGGGCCTGCGCTTCGTCAGCCGTGCCTGCGCTCAGGGTCACCTCGTTGCCGGAGAAAACCATACGGATTGGGGCATTGCGCTCGGCTACTAGGGCCACACGCTTGATGGCGTCGATCAGATCCTGCCGGGCGATGACAGCTTGGATGGGGTACTCGTCTGAAAAGAGACGATCTACTGCAGGGAATTCCCCGTCGATCAGCTGGGTAGTGGATATTTTGCCAGCGTTTTCCACGCCCATGATGGTGGGGTTGTCGGCTTCATAATCCATGGTCACGTTCTGGTGCTCGTCCAGGGAACGGGCGATGTCCCGCAGCAAAGAGCCGCGGATAAGCATGGAGGTGGAGAAGTTGGCATCGCGAGGAGTCCAAGTGAAGCTTGAACGGGAGAGCCTGAAACGGTCGGTGGCGGTCATGACCACCTTGTCCCCAGTGATCTCGGTTTTGACGCTGGTCAGCACCGGACGGCTCTCTTCCCGGGAAACAGCGACGATGGACTGGGAGATGGACTGAATGAAGGTCTCAGCATCTACCTGGCCCATGGGCTCAGGAACGGCAGGGAGATCGGGGTATTCGCTGTCAGGCATCAGTTGCAGAGAAAAAGTGGATTTGCCCGAGGTAATGGTCATCTTGGATCCCTCGGTTGACAGGTAGGTTTTCTCTGATGGCAGGGATTTTGTGATGTCAGCTAGCAGTTTACCCAGCACCAAGGCTGTTCCGGATTCGTCGATGCCTGCCTCGATGTGGTTCCTCGCTGAAACCTCGTAATCGAAAGCAGAGAGCTTCAATGTTCCGTCAGAGGCTTCCATCCTGATGCCTGCCAGGATCGGCGAAGCCGGTCGGGAGGGGATGATGCGGGTGGTCCATGCCACTGCATCCGAGAGTGCGGATGAATTCACTTCTACTTTCATGGGAGCCTTCTTGTCGATGAATGAACTGGATTCATTCTATCGAATAGGTCGGGTGATGTGGTTGGAGTGAGCAGGTGTGCTTGAGTGTGAAGGTGACTATTGCATAAATATACATTGAGTCATCGTAATAAGCTTGGTGGATGGTGTGGATAAGTTCTCAGATCCTTGCAATGCAGTGGATAGGCATCACTTAAGTAGTGTGGATAAGTAGTGTAATTAGTGTGATTAAAAAGCCAAGTTATCCACAAGTTTGGAGTTCTGCTTAGTTATCCACAAAAACATGTGATTTGTTCGCGGAAGATGCACCATTTATCCCCGGAAAATCAGTGGGTTATTCCCAAAGTTTGCCCACATCCGGGGATAAGTAGGTGGATATCTTTTTCTGTCGATCCACAGTGGTGTCTGCGTGTCGTATCATTCCTGAGGCTGTTTGAGCCGGACGGTCAGCTCCATGACGTAGTTGTAAATCTCTCGTTTTTCCTGCATCTCATTGGAGATACGTGTATAGGCGTGCATGACTGTGGTGTGATCGCGGCCACCGAAGACCTCGCCGATATCTACCAAGGACATGCTGGTCATCTCCCGCGCCAGATACATGGCTATCTGTCGGGCTAGGGCGATGTTCTTGGTGCGCGTGCGGCCGACAATGTCGTCAAAGGTCAGATGGAAGTATTTGGCCACCTGGGAGATGATGTCAGTGGGCTTGATCTCCACATCCGTAGAGAAGAAGTCTTGCAGAGTCTGTTCGGCCAGGGCTGTGGTGACCGGCTGATTGTTAAGGCTGGCCACGGCGGTGACACGGGTCAGGGCCCCCTCAAGCTCTCGGATGTTCTCGGTGAAGCGTTCCGCGATCAGATCCAGAACCTCGTTGGGAATGCTGACCCCGTTCATGGAGGCCATCATTCTGAGGATGGCCACCCGGGTCTCCCGGTCCGGAGGTTTGACATCCACAGTCAGACCCGAATCGAAACGCGAGATCAGTCGTGATTCGAAGCCTTTCAGATTCTTGGGGGCCACGTCCGAGGCGATGACGATGCGCTTGTTGGCGTCATGTAAGGCATTAAAGGTGTGGAAGAATTGGTCCAGGGTGGCTTCCTTGCCCCCCAGAAACTGGATATCATCGATAAGAAGCACATCCACCTGCCGATAGCGGCGGTTGAATTCCGCGATCTGGCCCGACCCTTGGGTGGAGTTCTGCAAGGCGTCGATGAATTCGTTGGTGAATTCCTCCGAGTTGACGTATCGGACCTTGAGCGAAGGATCCTTGACCAGGGCATAGTTGCCAATGGCGTTGAGCAGGTGGGTCTTGCCCAGGCCTGAGCTGCCGTAGATACATAAAGGATTGAAATCCTGGCCTGACCCTTCGGCCACGGCCAAGGCTACGGTTCGCGCAAAGCGGTTGGAGTCGCCTGGGACGAAGGTATCAAAGGTGGCATTCTTGTTCAGGTGGGTCTGCGGGTCGCGCTCCACTCGGTTCTGGCTCATGGGGAAGCGGGGCACGGTGAAGGCGGGTCGGGATGCGGTCCTCTCTGCCTCGCTCTGCTGGTCGGCATCAGCGCCTGCCGTTGACCTCACAGCGGGGGAGGGCTCGGACAGTTCGGCCTGCATATCCAGGGTCATAGGCACATAGGTGCCTTCGTGGAAGTCATTGACAGAAACAATCGGGGACTTGGAGGTTCCAGCATTCTCGGTCCGCCAGTCCGAGTGGGTCTCTGAGCCGGGCGATCGGTCGATGCCGGCCTGACGCTGGTAGTCGCTATAGGGATCCTGAGCAGGACCGGGAACCTGACGGAACTCGCCGCTGCCCGGGACAGAGCCAGCCATGGCGGACGCGCGTTGGTCATTCTGTTGATCGGCAGCTTTCTGCTTGGCCATTTGCTCTGGGTAGACGATTTTGATGGCCGGGAACATTTCCTGGTTGGTGACCAGCTGCAATGCATTGAGGAGCGGCTGGCTGAGCGGTCCCTGCACAGCCTCCTGAGTGGCCTTGGAGGAGACCCTGAGAACGATGGTGGTGCCGAAAACCGCCTCGGGGGTGATGTCCTCCAGCCAGCCCTTGTCTCTGGAGGTCAATGAGCTGCTGTAGCGGAGCACCTGCAGGACCGAATCCCAGATTCTCTTGGCCTGGGCAGCGGCATCCAGCGGATCCTGCGCCATCAGTGTGCTCCTCTCTTCTCGACGACGGATTTCCCGGTCTTCCTGCTTCTCTCAGAGTAGACAGTAGCTCATTGTTACACCGACTTTGCGCGGTTATCCACAGGATAGCGTGTTGTATCTACGATGAATGTGAATAACAGTGATGTAATTTGTGGATAAGTAAGGAGGCCTATTCTCCTGCTATGACAGGGTTTGCACAGGGTATGGAGCGGTCTTCACCAGCTG